>JBKPCO010000221.1:0-15201 GCA_046727415.1 Candidatus Methylomirabilota bacterium
GATCCGGACGCCGGGCGTGCGGCGCAGCTCCTCGGCGAGCGGGCCGACGAAGAGGAACGCGATGTCGACCTCGCCGGTCTTCACCGCGGCCGCGCGCGTGCTCTCGTCGGGAATGCTCTTCATGACGATGCGCTTCACCGACGGCGCCTTGCGCCAGTACTCTGGGAATGCCTCCAGCACGAGCTCGATGCCGGGCTGGAACGACACGAACTTGAACGGGCCGGCGCCCACCGGGGCCTTCTTGTAGCCTTCCTCTCCCACCTTCTCGATGTACTTCTTCGGCACGATCCAGGCGGCGCCGGTGGCCGAAGTGCCGTAGAAGGCCATGAAGTCCGGCCACGCCTCCTTGAGCACGAACCGCACGCGGTTCGGCGCGACGACCTGAACCTCCTTCACCTTGTCCTTGAGAAGCCGGGCCGACGCGCCCTTGTAGCGCTCGAACGTGAACTTCACGTCCTCGGCGGTCACCGGATCGCCGTTGTGGAACTTCGCGTTCTTGCGCAGGACGAACTCGTAGTTGATCCCATCCTTCGAGACGGTCCACGACTCGGCGAGGCTCGGTGTGTTGATGTTGCCGGGCATCGGCTTCGAGAGCGCGTCGTGAAGGGCGTAGAGCACCATGAACGGGGTGATGAGCGCCTCCGTGTCTCCGGGGTCGAGCCAGCGCGACACGAGCGTCACGTGCAGGCCCCAGACCATCGTGCCCGGCTCCGTCGCCGCGCGTGCCGGAGGAGCCGCCGCGACGACGACGAGCAGGAGAGCGCCGAGCCAGGAGCGAAGGAGCATCAAGAGACCTCCAGGGGTGTCGGGTGATGAGCGTTGACGCGCTCGCGGGCGGGCGTTGCCGGGTCGGGAAACGCGATGCCGACAGGCGCGTTGGCCTCGAAGGGACTCCAGAGCCCGAGCTCCTTGCCGATCTCGCGGAGCGCGGGCAGCACTTCCTCGCCGAGGAGCCGGATACACGTCTGGGTATCCGCGCTCGAGACGAAGCCGTCGGCCGCCCAAAATCCAAGGATGGACGGTCGCGTCTCCTCGAGCAGGCGCCGCAGCTTGGGAATGACGGTCTTAGGCGTTCCGGCGACGATCATCTGGCTGTTGATTTGATCCTCGAACGACGCGCCGCGCGGGTTCGACCGGCGGCCCACCGCGTACTCGACGAAGGCGGTGCGGACCGTCGGCGAGAAGTAGCCCGAGGGTGTCGACCACACCGGATGCGCGAGGCCCGTGAACTCGCCCTGCATCCACATGAACTGACGGGCGTTGGCCAGCGCCTTTTCCTCGGTCTCGGCGACGTGACAGCGCTGCAGATAGCCGCGGTACTCCGGGCCGCCGGCGTAGCCGGTCTCCTCCGCGACCCGATCGTAGAGCTCCCAGATCTTCTTGGTCGCATCGATGGCGGTGCTGAGCGCGATGTACGGGTAGCGCTTCTGCGCCGCCCAGATGATCGTCTCCTTGCTGAGCACCCCGGGGATCCAGATTCGCGGATGGGGCTTTTGCAGCGGCACCGCCCACGGGTTCACCACGCGGTGCTGATAGTGGGCGCCTTCCCAGCGGAAGGGCCCGGGCTGGGTCCACGCCTTGACGATCAGGTCGTGCGCTTCCTGGAAGCGCTCGCGGTTGAAGGCCGGATTGACGCCGGTAGCGAGCTGCTCCTGTCCGCCGCCGCGCACGAATCCTGACACCAGGCGCCCGCGCGAGACCATGTCGATCATCGCGAGCTCCTCGGCGAGCCGTACCGGGTTGTCGGCGAGCGGCAGGGGATTGCCGAGCAGCACGATCTTCACGCGCTTCGTCGTGGCGGCCAGAATCGACGCGAACACGTTGCACTTGGCCTGCATGCAGAACGGCGCGTTGTGGTGCTCGTTCAGCATGATGCCGTCGAAGCCGACGTTCTCGGCGAGCCGGTAGTGCTCGAGATACTCGTTGTAGAGCCGGCTGCCGGCCGCCGGATCGAAGTGCCGGTTCGAGAACATGAGGGCGGTGGCTCCGAACTTTCGCCCCTCTTCCTCGGGATAGGCCGACATTGGCTGCTCGGTGAAGTACATGAGGTGCATCAGGACTCTCCTTGGCTCACGAAGTCGATGATGAGCCTGGCCAGCTCGTCAGGCTTTTCCAGGTCGACCAGATGCCCGGCGTCGGCAACGATCTCCAGCCGCGCGCGGGGCAGCGCCTTGGCGTAACGCTCGCCGCACTCGAGCGGGACGATGCGATCGTCGCGGCCCCAGACGACCAGCGCGGGGGTGGCGATGCCGCCGAGCAGATGCGGGAGCGTCGGGCTGTACATGTACGGCTTCCAGGCGATGCGGAACGTCATCTCGCGGTTGAGGTCCCACTTCTCCAGCTGGGCGGTCGTCGGGTCGGCGCCGAAGGCCCTGTCGAAGGCGCGCGCGTCGGAAAAGCCGAGGCGCACGTAGTCGAGGTAGGACACGAGCGCCTGATCGGCGATCTCGCCGCGCTCGGGTTTGAGGCCCATGGCGCCGACCAGCACGAGCTTGCGGAAGGCGCGCGGCGCCAGCGACGCCATCTCGGCGGCGATCCAGCCACCGAATCCGAGCCCGACCACCGACACCGTGCCTGCGGCGCGGGTCTCGGCGATCTCGCCCAGTAGCCACTGCTGCAGGGCCGCAGCGTCGCGCACGTGGCGCATCCAGTCCGGGCGCTGGGAGCCGTCGTAGCCGGGCAGGGTGGGCACCAGCACCGTGAAGCGTCGCGCCAGCGCGTCGTAAAAGGGCAGGCGATCGAGCGTTCCGATGTCGTGATGAAGGATCAGGAGTGGCGGACCCGCACCGGCCCGGGACACCTGCATCGAGACCCCGGCGACGGGGATGGTTTCGGAGGTCCAGCGTATGGGGGTCGTGCTCACAGCGGTCCAGGCTCCTTCCATCGCTCGGGATCGAGTCCACGAGCGACGTCGGCCCAGACTACCTGCTTCGCTCCGTGGCTGGCAAGGATGAAGCCGTCAGCCCTGCGCGCCCGCCTGTTGCGGGGGCGGCGGAGCCGCGCGACGAGGCTCCGTGGCCGAGCGGCTCTTCATCACGGTGATTGTGATGCCCTGTGCGAGGAGCCATTCTCGGACCGACGCCCAGCGCTTGGGGTCGTCGCGCTCCCAGCGGGTGATCGCCTCTGATTCGATCGCGATCGCGGTGCAATGTCGCCACATCGCGCTGACGACGAGCTTTTTGAGGTCGGTCGGGCTGGCCTCGAGGTCGCGGAGCAAGCTCTCGGTCGCCTTGTCCATCGCTCGAAGCCTAGCCTAACCGCCGTGTCAATGACATGACGTTACGCCTCAGCGGCGTCCCTTCCACGGGCCCGTGATCAAGCGGGCGCCGCGCTGCCAAGAGACGTAGGCCCAGGCCCACTCGAACAGCACGAGGAAGCGATTGCGGAAGCCGATCAGGAACATGATGTGCACGAGGAGCCACGCAAGCCACGCGATGAGGCCCGAGAGCTTGAACCGCCCGATCACCGCCACTGCCGCGGCACGTCCAATGGTCGCCATGCTACCCCGGTCGCGATAGTGAAACGGGCGGGTGGGCCGGCCGCTCAGCCGCCGCATCACATTATCCGCCGCGTGTCGTCCCTGCTGGATGGCGACCGGCGCTACACCGGGTAGCGGCGTACCGGTTTGATGCGGGAAGACACACAGGTCCCCGATAGCGAAAACCTCGGGGTGACCCGGAATCGAGAGGTCCGGCTCGACGAGGACGCGCCCGGCCCGGTCGAGCGACACGCCCAGGGTCCGGGTGAGTGGCACCGCGGCCACCCCCGCGGCCCAGAGCACCGTGCGCGCGCGGATCTGCTCGCCGCCTAGCCACACGGCGTCGGCCGTCACGCGCGTCACGCCGGCGGCAGTGCGCACCTCGACGCCGATGCGCCGGAGCGCCTCTTCCGCGCGGCGCGACAGTGTTTCGGGGAACCCGCCGAGAATGCGGGGACCACCCTCGAGCAGAACAATGCGCGCCTTCGTCGGGTCGATCAGCCGGAAGTCGCGCGCGATGGTCTGGCGCGAGATCTCACCGAGAGCGCCCGCCAGCTCCACGCCGGTGGGTCCGCCACCCACGACCACGAACGTCAGCAAGGCCTTTCGCTCGGCGCCGTCCGGCTCGCGCTCGGCGTCCTCGTAGGCGAGCAGGATGCGGCGGCGGATCTCCAGCGCGTCCTCGAGCGTCTTCAGGCCGGGGGCGAACGTCTCCCACTCCTCGTGACCGAAGTACGAATGGCCGGCGCCCGCCGCTAAAATGAGCGCGTCGTAACCGACCTCGCCCCGGTCAAGCACAAGGCGATGGGCGGCGAGATCGACCCGCGCGACCTCCGCCAGGAGCACCGTCACGTTATGGGCTCGGCGCAGGATCGACCGGAGGGGCGCTGCGATGTCTGAAGCGTTCAGCGCGGCCGTCGCCACCTGGTAGAGCAGCGGCTGGAAGAGGTGATGGTTGCGCCGATCGAGCAGCGTGACCCGCACTTGGCGGGCGGCGAGCGCCTGGGCGGCGTACAGTCCGCCGAAGCCGCCTCCGACGACCGCCACGTGCGGAAGGTTGACCACGTGAGGGGCTGCTGCGGGAGGTGGCCCGGGCCCGAGCCCCCGGGCCGCCCGCCGTTATGCTTTGGTGTTCTGGCGCAAGAAAGCCTGGACGCGCTTCCAGGCGTCGGCCGAGGCTTCCGCGAACTCCGTCTGCTTGCGGTCGAAGAAGCTGTGCGGCGCACCCGGGTAGACGGTGGAGTCGTGCTTGATGTTCGCCTTGCGGCACGCGGCGTCGAACTCGTCGACCGCACTCTGCGGAATGCCCGCGTCGGCGCCACCGAAGAGCGAGAGCACCGGGCATTTGTAGCGCGCCACGGCGTCGATGGGCTTGGGGCGATCGGGCCAGCGGCTCAGGCCGAGCGGCCAGCCATAGAAGCCGATCACGCCCGCGTACCCGAGCCCGCTCGCCGCCTGCAGGTACGAGAGCGCGCCGCCGAAGCAGAAACCGACCGAGAAGACCGATCGGACCTCGCCGCCATCCTTACCGCGCACGTAGGCGACCGCGGCCGCGATGTCGGCCTGGAGCGCGTCGGGCTTCGTCTGCGGGACGTGAGCCATGAAGTCGAAGGTGTCGCCGCGGTCATCCGACGGTGCGGTCCGAGCGAAGAAGTCGATGGCGACCGCGTCGACGCCCACCTCGGCGAACCGGTCCGCGAGCTCCTTGTAGTAGGGGTGGAGCCCGCGCACGTCGGGAATGACGACCATCCCGGCGCCCGTCGGTCGGCTCGCGCGGGCCGCGTGCGCCATGAAGCGGGTGCCATCGGTCGAGGTGAGGCGGAAGTCCCGTGATCCGGCTGAGCCGCCGGCGATCGGGGGAATCGGCGGTCGAGAGTCGTTATCGACGCACATAGGGGTCCTCCTTGTTCGGGCGCAGTGCCTCGCGTGGATTTGGCAGGCTAGCGCGGAAGCCGCACGGTCGTCAACCGGCTGGGCTCGGCGGGTTCGAAAGCTTGACTCTCCCTCCCGGCACGATATAGTCGCGCCAGCCGGTGCGGGGGCTCAGCGGCGACACCGCCACGCCGGGGAGGATGTCATGAAAGACGGGCTTCGCTTCGTTGACTGCGACATGCACATCATGGAGCCGGTCGACCTGTTCGACCGCTACCTGGATCCGCGGTTCAAGGACCGCGTCACCAGCGTGGTCGGGCCCGACGGCAAGCCCCGGCGGGGCACGATCGTCATCGACGGTCTGCCCACCACGATGGACGCCGAGATGCAGCAATACCGGAAACGCGGCCGCCCGGGCGCCACGCACAGCTCGCAGCCGCTGTCCGGGTCCCGTCTGGCGGACACCGGCCGGCTCGACTTCGCCATCGAGCGCAAGTACAACGCCGAGGCCCAGGTGATCGGCATGGCCATGGAAGGGGTCGACATCGCGGTGCTGTACCCGACGACCGGCCTCTCCCTGATCGCCCGCGACAACCTCGATCCCCAGCTCTCGTTGGCCCTGTGCCAGGCCTACAACAATTGGATCCACGAGTTCTGCCAGTTCAGCCCGGAGCGGCTGAAGTTCGTGGCGATGCTGCCGGTGCACGACGTACACCTTGCCTCCCGCGAGCTAGTCCGGTGCGTAAGGGAGATGGGCGCGGTCGGCTCGTTCATCCGGCCGAATCTGGTGAACGGCCACTACTGGCACTCGAACTACTGGGATCCGCTCTACAGCCTGCACGAGGAGCTCAACGTCACCTGGGGATTCCACGAGGGCACCGGTGCCTGGTATTCGTACTTCAACCACCTGTACGGCGAGAACCGCTTCTACCGTCACGTCGCGAGTCACTGGATCGAGATGCAGCAGGCGCTGATCGCGATGATCATCGGCGGGGTGTTCGAGTTCCATCCGAAGCTTCGGGTCGGCTTCCTGGAGGCCCAGAATTCCTGGGCGCCGGGTCTGCTGTCCCGCATCGAGTGGGACTACCCGCAGTATCGTGACTCGCACGCTCCCTATCTCTCGCTCACGCCCCGGGAGTATTTCCGGCGCAACTGCTGGGCGGCGGTGGAGGGGAGCGAACCGGAGATCGAGGCGACGGCCGGCCTGATCGGCGCCGATCGGATGTGCATCTCGACCGACTATCCGCACTTCGACTCGAACTTCCCGTACGTGTCGACCAATCTCCTGAAGAACGTGCCCCGGGAGATCGCGGCCCAGATCTTCGTGGGCGGCGCTCATCTCTACGGGTTCACCGAGAGCGATTTCCAGAAAGCCGCCAAGGCGGCGGAAGGGTCCGCGACTCGCTAGCCACCTCGATCGAACAATTTAGGCGCGAGCCGGCGGTCTCCGCGTGCGGCCCCGCGCCGCGCAGCGTATGCTTACCTCAGATGACCTGGAAGCGCTACGCGCTCGCGTCGATCTGGCTCGGGGTTGTCCTCTTTCTGGGCTCGGCGGACTTCGCGGTCGCCAACACCGCGCCGCTCATCCTGCCCCTACTCAAGCAGCTGGCGCCCGGCGCGTCGAACGCGCAGCTGCACGCGACGCACATGGTCCTACGCAAGCTCGCGCACCTCACCGAGTACGCGCTGCTCGCGCTGCTCTGGTTCTCGGCCATCGTCGCGCAGGTGGGACGACCGGTCCGCGCTGCCTGGGTGGCGCTTGCCGTGTGTCTGGCGTGCGCGGTGGCCGACGAGGCTCACCAGGCGATCACGCCCGCGCGAACGGGCAGCGTGCGAGACGTCCTCATTGATGTGTCGGGCGCTGCCGGCGCCGTGCTGATCGCCAGCGGCCGGCCGGGAGCGCGCGATCGGGTGCGCGGGGTTGCGGCCGAGCCCTTCGACTGACGGCGGCTACATGCCGCCGCCACCGCCGTTGCACGCCCAGTCGAACGACAGTACCTGCACGCGGTAGCTTGCCGCTTCGCCCACCGAAGCGCCGAAGTAGGCCCGGTTATTCTTGGGAACCTCGCCGAGCACCCACACGGTCGAGGTGCCAACGACGCCACCGGCGTTGTCGAGCCGGTGAATCTGAAGCCGGAGATGCTCGGCGTTCTGTGCGCCATTGAGGTTGTAGACGTAACCCTCGATCATCGGCCCGTTGCGCGCCCGCGTGACCTCCCACTCGAGACGGAAGTAGCGCTCGAGACTCTCAGGAGCGTAGAGCTGCGCGGAGGCCGCGACCCAGCCGGTGAGCACGAGGGCGAGCGTGAGCGTGGAGACCATGCGTCGCATGCCGGTCACCTCAGGGTGACGCTTGTGACAGATGGCAATCCCTTGGCGCGCATCTCCCAACGCGCTCCGCCGTCGAGCGACTGGAAGACGCGGCCGTCCTCGGTGCCGAAGACGACGACGGGGCCGGCAGCCGCCAGGCAGGCGGTGTCGATGTTCGCGTCGAACCAGGTCGGAAGCCCGTCGCGGCAGCGCTCGAACGTGTCGTCACCGTCGAGGCGCTTGCGGTAGAGGGCCGAGCGGCGACCGCCCGGTCCCGTCGAGGCCGACACGAGCACAGTCTCGCCCGAGATCGCGACGGCGCGCAGGTAGTGGGCGTGGAGACCGGCGGTGACCATCTGCCAGCTGTTTCCACCGTCACGGCTCACACCGAACCCCTCGGCCGCGGCGACCAGCACGACGTCGCCGCGCGTTGGGTGGGCCAGCACTTGGTGCACGTCCTCCTCGATGTCGAGGGTCGGCGTCCAGGACCGTCCGCGGTCGCGCGAGCGCGCGACGCCGCCGACGTGCACGTTCGCGTGGATGGTGCCGTCCACGGCGCTCGCGATCGAGCGAACGTCGGCCGGATCCCCCCATGGCGTGTACCACGTGTCCCGACCCTCGGTGGCGTCGAACGCCGCGACCGGCTCGAGCGTGTCGCCCGTCAGTTTGAGAAGGTGAGCCTGCTCGGTGCCGATCAGGAGCCCGGCCGATGTCGGCGCCAGGCAGGTCGCGGGCAGCCCTTTGACTTCGGCGTGCTCCTCCCAGCCGCGCTCCGATTGCCACCAGAGCGTTCGACCGTCGACGATGGCCCAGCTCCGCCCACTGTCCTCGGCGACCGCGGTGATGGGCATGCCGGCGAGGGCCGCCGCGGCGGCCACCCGGTCTCCGTCGATCTCCCAGAGTCCTTCGCTCGTGCCGACACGAATTCGGGTGTCCATGGCTCGCATGATACGCGGGCGCGGTCCAGGAAGCGAGCCGACGCGCGAACTATGTTGTTATACTCCGACGCCATGACGACCGAGGAGTGGTTCGACACGCTGACCGGCGAGCTCCTGGCACGGAATCCCTTCCGGACCTCGGAGTACTTCAAGCGCTTCGCCGCCGGCGTCCTGTCCCGCGAGCAGGTCTGGGCTCACATCGCCCAGCACTACCTCCTGATCGCCTGGTTTCCCCGGATCTTCAGCGGCATTCACACGCGCTGCGACGACTTCGAGGTGCGCAAGGACTGCGCCCGCCATCTGCTGGTCGAGGACCTCGGCTTCCTGAACGGCCGCGTCGGCGCGACGCCCGATCACGACGAGCTGTTCCGGCGCATCGGCGACGACCTCGGCTACGCGCGCGACGCGTACGATCGGATCGTGCCGGTCCCGGAGATGGCGGCAATCGTCGCCTTCTTCCAGGAGCTCGCCCACGTGCGGCCGTGGAGCGCCGCGCTCTGCGCGACGGCGCTCCTCGAGGAAGAGGTGATCGAGATCGCGCGGACGGTCGGCCGCGCCCTCGTCGAGCACTACGGCGTACGGCCGGAGTGGGGCGGCCAGAACTACGCCGTCCACGAAGCGGTCGAACAGGAAGAGTCGGGCGAGACGAAGAAGACGATCCTGAAGCACCTCGCCACGTCGGGTGATCGCCGCGCCGCTGAGGACGCGATGCGCGAGATGCATCGGCTCCTGACGGCGTACGCCGAAGGGCTCGCGCGGCGCCATCTTGCCTGAAGCGCCCGCGCGGCGTCGCGCGAGGGTCTATCGCCGCTCGCGATCGATCGTCGGTCCGGCCAGAAGCGTGGCGGCCGTGACCAGCGTCGCGAGCGCCGCGAAGACCCCCCAGGGCACGGCGTACGAATCCCAGCGGTCGAGCAGCAGCCCGAAGACCGCGGGGCCGATCAGGAGTCCGACGACGATCGACGCGAAGGCCACGCCGCTCAGTAGACCCGCCCGCCGGACACCGCCCAGCTCCGCGCTGATGACGAAGAACACGCCCACCCAGCCGTAGGCGCCGATCCCGGTCGCGAAGGCCAGCGCGCCCGCGGCGAGCGGCGCCGTGACGGACCGGAAGGCATAGCCGGCGAACGTCGCGGCGCCGATGCCGCCGGTGAGCGCCAGCCACCCCGATCGCCGCTCGGCGAGCCAGCGATCGCTCGCGGCCCCAAGGGCCAGGCGCGAGACCGCGCCGCCGGCCTGAGAGCACGCGACGAGATATCCAGCGCCGATCGTGTCGACGCCAAGCGCCTGGACGGTGTAGAGCGGCAGGTAGCTCAGTACCGCCGCCTGCACCATCCCGAGGATCAGGCCGCACGCGAAGAAGGTGAGGATCGGCAGGCGCCGCGCCCACGACCAGTCGCTCGGCGCCGCGGCGCTCGGCGTGGCGGCCGCCGGCGCGCCGCGATCGAGAACACCGAGCGGGCGCCAGATCAGCGCGACGGCGAGCGCGACGACGGCGGTCGACATCGCGGCGGCGGCGCGCCAGCCGAAGGTCGCGGCGATGCGCGGCAGGACCAGCGCCGAGGCGATGCCGCCCAGCGTGAGCCCCATTTGCTTGATGCCCATCGCGATGCCCCGCTCGGGCGCGGGGAAGAGATCCATGATGGCCTTGCCGAGGGCCGGATTGACGACGCTCCATCCTGATCCCGCGACGAACAGACAGAAGAGGAATGCAGGAAACGCCGGCGCCGCGGCGCCGACCGCGAGGCCGGCGGCGCCGACGATCAGCCCGCCGAGCAGACTCGGCCGCACGCCCACCCGATCGGCAGCCGACCCGCCGGCAGTGAGAAGAGCAGCCCGCCCAGATAGATCGCCGGAACTATCAGCGCCACCTCCAGGCGGGTAAGGCCGAAGCCCGCGACGAGGCTCGGCGAGAGCGGCGAGATTCCCAGCATTCCGAAGGCGCCGGCTGCGTAGGAGCCGGTGAGGATCGCGAGGAGGAACCAGCGCGCGGCCACGCCGCCTGATGGTAGCAGACCAATCCAAAGGCCGAATCGGCCCGTAGATCGGGTGAAGGAGGGACAACGGTGAAGACGCGAGACATCCTGAGCAGCGCCGGGCTTCTCGCAGCGATTCTCGCAGGTTCCGGTATCGCCACAGCGGCGTCGACGGAGACGCAAATAGCCGTGCAGGTCTTCCAGTTCCGGCCGGGTCAGGTCGACGTCAAGGCCGGCACGCGCGTGACGTGGACCAACGGGGACGACATCACGCACACCGTGACCTCCGGTACTCCGGCAGAGCGCGACGGCCGCTTCGCCCAGCGCCTCGAGGGCAGGGGAGCGGCCGCGACCGTGGAGCTCAGAACCCCTGGGGTGTACCCGTACTTCTGCGAGCGTCACCCCTCGATGCGCGGCGAGATCCGCGTGAACTGATTCCAGCCAACCCAGGAGAAAGAGAACAATGCTGACGTCAACGATGGTGAAGTCTGTCTGTACGCTGGCGGGCGTCGTGGTGCTCGCCACCGGCTGCGCACAGTCGATGGCCGGCCCGATGTCGGGCGGCGACAAGTCCATGACGGCCGCGTCCGCGACCCCGGCGGCCAGTCTGCGCGTGGCGCTCAACTCGCTGCTCGGCGAGCACGTCATCCTCGCCGCGGCCGCGACGGGCGCGGCGCTCGACGGCCGTGACGCCGAGTTCAAGGCGGCGGCCGGCGCGCTCGACGCCAACTCGGTGGCGATCTCGAAGGCCATCGGCTCGGTCTACGGCGAGGGCGCCGAGCAGGCCTTCCTGCCGCTGTGGCGCCGCCACATCGGCTTCGCGGTCGACTACACGGTCGGCGTCGCGACCAAGGACCAGGTCAAGCAGCAGAAGGCGGTCAACGACCTGATGGCCTACACGCAGGATTTCGGCGCGTTCCTCTCGTCGGCCAACCCGAACCTGCCAAAGGGCGTGGTCGCCGATCTGGTCAAGCACCACGTCGTGACCCTCAAGGACGTCATCGATGCGCAGGCGTCAAGGGACTACGCGCGGGCGTACGCGGCCGAGCGCGGGGCGGTCGCCCACATGCAGATGATCGCCGATCCGCTCGCCAGCGCGATCGTCAAGCAGTACCCGGACAAGTTCACCGGCAAGACGAATGCCGCAGCAGCCGGGCTTCGCACCACGCTCAACCTCGGGCTGCGCGAGCACGCCTACCTGGCCGGCGCCGCAACCAACGCCGCCCTCGGCGGCCGCGACGCGGAGTTCAAGGCGGCGGCGGGCGCCCTCGACGCCAACTCGGTCGACATCGCGAAGGCCATCGGCTCTGTGTATGGCAAGGACGCCGAGCAGGCCTTCCTGCCCCTATGGCGGCGACACATCGGCTTCTTCGTCGACTACACGGTGGGTGTCGCGACGAAGGACAAGGCCAAGCAGGACAAGGCCGTCGGCGACCTCATCGGCTACACGCAGGACTTCGGCGCATTCTTACAATCGGCCAACCCGAACTTGCCCAAGCAGGTCGTGGCCGACTTGGTGAAGCATCACGTCATCACGCTCAAGAGCGTCGTGGATGCGCAGGCCGCGAACGATCAGACCGGTGCGTACACGGCCATGCGCGCCGCCGCCGGCCACATGCAGATGATCGCCGATCCGCTCGCCGTCGCGATTGTCAAGCAGTTCCCCGATCGCTATACGGCCAGCGCCAAGTAACCGCCGCGGTTTCTCCTCGTCCGGCGCCCCGGCGTGTGGCGTGGCGCCGGACGGTTTCGTTACCGGAAATCCCCTGCCGGTGCCCAACTTTGATCCGCGGGTGCCAGACTGATCGGTGCCCTTCTTACCGGTGCTGCGGAAGTTGCTGATCTTCTGGAACCCCGATTCCGGTATCGAAGTTGCTCAGAAACCCACTCATGGACGAGGGCACGCCTTCTCCAGCACGCCGGGGCGCAGGACGCCCGTCGACCGTCGCGCGCTATGCGCCGTCGATCGTCGAGTGGCTCCGGGAACAGCCCGAGCTCTCGAGCGCCGCCATCCTGCGGCGCATCCGGCTCGCTGGGTATCGCGGCGGCAAGAGCGCACTCTACGAGCTGGTCAAGCGCTTGCGCGCGACGGGCCGGCGCCTGAACCACTCCGGCCTCGAACATCCGCGCGCACGCGGCGAGTAGGCGGCGACCGCTCCGGTCTTCGTCGCTTGACGCGGCTGGCGGCGGGCGCGATTCTGACGTCCGCCATGCTCTTCCCAACCACGCTCGTCGGTAGCTACCCGCAGCCGGACTGGCTGATCGATCGGCAGAAGCTCGCCGCCCGCTTCCCACCGCGCGTCCGTGCGCGGGAGCTGTGGCGTGTCGCCGAGCCGTGGCTCGCCGAGGCGCAGAACGACGCAACGGTGCTGGCGATTCGCGCCCAAGAGGAAGCGGGCCTCGACATCATCACCGACGGCGAGATTCGCCGCGAGAGTTACTCCAACCGCTTCGCGACCGCCCTCGAGGGTGTCGACATCGACAATCCGGGCACCGCCCTCGATCGCTCGGGTCACCCCAATCCCGTGCCGCGGATCGCTGGCCAGATCCGGCGCAGACGGCCCGTCCTGGTCGAGGACGTGAAGTTCCTCCGGGCGCACACGAAGCGGACAGTCAAGATGACCGTGCCCGGGCCGTTCACGATGTCGCAGCAGGCGCAGAACGACCACTACCCGAGTGAAGCGGCGGCGGCGATGGACTACGCGGCGGCAGTGAACGAGGAGATCCGCAATCTCTTCGCGGCCGGGGCCGACATCGTGCAGGTCGACGAGCCGTACATGCAGGCTCGGCCCGAGAAGGCGCGCGAGTTCGGGCTCCGCGCGCTCAACCGTGCCCTGGAGGGGATCATCGGCACGACGGCGTTGCACATCTGCTTCGGCTACGCGGCGATCATTCACCAGCGGCCGTCGGGCTACTCGTTCCTTCCTGAGCTGGCGGGCTCCCCGGTTCAACAGATCTCGATCGAGACCGCGCAGTCCGGGCTCGACTGCGCAGTGCTGACGAAGCTCGAGGGGAAGTCCATCCTCCTCGGCTGTCTCGATCTCGACGACCCGTCGGTCGAGACGCCCGAGACGATCGTAGCGAGGGTGAAGCGCGCGCTGCCGTACGTGCGCGCGGAGCAGATCGTCCTGGCGCCGGATTGCGGGATGAAGTACCTGCCACGCGACGTCGCCTTCGGCAAGCTGAAGGCGATGGTCGCGGCAGCGGCGATGCTACGGGCTGAATTCGGCAGCTAGCGCGGCGGCCCGGACCGGCGGCAAGCCGCCGATCCGAGCCGCCACGCGTGTCAGGACTTCACAGTGAACTTCTGGAAGGTGTGGCAGCTCTCGGGCACGTGACCCCGGCTTCCCGCGAACGTCCAGGTCACCTCGCTCACGTACACGCTGTGCTGCGCGTCGACCGCGATGCCGTGCGGCGCCGCAAAGCTTCCGGCCGCGACCGGGTCCGGCCCGCCCCAACGGCCGATGACGGCGCCGTTCTTGTCGTAGACACTGACGCGCCCCGACTTGATGTCACCCGCCGGGCCGTACCGTCCCGACGTCTGCCCCGGCTGCCACCAGAGCTCCGACACGTACGCGCGGCCCTGGCCGTCGAAGACGATGTGCGTCGGACGCCGCGTGTCGGTCCACTCGGAGAGGTACTCGCCGTCCGGGCTGAAGATCTGGATGCGATCGTTCTCGCGATCGCACACGAAGACGCGGCCATCGGCAGCCACCGCGATGCCGTGGGGCAGGAAGAACTCGCCGGGGCCCTGGCCCGGCACGCCCCACGACCGCTTCAACTCGCCGCTGGGCGAGAAGAGGTGCACGCGACAGTTGCCGTAGCCGTCCGAGACGTAGAGATCGCCCCGCGGGCCGACCGCGAGGTTCGTCGGCCGGTTGAAGGGCCCACCGGGTCGCTTGACGGTCGCGGTGTTCTTGCCGTCGTAGCCGGTGTCCGACGGCGTGTTCGGGGTGCCGAGGGTCATCAGGAGCTTGCCCTCGGGGGTGAACCGCCGCACGGTGTGGTTGCCGTCGTCGCTGCAATAGAGCGTGCCGTCCGACGCGATGGTGATGCCGTGCGTGCGCAGGGTGAAGAGCCCCTCGCCCCAGGACCGCAGGAAGTTGCCCTTCTGATCGTAGACGATGATCGGGTGGTCGCCGCGGCAGATCAGGAAGACGCGGTCCTCGCCGTCGACGGCGACCCCGGCAACGTCGCGGTGCGCGTAGCCCTTCGGCAGCTGCTCCCAGCCTTCGACGACCGAATAGTTCAGTGGCATCGGTGTCCTCCAGTGCTCACGCGCGCTCGAAGGCGAGGCGGCGCACCTTCTCCATGTTCGTACCCTCGATACGGATCAGTCGCGTCGGGCCGTCGCGGCGGGGCGAGTGCAGATCGCCCTCGTTGTAGACGTGCGCCATGCCGGGCTTGAGCGTGTAGCTGCGGGCGAGGCGGACCTTGCCCGGCTTCGCCTCGCTGGCCGGCTCCAGCAGCGACCAGTCGCTCATCACCGTCTCACCGACGGCCTGGCCGTAGATGGCCCACGACGGGCCATGGTCGTGCGGATTGCTCTCCTTGGCGCCCCGGTAGGAGTGGGCGAGGATGCAGAAGCCGAGCTTCGGGTCTTCGTAGAGAATCTTGCGCTCCGGCA
>JBKPCO010000222.1:0-5379 GCA_046727415.1 Candidatus Methylomirabilota bacterium
CAACGCCTCTGTGCCAGTGGCATCCTGTCCGCCGACCGCCGGCGCGACCTGGAGGCGCTCTACTTGTCCTTGAACCCACTTCAGCTCCGGAGGGAGATCGATGCCGCGCTTACCGAGCTATGGCGGCTGGCGGTCCGTGAACCCGCCTTGCCGCCACCACCTCTTCAATCCGCGCTGGGCGTCCGGTAACCCTGAGTTATGAGGTCCCGCGGTCCTCGTACGGCGCCGAGAAGGCATAGCCCGCGATGAGCCCGAGACCGGATTCGTCCACGCGCCGGCCGACGCCGTTGACGAAAGCAAGCTCGTACATCGGCGCCACCATCACCTTCTCCGCGACAAGCTGCTGGACTCGCTGAAGCATGGCCGCGCGCTTGGCGCGATCGAGCTCGCCCGCCTGCTCCCTGAAGAGTCCGTCGACGTCGGGGTAGCCGCCGTAGGCGAACTGCCCCCCGGAGACTGCATAGGCCTCGAGGCGCGTGGCGGCGTTGCCGAACGAGCCGCCGATGATCTGCACGAGATTCTTCAGCTTCTTCTCGGCGATGCTCTTGTTGAAGGCTGCCCGCTCGAGCGGGCGGAGCTTGGCGCGGATTCCGACGCCTTGCAGGTAACCGATCATCGCCTCGGCCGCGTCCGCCGAGGTCATGTCGCAGAAGTATTCCCCGGCGTCGAAGCCGCCGGCATAGCCGGCCTCGGCGAGGAGCTTCTTCGCGCCGGCAGGATCGAAGGCGTAGGCCAGCGGCTGCCAGAAGAAATCGAACGAGCTCGGGATGATGCTGTAGGTGATCCGCGAGAGGCCGCCGGTCCGGGCCTGGTCGATCGCGCGGCGATCGATGGCGAGATTCGCGGCGAGCCGTACCCGCCGATCGTGCCACGGCGACTTCGAGTCCCACTGATCGACGAAGGAGAGCCAGTGCGTCGACGGGTAAACGGCCTTCACGGCGAGTCCCGGCGTCCGCCGCACCTCGTCGCCCAGCTCGCCGATCATCGAGAAGGCGATGTCCGCCTCGCCGCGCTTGAGCGCGGCCAGCCGGGTCGCCGGGTCGGGGATCGTGCGCAATACCAGCCGCTTCACGCTCGGGCTCTTGCGCCAGTAGCCCTCGAAGGCCTCGAGGACGAGCTCGATTCCCGGCGTGAAGGACACGAAGCGGTACGGTCCGGCGCCGACCGGCGCTTTCCGAAAGCCGTCCTCGCCGACCTTCTCGACGTATTTCCGGGGAACGACCCAGGCCGCGCCGGTGGCGAGCGTACCGTAGAACGTCAAGAAGTCGGGCCATGCCTGCTTGAGCCGGAACCGCACGCGACCGGCGTCGGGGGTCTCGACCTCCACGACCTTGTCTTTCAAATTGCGGGCGAAGATGCCGCGGTAGCGCTCGAAGGAGAACTTCACGTCGTCCGCGGTGACCGGCTCGCCGTTGTGGAACTTCGCGCCCCGGCGCAGGACGAACTCATAGACGAGCCCGTCGGGCGACGCCGACCACGATTCGGCCAGGCTGAGGCCGATCGGCTTACCGGGCAGCGGCTTCACGACCGCGTCGTGCACCGCGTAGAGCACCATGAACGACGTGATGATCGTCGTCTCCGCCGGATCGAAATAGGTCGGCACCAGGGTTGTGTGGACCGCCCACGTCATCTGTCCCTCGGAGCTGGCGCCGGCGGAAGGAGCGGCCGCGAAGAGGACGAGCGCGGCGACGACGAGCGCGAAACGCTTCATCGCGCCAGCTGACGCCCGATGAAATCGCGCATCAGCGCGAGGGCCTTGTCGGTGTCCGCGCTCGCCTGCCCCGTGAAGCCGTGGCGCGCGCCCGGGAAGTGCACGCGCTCGATCTGGCCGCCCGCCTGCTGGTAGGCGCCGACGAACGCGTCGGTGATCGCCGCCGGCACGTTGTCGTCGAGCTCCGGATGGGCCAGCCACACCGGCGGTAGCGCGCGGGACTCGCGGGCCGCCACGATGCGCGTCACGCTGGCCTCCGCCATCTGGGCCTCGCTGGTGAAGTATCCGTGGTGGGCGGCGATCAGACGCTTGGCGTCGAAGCCTGATCCGTCGTCCTGCCGGCCGACCACGTAACGGAATCGCGCCAGCGGGTCGGCGACCGGATAGAGCGCGAGGACGAACCCGACCGATTCGTCGCCGGGCGCGGCGTCGAGCGTGCCGTCCGGCGCGATGATCGGCGTCCTGGCGTGCTCGGCCACGCTGGGCTTGAGCCCGGCCAGGAGCGCCAGCTGGCCGCCGCTCGAGCTGCCGACGATCCCGACGCGGCGCGGATCGATGCCGAGGCGCCCGGCGTGAGCGCGGACGTAGCGTACGCCCGCCGCGACGTCGGCGCTGGCGGCCGGATGCTTGTGCGCCGAGCCCTGGCGGAAGTCGAGCGAGGCCACCACGAGGCCCGACGCCGCGAGCCCCCGGCAGTGCACGGCGCCAGACGTCCGGTCGTTGCGGCTCCACGCTCCGCCGTGCACGTCGACCAGCGCCGCCAGCGGCCGCTCCGCCTCGCCCTTCGGCCGGTAGATGCGGGCGAGAAGCTCCAGGCCGCCAGGCCTGGAGAAGGGGACGTCCTGCTCGCCGACCTCGTACGGCGCGGATTGATCGAATCGGACTTTCATCTGTTTCTCCTTAGTTGCCAAGCACCGGCAGAACCTCGGTGGTGAAGCGCTCGAGCTGGGCGAGCTGATCGTCGCCCACGAAACGGATGCACAGATCGCTGACCCCGGCCGCGCGGTACCGCTCGAGCGCAGCGATCACGCAGTCGGCAGGGCCGAGACCCATCGTCCCCCGCGAGTGCACGCCGCCGCCGTAGTAGGTGGCGAGAAACTCGGTGGTGACGCGCTCGGCGGTGGCGGGATCATCTTCCATTCGAACCGTCGTGTACACGCAGAGCTCGAACGGCGCGCCCGCGCGCCCGTGGCGGACCAGCGCCTCCTCGGCGCGCTCGCGCACGAGCCGGCATTCCTCGGCGTGTACGTAGGTGGTGATGATGCCGTCGCCAAGCCGGCCGAACCGGTCGAACTGCGCGGGCAGCATCTCGCCGCGGTTCGCCGCGGTGATGAGGACGGGTGGGCCCGCCCCATTCCACGGCAAGGGCCCGATCGTGTGGTCGCTCAGATCCACGTCGCCCCGGCGATGGGTCACGGGCTTGCCGCTCCACAGCATCCGCCAGAGCTCGACATGATCCTCGAGGCGCCGGACACGGCGCTTGTGGTCGGCACCGCACGCCGCCCACTCGCGCTCGGCCGACGGCAGGCTCCAGCCCACGCCGAGGCCGAGCACCACGCGGCCGCGAGAGATCTGGTCGACGTTGGCGATCTGATGGGCGAGCACGACCGGGTGCCGCAGCGCGGGCAAGAGCACAGCCGTTCCGAGCCGCACACGGCTCGTAATGCCGGCGAGGTACGCGAGGGTCGTCAGGGGCTCGAGCCGGGGCTTGGCGACGATGCTGTCGCCCACCCACACGGCGTCGTAGCCCGCGCGGTCGGCGAACCGCGCCATGGTCCAGCACTCCTCGACGGGAGGCCGGTCGGCCGATTGCATGACCACACCGCGGGTCGGGATGAGAACGCCCAGTCGCATGCCGGGCGACAGTGTACCCCGCCGCTCGTCAGCCGAGGAGTCTGCGGAGGGACGCCAGCAGCCGGTCGGGATCCAGATCGAGGTCGGTGCGCCGCTCGGCTATCCGGCCCTCGGCGTCGACCAGCACCACGAGGCTCCCGTGGACGATCCGCTCGCGCGCGACGGCGTTCAAGCCGAAGGCGCGGACCACGCGACCCACGTCGTCGGACGCGCCGGTCAGGAGGTGCCAGGTCGCCAGGTCGATGCTGTAGCGATCGGCGTAGCGATGCAGAACTTCCGGGCGGTCGGTGAGCGGGTCGAGCGTGATGGAGACGAAGCGCACGCGCTCGTCGAGCTTCTCGCTGTGAACCAGGCCCTGGGTCCGGGCGAGCTGCGCGGTGATCAGGGGGCACGCCTCGGCGCACGTCGTGAAGAGGAAGCTCACGACGAGGACGCGTCCGCGAAGGCTCTCGGACCTCACTGTCGCTCCGGCCTGGTCGATCAGCGTGAACGACGGCATCATCTCCGCGTGCCCGCGGGAACACGCGGCCAGGAGCACACACGCGAGCGCGGCCGCGAGCGTCCTCATGCGGGCGCCGCCGTCCAGTCGGCCGCGAGTCCTCTCGCGCGCGCGGCAATGGCGAGCGCGATCAGCGCGTACCCGGCCGGGATGAGCACGGGCTCGAGCCGCGCGAACCACTGGATCGAGGTGGCCGAGACGCCCGCGACCGCGAGCAGTACGCCGAAGGAGCCGAGGCCGCAGTGCGTGAGCGAAGACACGCTGGCGCCGAGCAGGCCGACGGCGCCCGCGCCGCTCAGCGAGCTCATGGCGGCCCACCGGATGGTCGCCCCGCCGATGCCCAGGTACAGGCCCACGAGCGCGGAGAACGAGACGAAGAAGACGAGGCTCGACCACGTCAGCTCGAAGCTCCACACCGCCACGCCGTAGACGGGATGCCGGTGACCGTATTCCACGACGGGCTCGCGCCCGATCAGCGTGGCGGCGTCCGCGGCGGACGGCGTAAGCCGCGCGATGCGGCGGGCGTTCTCCCACACCGGGTAGGCGCGGACGTAGTTCGGCGCGCCGCCGAGACCAACGACCAGGATTGCGAGGATCGCCGCCTGGTAGAGCCCGAAGACGGCGAGTGTCGCCAGCGCCCAGCGACGAATCGAGATACGCTGCGCCAGCGCCGAGAGGTTTCTCATCGGCCCGGCGCGGGCAAGACCCGCGCGCTCTCCTCTCGCACCTGGGCGAGGACGCCCGCCTTGAGGGTCATGAATTCGGGCGTGGCGATGACCTCGGCCGGGCGAGGCCGGGCCAGCTTCACGGTCACCACGTCGCGAATCTCGCCGGGCCGGGCGGTCATCACCGCCACGCGATCGGCCAGGAAGAGCGCCTCGTCGATGTCGTGGGTGACGAAGATCACCGTCGTGCGCACTTCGCGCCAGACGTTGAGCAAGAGCTCCTGCATGTTGAGCCGCGTCTGCGCGTCGAGCGCGCCGAACGGCTCGTCCATCAACATGACGCGCGGCCGGTTCACGAGCGTACGGGCGATGCCAACGCGCTGCTGCATCCCGCCGCTGAGCTCGGCCGGGTACGCGTCCTCGAAACCGGCGAGGCCGACGAGGCCCAGGTAGGCACGGGCCTGCGAGGTGCGCGGGGTCCTCTTGATTCCGCGCATCTTGAGGCCGACCTCGACGTTGGCGAGCACGGTCTTCCACGGGAAGAGCGAGTGCTGCTGAAAGACCATCCCTCGATCGGCGCCCGGACCCCGGACCGGCTCGCCGTCCACCACGACCGTCCCGGCGTTCGGCTGGACGAAGCCGGCCACGGC
>JBKPCO010000223.1:0-31630 GCA_046727415.1 Candidatus Methylomirabilota bacterium
CGATTGGTGCGCCAGATCGCTGAGCAGCGACGCCGGATAGTTGTCGTACAGAATCTTTGTCGTGCCGGTGGCCGGCGTCGATTCCCGTCCGTCGAGCATGACCGCGCTCAAGAATTTCAGGTTGGTGGTGGGAAGCGGCCGGCGGTACATCGAGATCACATCGGTTTCGCCGCAGCCATACGGATTGTCCACGCTGATCACGTCGTAGTCGGCGTTGGCCGGGACGGCGATGGCAATTCGAATCAAACCCCTCGTTCGGAGCAGGCTATAGGCGGTGGATCTGCCGGCGATCGTGGACACCTCGATATCGTGGTTGCAGTTGGAGCCGTCGACCGGCCGGAAGATCGGATCGAGACCGTACGTCAGCATGAATCGGCGCTGCACATGGGCGGCCGAAACGGACATGCCATCGCTGGGCTGGTGGCAGCTTGAACAGCTCCGGCCATTCGTGCCCAGGCTCTGGAAAAACGGCCCGGTCTGGTCGATGCCTCCGCCGATCGTGCTGTACGTTTGTGATGCGCCATTCGGATTGAGGAACACCGCTCCATTCGGGATGAACGGCATGCGAGGAATCTCGCCGCGATCTTGACCATTCACCGCGGCCACAACCGCGAGGGCGGCAACGAAGGTCGCAGCGGTCGCGAACCGGCGCCGGCGTTTCCCCATGCGCAGTGACAACCTGGCGAAGAGCTGGCTCACGCTGTTCATCATTGACCTCCCGGAAGCGTGGCATCATTTCTGCGGAACGGCTGCTGAGTCTGTCGCTCGAGATCCATGAGGTGGGTGTGCAGCCGCTCCTGCGTGGCGGCGAGATGCTGCAGCAAGATGCCGCGCTGCCTGTCGAAGCGAACGCGTTCCACGACCATACCGGTCAGGAATCCGAGACCAGCGAGATAGAGACAGCCGGCGGCTATCAGAAATCCGAGCCGGCGGCGGGTCATCACCGCGCGCTCGCCGGCGGCGTCCACGGTGCGTCGGTTCACGCGACCCACGCTAGCCCCGCGCGATGACCGATCGTGTTCGGATTCGAGAGCGACGAAGCCGAAGCGGCTTCGCCGACTCAGCGGGCGGAGAGGGTCTGGAAGAGCCCCTGGGTGGCCGCGGAGGGCGCCTGGCCTCGTGCGGCGTCGAGCGCGGCCCGGCAGCGCTGGTAGGTGACCGCAACATCGGTCGAACGATCCAGCCGGTGATAGACCGTCATGAGGCCCCGGCAGGCGTCCTCGGCGCACGGGTCGACGCGGAGCGCTTCTTCATACCAGTCCACGGCCTCCTGCGGATTCGCCTGCTCGCACTGCCGCCCGACGCGTACGAGGTGGCGGATCAGGCGACCACGAAGGCTCTCGACCATCGCAGTCGCCTTGGGCAGATCGCGCTCGCCCTCGTCGAGAAATGCGCCTCGGTAGAGATCGGCAGCTCGGCGTATGAGCTCCGGATGACTGGCTCTCTTCTCCGCACGTCCGAGCAACCGGTCGACGGCCCAGACGTCGACCCAGCAGAGTCGGCCGTCCAAGCTCAGCCGCCCCTCCTGCCGGAGGATGGCCTGCTCACGACCCAGGAGGCCGCGCAGCCGGTGCAGCGCGCTCGCCAGCGCCACGCGAGCCGCGTCACCTTCCGCCTCGGGCCACAACGCGTCCATCACGAGCTCTTCACGCACGCCCTGCCCCCCGAACGCGATCAGCGCTTTCAGCAGCGCCAGCGGCTTACGCTGGACCTTGCGGGCGAACCGGACCGGCTTGCCGTCGAGCAGCACTTCGAAGCGCCCCAGCGTCAGGATCTTGATCGGCCAGGGCCAAGCCTCGGCCTCCACGGGCGGGCTCTCCGGCACGAGCCCGCGCTGCTGGACCAGGCCGCGCACATAGTCCGGCTCGATGCCCGCTTCCAGCGCGCGGGCACAGAGTCCCGCCATGATCGCGGGAACCCAGACGTGCGAGCTCACGTAACCACGCTCGCGGCCGAGCGCCATCGCGATGCGGAGCGCTTCCAAGCCGTCGGACTCCTGTCCGCAGTCCAGACACAGCTGCGCCTCGGTGAGGCGGGCCATGAACTCGACATAGACGCTGCTCATGGCACGCCCGATTTCGAGTGCGCGGTCGAGATGGTTTCGCGCCTCGTTCTCCGCGCCTCGCGCGTGGAGCACCTGGGCCGACAACAGATGGGCAACGGCTTCGTCGAGCCCGCGCCCTGCCTCGTGGGCGAGCCGCAACATCTCCGGCTGGTAGGTGGTCGCGCGCGGGACATCACGGCGGATCAGGGCTTCCCACACGATGAACCAGTGACGCCAGAAGCGAAACATGGGCCCGAGATGCTGGACGTCTCGATCCAGCTCTCGCAGCCAGGATGCGGCCGTCACGAGATCGCCATCGCTCAGAGCCCCCATGAGGCCACCACCGAGAACGGTGTGCCGCGCCGTCCTCCATCCGGTTTCCCGGAGCGACTGAACCGCACTCGTCGCGTGCGCCAGCTCCAGCGTCCGGGCGACCGTGCTTCGATACGACGGCAGCGCGGTGGCCGCTTCGTACCAGGCCACCACCATGCTGGCGTTCACGATCGCGGTCGGGGAGACGCCGCGCGCGCGTATGACGGTGCGCATCTCATCGACCACGATCGCTACGCGGGCGAGGTCACCGGCCTGGAGCTGATAGTGAAACCAGATGATGGCGGTGATCGCCCTCGTGAATGGGTCGTGGTGTCGCCGCGCCACCTCGATGGCCCGCTCGGCCCAGTATGCCGCCTTCGGATGTGACGGACACCGCAGCGTGATCGCGGCGAACATCGCTGTCGCGATACGAGCCTCGACCCCTGTCGAGGGAAACGTGGGAGCATCCCCGATCATGTCGTCGAGGAGGGCGATCCAGCGCTCCATGCCGACCGAGACGCCTTCGCTCAGGAAGCCGAATATCACGCCGGCCCAGGCGACCAACGTCCCGATCGCGTCTCCCTCACGGCGGAAGGCGGTGAACGCCCGCTCGAGGCTGCGCTGGCGGTCGGCGTGCCGTTCCGCGATCCACCCTCGCCAGAAAAGCAGCCATGGCTGCGCTTCGACGATGGCCGCGGGAATGCCGCCGAGCCACTCCTCGAGGGTCTGAACCCGGCCCTGAGTCACCAGGCTCTGCGCGTGACGCCGGATCAGCTGCTCGAGCGCGTTCCAGTCCTCGGCGTCCCGCAGCAGCCGCGCCGCCGGCTCGATCTGGCCCGCGGCGTCGAGGAGGCCCGCCGCCGTCCGGCGGATCCGAGCGCATTCCTCGCGCGAATAGACGCGTAGCGCCTGTGACAGCAGAAAATCGCGAAAGAGCGGATGGTACTCGTACGCGGGCTCGCTGTCATTCCCTTGCTTGTTGGTGAAGTAGTTCTGCTCGTGCAGCGCGGTGACCACTTCGCCGGCCGTCGGCTGCCCCGTGAGCGCCACCGCCATGGCCGCCGTCACCCTCGGCAAAAACGCGGTGTGAAGCAGCACCGTCTGGACGCCGGGATCGGCCTTCTTGAAGATCTCGCCCGCGAAGTAGTCGAACAGAACCTTCGACGATGGCTTGAGCGGGGCCGGTGACGCCCGGCCTTCGGAGCGAAGCTGCTCGAGCAGCAAGACCAGCCCCGCGCACCAGCCATCGGCGATGTCATGTATCGAGCGAATCGTCGCGCGCGGCCAGCGGCCCGGGGCCAGCCTCCTGGCCAGCCCCAAAGTCTCCGTCGGCGTGAAGCGGAGCTGCGACCCATCGAGAATATCGAGGTGCCCTTGAAGGCGGTGACCGGCGAAGGCCGGTGGCGGATCGCTGCGGCTGATGAAGACGACCCGCCCTGCAGTCGGGATCTCGGCAACGCTCTCCGCCATGACGTCGTGGAGAACGGAGTAGCGCGGCAGGTCCTGGTAGTTGTCGAAGACGACGGTGAAGGGAGGCTTCAGCCGGCTGTAAAGCTCGCGGAAGAAGCGACGACCGAACAGCACGACGCCGTGGCGGTACTCGGGCGTCAGCAACGGGAGCGGCCGCCGGCCACGCGGCGCGGCCCGCCCGAGATAGTAGAAGAACGTGGCGACGTCGGCGTCCCCTTCGTCGATCTGGTACCAGAGCCCGCGGGTCTTGCGCGCCGCGAGGTAGCTTGCCACCAGCGTCGTCTTCCCCGCGCCCGGCGGTGCCCATAACCAGGTGACGGGCTTCCTCCGAGCGAGATCGAGTCGCCGGACCAGCCGCGGCCGCACCAGGGTCTCGGCCTGCGACGGACGGGTGGTCTTCGCCAACGCCATGACAGCGAGAGCTACCGGCCGACGCCCGCCGTCTCGTCGACGCCGGCATCCTCGCGGAAGTGCGGCATGACCTCTTCCGCGAAGAGCTGCATCAGCTCGAGCGTTCGCTCGTGGGTCCCGCCGTTCATGGCCGTGCAGAGGATCCCCGCCTGCAGCTCGTCGGCGAAGATACGCAGCTTGTCGCGCACAGTCGCGGGGCTGCCGTAGACCAGATAACCGTCCCGGTCCGCCTGCTCGAAGGTGAGGTCGCTCGGCAGCACGGGCGGGTTCGCGAGCAGCCGACGCAGCGAGGCCTCGGTCATGTAGCCGGGCGGCCGCCAGAAGGGCGGGTGCATCCGCAGGCCCGTGTTGAACACCCACATGACATGCTTCTTGGCCAGCTCGCATGCCTTGGCGTCGCTCTCGGCCACGACCACCGGCACGTTGACGGTGAGCTGGTAGCGGCTGGCGCGGTAGCCGTTGCGCTCGCACGCCTCGCGATACTCGCTGTAGATCTGGGCGATCCGCTTGATCGGCGTGAAGACCATGAGGTACGGGAAGCGGCGCTGGGCCGCCCACTCCACTGTCTCGCTCGAGCCCTGCGATGGGCACCACACCGGCGGATGCGGCTTCTGCAGCGGCCGCGGCCACGGGTTCACGTAGTGGAAGCGGTAGAACCGGCCGTCGAAGGGGAACGGGCCCTCTTCCGTCCAGGCGCGCAGGATCAGCTCGGCGGCCTCGTAGAAGCGCTCGCGCGAGTGGGTCGGGTTGACGCCGGTCGAGAAGTACTCCGCGCTGATCCCGCGGACGAAGCCCGAGATGATGCGGCCGCCCGAGGCCACGTCGAGCATTGCGATCTCCTCGGCGATGCGCAGCGGGTTCTCGCGCAGCGGCAGGCCGTTGCCGAGAATGGCGATCTTCGCCCGGGTGGTCCGTCGCACGAGCATCGCCGCCATCACGTTGGGGCTCGGCATCGTGCCATAGCAATTCTGGTGGTGCTCGTTGACGCAAAGCCCGTCCCAGCCGAGCTTCTCCGCGTGCTCGAACTGGTCGAGATACTGGTTGTAGAGCGTGTGGCCGACGGCGGGGTCGTAATGTCGGTTCGACAGCGTCACCCACGACGATGGCTCGTCGTGCTCCATGATGTACGGCATCAGATGGAAGTAGTAGAACTTCACCGCGCGGCTCCCTCACGCCGGCAGAACTCGGCGACCGCGTTCGCCACCACGTCGGCCTCCTCGAGGTGCGGCACGTGACCCGATTCGTCGAAGACTCGAAGCCGCGCGCCGGGAATGGCCTTCGCCCACGTCTCACCGCACGGCGCGAGCGGCGCGAGACGATCGTGGGCGCCCCAGCAGAGCAGCGTCGGCGACGCGATGCGGCCGAGCCGCCGGCGCAGGAGCGGATTGTAGAGATAGGGATTCCAGGCCACCCGGGCGAGCGCGGCGCCCTGCCGGTACTGGAGCGCCAGCGTGTCGATCGATTGATCAGGCGGCGCCAGGGCCAGGGCTGCCATCGGATTGTGAAAGATGGTCGCGACGATCTCCGGAATGTCCATTCCGAACAGGAACGGATAGATCCAGCCGTCGACCCGGATGCCGACAGGATCGATCAGCACGAGCGAGGCCAGACGATGCGACACCATCGTCGCCATCTCTGCCGCGATCCAGCCCCCGAACGAAGCGCCGACCAGGTGAATGCGATCGAGCCGAAGCTCGTCGAGCAGGTCGAGATAGTGGAACGCCAGGTCCGAGATGTGCTCGATCCACTCTGCGGCCGGCGAGCCGCCGTGGCCGGGATGGCTGGGGAAGTACACATTGAAGCTCTCGGCGAGGCGCTCCTGGAACGGTAGCCAGCGCGCGGCTCCGCCGGCGCCGTGCAGGAAGAGCAGGGCGGGGCCCGCCCCGTCCTGCATCAGGTGGATCGGCGTCCCGCGAATCGACAGCTCGCGCGACGCCGGCATGTCAGGCGATGAAGAGGCCGCCGTTGGGCGACAGCCACTGGCCGGTGAAGAACGAGCTGTCGTCGCTGGCGAGGAACAGCGCCGTGGCGGCCACCTCGTGGGCCTCGCCGGTGCGGCCGAGCGGCGTGCGAGCGAGCACCGCCTTCTTGACCAGGGGCGAGATCCCCTCGGTCATCGGCGTGTCGATGTAGCCCGGACAGATCGCGTTCACGCGGATGCCGCGCGAGGCCACGTCGCGCGCCACCGCGCGCGTGAAGGCGAGAATACCGCCCTTGGCGGCGCTGTAATGCGGGACCGACTCGAGGCCCATGAGCGCGGCGACGCTCGAGAGGTTCACGATCGCGCCGCTGTTCCTCCGGCTCATCAGGTGCAGCGCCTCGCGGGTGCAGAAGAATGTCCCGTCGAGGTGCACGGCCAGCATCCGGCGCCAGGATTCGTCGGAGAGATTCTGTGTGACGTCCATGTGGGTCTGGACGCCCTGGCCGGTCATCATCTCCATGATGACCGCTTCCGCCTTGCGACCGATCTCCTTGCGGTCGTCCCCCGGAGTGAAGGCGATACCCGCGTTGTTGACGAGGATGTCGAGCGTTCCGATCTCGCGCTCGATCGTCGCGAACATCGCCTTCACCTGAGCGCTGTCGGCGACGTCGGCCTCGATCGCCCGTCCGCCACCCGGGCCCTTCATCGCCACCACCGTCGGTTTCGCGTTTTCCAGATGGAGCTCGTTCACGACGACGTGCGCCCCCTCCTCGGCGAAGAGCAGCGAGATCGCACGGCCCAGCCCGGAGCCGCCGCCGGTCACCAGCGCGACGCGGTCCTTAAGCTTCATCGATTGCCCTCCCCGTGCCGACGCTCACACCCTAGGCCCAAGGTTGCAGGCGGTCAAGCAACCGGCCGAGATTCTCGGGCCGGGCCCGCTCGACAGTTGTATTCTCGGCGTCGGCGCCGAGGCCAGGGCCGTGGACGACTTCATCGACACGATCGGACGGACATCGATCTTGTGGGGGCTCTCCCGAGAGGACCTTGCGCGTGTCGCCGGGAAGCTCGACGAGGTCCGAGTCGCTCGGCCTCATCCGATGAGCGGGGCATAGCCGCGACATGCCCGGCTACTCGCTCGGGATCGACATCGGGGGTACGTTCACCGACGTCGTGGTCTACGACCACGACACCGGGCGGCAGTGGAACCGCAAGGTACTGACAACCCACGACGATCCGGTCCGCGCGGTCGCAACCGGCGTCGGCGCGGTTCTCGGCGACGGCGCGCTCGAGTCACGGCACGTGACGCGCGTCGTGCACGCCACCACGCTCTTCACCAACGCGCTCATCGAGCGCAAGGGGGCCGTCGCGGGGCTCATCACCACCGCCGGTTTCCGCGACACGCTCGAGATCGGCCGCGAGCGGAAGTTCGAGCTCTACGACCTCAACATCGCCAGGCCGGAGCCGCTCGTGCCGCGCAACCTTCGGCTCGAAGTGGCCGAGCGCGTGAGGGCCGACGGCCGGGTGCACCGGCCGCTCGACCGCGACCAGCTCGCCGCCGCCGTCGAGCGACTGGTCACCGGCGGTGTGGGCTCGATCGCCGTCACCTTCCTCCACGCCTACGCGAACCCGCGCCACGAGACCGAGGCCATCCGCCTCATCGCCGAGCGTCACCCGGAAGTCTTCACGACCGCGTCGCACGAGGTGGCGCCCGAGATCCGCGAGTTCGAGCGCGCATCGACGACCGTCGCCAACGCCTACATCAAGCCGCTCGCCCACCAGTACCTCGGGCGCATGGCGAAGCAGCTCGCCGGCGCGAAGATTCCGGCGCCGCTGCTCCTCATGCTCTCGAGCGGCGGCCTGACGCACGTGGCCGAGGCGCAGCGGGCGCCCGTGCAGATGCTCGAGTCTGGTCCGGCGGCCGGCGCGATCGCCGCGGCGTTCTTCGGCCGCGCCGACAGCGGCGGCGATCTCCTCGCCTTCGACATGGGCGGCACCACGGCCAAGCTCTCGCTCGTGGACGGCGGCGAGCCGCGCACCGCGTACAGCTTCGAGGCCGCTCGCCAGAAGCGGTTCATCGAGGGCAGCGGCCTGCCCATTCGCATCTCGACCATCGAGCTCATCGAGATCGGCGCCGGCGGCGGCTCGATCGCGCACGTGGACGAGATCGGTCTCCTGAAGGTCGGGCCGCGCAGCGCGGGCTCGCAGCCGGGCCCGGCTTGCTACGGGCTCGGCGGAACGGAGCCGACCGTCACCGACGCCGACCTGCTCCTCGGCTACCTGAACCCCGGCTATTTCGCGGGCGGCACCATCGCGATCGATGCCGCCGCGGCGCGCGGGGCGCTGACGCGTCTCGCGCAGGCGGTGCAGCTCTCGGTGATCGAGGTCGCGTGGGGCATCCACGACATCGTCAACGAGAGCATGGCGAGCGCCGCCCGCGTGCATATCGCCGAACGCGGGCGCGACCCGCGTGACTACGCGCTTCTCTGTACCGGCGGCGCCGGTCCCGTCCATGCCTGCCATGTCGCCCGCAAGCTCGGCCTGACCCGGGTCATCTGCCCGCCGTCGGCCGGCGTCGCCTCGGCGCTCGGCCTTCTGGTGGCGCCGGCGCGCGTGGACCGCGTTGCCACCGTGGGCATCCGGCTCGATCGGGGTGACCTCGGCGACCTGGAACGGGCGTTCCGCGCCCTCGAAGACGAGGCGCGTGCCGTCATGGCTGACACCGGACTGAAGCTCGACACCGCGCGATTCCAGCGGCTGGCCGACGGGCGGTTCCTGGGCCAGGGCTTCGACCTCGTCGTCCCGCTGCCCGAGGGCCCGTACGACGGTCGCGACACCGACGGTGCGCGCCGCCGGCTGGCCCTGGCCTTCGAAGCCGCGTACCGGGAGAAGTTCTCGCTCACGCCGCCGGAGGTGCCGATCGAGTTCATCAACATCCGCGTGGCCGTGCGCGCGCCGGTGGCGGGCAGCGAGGTGGTCCTGCAGGGGCGCCGCCGCGGCGCCGAGTCGCCCGTGAAGACCCGGCGGCCCGTCTGGTTCCCCGACTCGGCCGGCTTCGTCGAGACGACCGTGTATGACCGCGGCCGTCTCGCGGTGGGCGACCGCTTCGACGGTCCGGCAGTCGTCGAAGAAGAAGGCTCGACGCTGGTCGTCGACCCTCACGCGAGCTTCGCGGTCGCTCCGACCGGCAACATCGTGGTGACGCTCGCATGAGCACTTCGGCGGCCGGAAGCCGGCGATTCGACGCGGTGACGCTCGAGGTGCTGTGGACGCGCCTCATCTCGGTCGTCGACGAAGCGGCCAAGGCCATCGTGCGCACGTCGTTCTCGACCCTCTCCAACGAGGCGAACGACTTCGCGTGCATGCTCACCGATGCCCGCGGCTATTCGCTGGCGCAGAACACCGGCAGCATCCCCTCGTTCATCGGCACCCTGCCCGCCACCGTCCGCCACTTCCTGCGCGCGATGGGTCCCGCCGCGATGCGACCGGGCGACGTTCTCATCACCAACGATGCCTGGATGGGCACCGGGCACATGAGCGACGTCAGCGTGCTCAAGCCGATCTTCCGTGCCGGCCGACTGGTCGCGTTCTCGGCGACCACCTCGCACATGCCCGACATCGGCGGGCGGCTTCGCGCGATCGAGGCGCGCGAGGTGTTCGAGGAGGGGCTGCATATCCCCCTGATGAAGCTCATCCGCGAGGGGAAAGCCGACGACACGCTGATCGAGATGATCCGCGCCAACGTGCGCACGCCCGATCAGACGGTGGGCGACATCTGGGCGCAGGTGGGCGCCAACGAGCTGATGGAGAAGCGGCTGCTCGCGCTGATGGACGCGGCCCGGCTCGACGCGCTCGACGAGCTCGGCGACGAGCTCTTCGCCCGCGCCGAGATCGCGATGCGCGCGGCCATCCGCGCCGTCCCCGACGGCACCTACCGCTACGCGATGAAGACCGACGGGGTCGACGAGCCGCTCGACTATCGCGTGGCCCTCACGATCGCCGGCGACGAGGTGACCGCCGACTATACGGGCACCTCGCCGCAGCAGCCCCGCGCGATCAACTGCGTGCTCGCCTACACGTACGCGATGACCGCGTACGCGATCAAGTGCGCGCTCCTGCCCGGCCTCGCGAACAACGAGGGCATGTACCGGCCGCTGATGGTCACGGCGCCCGAAGGATGTCTCCTCAACCCGCGCTTTCCGGCGGCAGTCGTGAGCCGCGCCGTGACCGGCCATTACGTGCCGGTGCTGCTCTTCGGCGCGCTCCATCAGGTCATCCCCGACCGCGTCATGGCCGGCGCCGGATCGCCGCTCTGGGCCGTGCAGCAGACCGGCCTGCGCGCCGACGGGCGGCCCTACACGAACATCTTCTTCTTCAACGGCGGCATGGGCGCCACGCCGGCCAAGGACGGCGAGAGCGTCCTCTCCTGGCCCAGCAACATCTCGTCGACGCCGGTTGAGGTGGCCGAGCGCAACAGCCCCCTTTTCTTCCATGAGAAGAGCCTGCGCCCGGGCTCGGGCGGCGCCGGGCGCCTCCGCGGCGGCCTCGGGCAGGACATCCGCTTCGAGTGCGAGTCGGACGCGCCGATCCTCGCGTCGTTCATGGCCGAGCGCACGAAGTTCAAGGCGCCCGGCTTCGCGGGCGGCGAGCACGGCGGGCTCGGCGACGTGCAGATCAACGGCGTCTCGATCGACAACCGCAAGCAGCACGTGCTCAAGCGCGGCGATATCGTTCTGGTGAGCACGCCGGGCGGCGGCGGCTACGGCCCGGCGGCGGAGCGTGATCCGGCCATGACCGAACGCGATCGAGCGCTCGGCTACTGAGGCGGGCCGAAACCTTCACCCGCAGGAGGAGTCCATGAAGCGTTCCATTCTCGGCAAAGCGGTCCTGACGGTGTGCCTGGTGGGGCTGGCCGCGCTGGCCGTCGCGCAGACGTTGAAGGGGCCGGTCTCGGACAAGCCGATCGACGAGAAGTGGGCGCCGAGCAAGTGGGGCGCCGGCGACCGGGCGGGCTCGGCCAATCACACGAAGAATTCGGCCAACATCGCGCGCGCGCTCGCGACTATCAAGCAGAACAAGTCGATCGCGATCGGCAAGTACTACCACCGCGAGGCGCCGGCCTTCGGACCGCGCGGCTGGCAGATGACCATTCCCGGTACGCCGACGGGCGGGCCCTTCGGGAACAACGCGCTCATTTACCACGACGAGCTCGTGACGACCGAGATCGGACAGATCCAGACGCAGTTCGACGGGCCCGGCCACATCGGCGTCAACACGTCGAAGGGCCCGATGATGTACAACGGCGTGATCTCCTGGGACGCCTACGAGCACGGCGCCGGCGGCCGCGTCATGGGTATGGGCCCACTGGGCGTCGAGCACGTCGGTGAGCTCGGCTTCGTCTGTCGCTTCGTGGTTCTCGACGCCGTCGCGTACAAGAAGTCGAAGGGGCTGATTCCGGCCAACGCCGAGATGCTGCCGATTCCCGACAAGCCGGGACATGCGGGCATCGTCACCGCGGACGACGTCAGAGGCATCGTGCAGATGCAGGGGCTTCGCGAGATCAGCGCGGGCGATTGCGTGGCGCTGCACACCGGGCAGGGCAACAGCTGGAGCAACGACCGCTACAAGACGATGAAGCCCGAGGAGCGCCAGGCCGCCCGCGATCTCTTCAACAAGGGCGAGCCCGGCTTCGGTATCAGCGCCTGCGAGTACCTCGCGTCGCGGGACATCGCGCTGACCATGTGCGACACCTCGGCGTGCGACGCGCAGCCATCGGGCGAGAAGGGTCCGGACTTCGCCGTGCCCTGCCACACCGAGATGCAAACGCGGCGGGGGATCTGGAATCTCGAGAACGTGGACACCAAGTCGCTCGTGACCAACAAGATCATGGAAGGCGCGTTCATCTGGGCACCGCTCAGAATCATCGGCGCGACGGGGTCGCCCGGCAACCCGATGGTGCTCTACTAGATCGCTGCGGGCCGGAATCGGTGGGCGCCGTCCGGCAGGTTACGGCCACAGATCGGCCACGGCAACGGTGACGTCGGGGCGCGCGAGTGGCGCGACAGTGGCGCCTGGGCGGAGAGCCTGGACGTCGAGGTAGCGCCAGCCGAACTCCGCCGACCGATCCAGCGCGGGCCCGCGGTAGACCTCGAACACCTCGTCCACGAGATTCACGATCCAGTAATCGGCGAGGCCAGCACGCGCGTAGAGGCTGCCCTTGTGGCCGCGGTCGAAGGCCAGGCTCGACTCGGCGACCTCGACCACGAGAGCCGGGCACGCGGGGTGCTCGGCAAGATAGTCCAGCGCGCGGCCGGGCACGACCGCGACGTCCGGTTCCGGCTCGGACTCGGCGTCGAGCGCAATCGGATCCTGCACCCGCACGAGCCAGCCGGAGCCGAAGGCCGCGCGCAGCGCTTCCACCGCCAAGGCGACGGCGGTGGAATGCGGGCTCCCCTTGGGCTCGGCGACAATGAGCTGTCCGCCCAGCAGCTCGATGGGCTCGTCCTCGACGAAGAACCCGCTCTTGATGAGCTCGTCGTACTCCTTGCGGGTCCAGTGTCGATTGCGGATCGGATAGCTGGCCATTAGGACGGTCAGGCTTTGCGGAACCGGTGGACTCCGTCCGCATCGACGATGCGGGCGGCGCGGCCATCCTCCTCGAGGAAGCGCAGATGCGCGAGCGCCTCGCCGACTGCGAAGCTCAGCTGGTGGCTGTCGAGCTCGCGTCGGAAGAGCACCGGCACCAGCTCCGCGGCGCTCCGCGGCTCGACCAGCGCGTCGAGCGCCTCGTTGAGCCGCGCGGCGTGGTGGTCGCGGAGGTGGCCCAGCCGCTCGTGCAGGCCGCGGAATGGAAGGCCGTGCGAGGGCAGGACCAGCGTTTCCGGCGCCATCGGTTCGAAGCGGCGAAGCGAGTCGAGATAGAGCCGGAGCGGGTTGAGCCGGGGCTGCTCGGACCACACGCTCACGTTGGTCGTGATCTTCGGGAGCACCTGGTCGCCCGAGATCAGGAGGCGGCCTGCCTCGTCCCACAGGCACGCGTGCTCGGGCGCGTGGCCCAGGACAACCAGCACGCGGAAGGTCCGGCGGCCGATCTCGATCGTGTCGCCGTCGGAAATGCGCCGGAACTCGGTCGCGACTTCCGGCACGAGTCGCGGATAGTGATTACCCCGGCGCCCGAGCTGCGTCAGCGCGTCCGGGCCGCAGCCGTGGCGGCGGAAATGCGCGAGGCGCGGCTCGAAATCGGCGGCGCTGCCGCTGCGCCACGAGAACTGCGCGTAGAGCCACTCGGCCTGCGTGCACCAGAGCTCGGTCCGCCAGCGGGCGGTGAGCCAGCCGGCGTTACCCATGTGGTCGGGATGAAAATGAGTCACGAGGACCCGCTGGATCGGGCGGCCGCCGAGATGCGTCGCGAAGATACGCTCCCACAGCGCGCGCGTGTCGTCGAGGCCGACGCCCGTGTCGACGATGGTCCAGCCCGGGCCGTCCTCGAGCAGCCACAGGTTGATGTGGTTGAGCTGGAACGGCAGCGGCATGCGCAGCCAGTAGATTCCGGGAGCGACCACCCGGACGTCGGCGGGCGCGGGCGGTTCCGTCCACGGATGTTCGAGCGCCATGCGGTTCAGTGTACCTTGCGCTCGCAGCGCGAACCTGATCTTCTATGCCCCGTCGGCCCACATTCCTGGAGGAGACTCCATGAAAACGCCGCGACTCGTCGCGCTCAGCGTGCTCCTCGCCGTCGCCTTTGTCCCCGTCGCGCACGGGCAACTCTTGCTGTCGACCAACGACAACAAGGTCACGCTCGTCAACGGCGCCGCCACCGTGGTAAAGAGCCCGCCGCCCGACACGCTGACGGTCATCGACATCAAAGCGTGGCCGCCGAAGGTCGTGGCCGAGCTGGACGTGCCCGGCAGCGTGGTGGGGCCGCCCTTCAGCGTGGCCGTCTCACCCGACGAGTCGCTCGCGCTGGTGACGGCCAACGAGAAGCTCGACCCGGCTGATCCGACCAAGCGGATCCCGAACAACACGATGTCGGTTGTCGATCTCAAGGCGACACCGCCCCGGATCATCGCGACGCTCGAGACCGGCAAGGCGCCGGCCGGCGTCTCGATCAACCGCGCCGGGACGCTCGCGCTGGTAGCCAATCGCGCCGAGGGCACGGTGTCGGTCTTCACGATTCAGGGCAAGACCGTGACGCCCGCCGGCAAGGTGGCGATCGCCGACGAGAAGTCGGGCACGTGTCACGCGGCCATCTCGCCCGACGGCAAGCTGGCGCTCGTCACTCGCGACGGCGACGATCGGATCTCCGTACTGTCCATCGACGGCACGAAGGTGGAATACACCAAGCGCGACATCTCCGCCGGCCTCAGGCCCTGCGGCATCGACATCGCCTCGAACGGCACCTTCGCGGCCGTCGCCAACATCGGCCGTGGTGGCGGCGACGCCGACACGGTCAGCGTCATCGATCTCAAAACAAAGCCGCCACGCGTCGTGAGCACCGTGACTGTCGGCCAGACACCCGAGGGCATCAAGATCTCGCCGGACGGCTCCATCGTGGCCGTGGTCGTCATGAACGGTAGCAACAAGCCGAAGGACTCGCCCTTCTTCAACGACGCCGGCAAGCTGGTTCTCTTGCGCGTGAGCGGCACCGACCTCTCGCGCCTGGCCGAGGCGCCCATCGGTCACTGGTCCCAGGGCGCCGTCTTCGCGCCGGACGGCAAGCGCATCTTCGTCGGCAACATGGTCGAGAAGGACCTTCAGGTGTTCAGCCTGGACGGGGGCACGCTCAAGGACACCGGCGTGCGCATCGCGGTCAAGGGAGGCCCGGCGGCGATCCGGATCGCCGACAAGTAAGCGTCAGGGACGCGCTTCGCACCCCGCAGTCGGGAAGAGGAACGAGCGCTTGCCGTCGAGCAGGTGCGCGCAGTGCTCGCGCCACCACGCCGCCGCGACCGGATCCTTCGCCTGGAGCAGGTTGACCGCCTCCAGCGCGTTCACGGCGTAGCCAGTCTTCACCATGTAGCGGCCGGTGACGAGGCCGACGACGCGCTGCCACCACCCGCGCGGCGAGGAGAGCACACCGGAGGCCAGCCCGAGCTGGCGGCCGACATGCCGGGGGTCGAGGGGCAGCTCGAGCCCGACCCATGCCATGCGCACCGACAGGGGCGCCTCACCCGGTGGAATCGCAAGGATCCGGATCCGCGTCGCAAGCGCCATTCATTCACGATAGCGCCGCCCTCCGCGGCGCCCCACGCAATTTCAACCAATCCCGAACCGCCCACATCTGGCTGTCGTGCTTGAGAATCTGGGCGGCCCTCGCCGGGCCGAGCCAGAGCGTTTCATGTCCGGGGAGCATCGCGGCTCGGTTGTGGCGTTCGATCCGCGCGTCGAAGAAGGCGCACCGCTTCTCCACGCCGAGACCGTCGGCCGTCACGACAAGCTGCACCAGTCGGCTCACGCATGCGCCGACACGGACGACGAGGCCGCACTCCTCGAGTGCCTCTCGCCCGACCGCCGCTTCGGGCGTCTCGCCATCCTCGAGCCCGCCGCCCGGGAGAAAGACGCCGTCGATCGCGCGCACGACGGCCAGGCGGCCCGCGCGATCCTGAAGGAACGCGTATGCGCTCGGCCTGACGACCGAGCTCCGTCGGGCCGGCCGCGTCCCGAAATGGGGAACGGCCCGCCAGTCCACCTAGCGGGGCTTCACCCAGGTTTCCGACCACGCCAGGCAGGCGCTCGAGGCCTGCCGGTCGCCCCGCGTCTCCGCCCATGGCTGGCCCGTTGCGAAGTGCCCGTTCCACTCGACCTGGGCCGAGCGAGCCGGGAAGAATGTGCTGAACACGCCGATGGGACGGTTGTTGAATCCGGGCGGCGCGTTGAGCACGAAGGGCTCGATGCAGTCGTACCAGGTCAGGCGGATGCGGTCGGCGCCCGCCGCGACGGTCTCGATGGCGGTCGAGCGCGGGTCGCCAGCGCGCGCAAAGTCGGCGGCAATCACCGGCACGCTCGTGTCGGCGAACGCGGGGAACAGGAGCGTCTCGATCGTGCGCTGCAGCCACCGCGCCACCGCCGCGTTGTCGGTGAAGATGCGCGTCTGGCCGGAGCTCAGCTCGCTCTGCGCGAAGAGCACGTGGCCGGCGCCGGACGGGCACCAGAGCACGCGCCAGTGGCTGAAGCGGTCCGACTGGGTCTTGCCGCCGTCGTGGCTCAGGCGGATGAAGGAGTTCTCACCGGTCATCAGGACGGCGTTAGGGTCGACGGGTGGGGTCATGATGTCCTCATAGGGCCGCTACCTCGACGCGCGCGTCGTTGTAGCAGGCGCCCTCGGAAATGTCGGCGTGGTCGGCCGGACACAGCGCCGAGATCGTCTGGCCGTTGTCGCTGGTCGCCATCCACGCGCCCTTGAGCGTGCAGACGACGCCCCGCGGGATCACGTCGGTGACGCGGAGCGGGAGCCGGACTTCCCCGAGATCGTTGAAGACGCGCACGCGCATGCCGTCGCGCAGGCCGCGCGCCCGCGCGTCGTCCGGATGCATCTCGAGCGGCGGAGGCCCGTCGGACACGTGCAGCCCACCGAAGGTCGACGTGATGCGCTGGTCCGAGGCCGGTGAGATGAGCGCCAGCGGATACGACGACGTCACCGGCCGCCAGCTCGGCAGCCGCGCGCCGTACTTGCCCTCGAGGTACGGCGACGCCAGCTCGACCTTGCCCGATTGCGTCTTCGGGAACACGTTCTTGAAGAGGATGGCTTCCTCGCCGCCGCCGTCCACGGTCATCGGCGTCGCGCGATCGAGCGGAATCGCGCTGGGCCGCTTGCCGCCCATGCGCGGATCGGCGCCGTCGAGCGCGTCGTCCATCAGCTCGGCGTCGCTCGCCCGGAATGCCGGGTCGGTGAACCCGAAGCGCGCCGCGAGCCGCCGGAAGATTTCCGTGTTCGGCAGCGCCTCACCCTGGGGCGGAATGACCCGGTCGGCGCGCTGCAGCCAGTGCGTGCCGTACGCCGCGAAGAGATCGGCGTGCTCGAAGTGGCTTGCCGCGGGGAGCACGACGTCCGCGTACGCGAGGCTGTCGGTCATCACAACGTCCGAGCCGACCACGAACAGGTCATCGCGCAGGAGGCCACGGCGCAGGACGTTCTGCTCGGGATGCACGACCACCGGATTGTGGTTGTAGATGAAGAGCGCCTTGATCGGCGGCGAGAGCGTCGCGTCGTTGAGGTGGCGGCCGACGTCGATGATGTTGATCAGCCGCGTGCCGGCCGGGACGAAATCCGGGCGCCCCAGCCGCGCCGGCGTCTTGGGGAACGCGAACCCGGCGCCGTTGATCAGCCCGCCGCCCGGCACACCGAACTTCCCGGCCAGCGCCGGCAGGGCGAAGACCGCGCGGATCCCGCTGCCGCCGTTCTTGTTGCGCTCGAGCCCGTTGCCGACCGTGATGACGGCCGGGTTCATCGTGCGGTACCACTCGGCGAACTGGCTCACGAGGCGCTCCTCGACGCCGCAGATCCGCGCCGCATCGGCCAGGGTGTAGCGGCGCGCGAGCGCCATGTAGTCCTCGAAGCCGTCCACGTGCCGCGCGATGAACTCGCGGTCGAGACCCCCCCGGCGCTCGAGCTCGGCGGCGATCGCCCACGCGAACACGACGTCGGTCCCGGGGCGCAGCGCGATGTGCAGATCAGCCTGTTCGGCGATCTTCGTGCGCCGCGTGTCCACGATGACGAGCTTGGCGCCGGCGCGGCGCGCGCGGTTGATGATCGGCACCACGTGCAGGTTCGACCACGTCACGTTGCTGCCCCAGGCGACGATCAGCTTGGCGTGCTCGGCCTGCTCCGGCCGGACGCCGGGCGTGGGACCGAAAGTGCCGACCCACGCTTCCGTGCGAATGCCGCCACAGAGTGGACGGCGGTCGAGCAGGCTGGCGCCGAGGCGATGGAAGAAGCGAAGGTCCATCGAGCCGCCGGCGAGCATGCCATGGGGGCCGGCGTAGTTCAGCGGCAGGATCGCCTGCGGGCCGTGGGCGGCCATGACGGCCGTGAAGCGCTCGTGGACGATGTCGAGCGCCTGCGACCACGAGATGCGCTCGAAGCGTCCCTCGCCCCTGGCGCCCACCCGGCGCAGCGGCGTCTTGAGCCGTCCCTCGCCGTGCACGAAACTCGGATACGCCTCAGGAACCTTCGCGCAGAGGACGCCGGCCGTGTAGGGATTCGCGCGGGAGCCCCGGATCGAGACGATCCGCTCGTCCTCCACCGTGACGGTGAGGCTGCAGGTGTCGGGGCAATCGAGAGGGCAGACGCTCGGGTGCTCGGTTTTCATAGGCTTTCTCCCGTCATTCCTGTGTACACGGCCAGGGCTGCCGGGAAAAGAGCCATTGATTTCCGGGCTGGCGGGCCATTCATCGTGACGGCCCGGGCACCGGCGGCAGGGCCGCCATGTAATGCGCGAGGTTCTCGATGTCCGCCTCGCTCAGGGGCTGAGCGGCGGTCGTCATCGTGCCGTCCAGGTCGCCCGCCGTCTGGGCCTTGAAGCCGCGCAGCAGCTTCAGGAGATAGGCGAGGTCCTGGCCGGCCAGGCGCGGAATCTGCTCGTGGCCCGTGAGGCCGGGCCGGTGGCAGGAGACGCAATGGTGCTGGCTGGCGAGCTGCTGGCCGGCCTCGACCTTCGCCGGATCGGTGACGGCGGCCCGGGGCTGCGGGCGCTGCGACGCGTAGAACGCGGCCAGGTCGGCCATGTCCGTGTCGCTGAGATTCGTCGCGAACGGCGTCATCTGCGGATCCTTCCGGCGACCGTCGCGGAACTTGATGAGCTGCCAGTGCGTGAAGTACACGGGCTGTCCGGCGAGCGACGGCGTGCCCGGGATCGTGGCGTTCCCGTCAGCACCGTGGCAGGCCTTGCACGGCTCGGATTTCCGCTGCCCGGCTTCGAGATCGGCGGTGGGCACCGGCGCCGCCGTCGTCACCGCCAGGGCGGCGGCGACGAGGGCAGCGCCGACGAGTACCTGAAGCTTCCTCAGTGTCGACGATCAGCGCGAGTAGCTGACCCGGTAGATCGCGCCCGCATAGTCGTCGGCGATGAGCAGCGATCCGTCCTTCATCGTGCGTGTGTACACCGGCCGGCCCCAGATCTCCTCGCCCTGCAGCCAGCCTTCCGCGAACGGCTCGTACTTCGCCACGCCGCCCTTCCCGTCGATCGTCACCATCATCACGCGGAAGCCGATCTTCTTCGACCGGTTCCACGAGCCGCGCTGGGCGAGGAACGCGCGGTTCTGGTACTCGGCCGGGAACATCGAGCCCGTGTAGAACTCGACGCCGTTACCGGCGACGTGGGGTCCGGTCTTGAGGATCGGCTTCACGTAGTCGTTGCAGCTCTTGCCCTTGCCGAACTCGGGATCGAGCATGTCGCCGGCGTGGCAGAACGGATAGCCGAAGTGCTGGCCCTTCTGCGTCACGACATCGAAGCGGTCGCTCGGCGAGTCGTCGCCCATCCAGTCGCGCGCGTGCGTGGTGAAGTAGAGCTTCTTGGTGATCGGATGCCAGTCGAAGCCCACGCTGTTGCGGACGCCGTGCGCGACGTACTCGAACCCGGTGCCGTCGGGGTTCACGCGCGAGATGTTCGCGTGCGTGTCCGGCGGCAGGCAGATGTTGCAGGGCGCGCCGATGTTGAAGTAGAGCTTGCCGTCGGGCCCGAACGCCAGGTGCTTCCAGCCATGCGGCAGGTCGCGCGGCAGGATGTCGTAGACGACCTCCATCGCGGGCGGGTTGTCGAGCTTGTCCTCGATGCCCACCATCTTCGTGATCCGCGAGACCTCCGCGATGTAGAGCGTGCCGTTCTTGAACGCGATGCCGTTGGGCAGGTTGAGGCCCTTGGCGATCACCTTGACCTCGCGCGAATCGCCCTTGTCGACCAGGGCGTAGACGTTGCCGGCCACGCGGCTCGAGACGAACAGTGTGCCCTTGTCGCCCCAGACCATCTCGCGCGCGTTGTTGATCCCGTGCGCCCAGAGCGACACCTTGAAGCCTGCCGGGACCTTGATCTTGTCGACCGGGATCTCGCCAGGCGCCTTGGGCGCGGGCGGCTGCGCGATGGGCGCCAGCGTCGAGTCCGCCATGTTGGCCGGCTGGCCCTGCTTCCAGGGCGGCGGCGGCTGTGGCTGGCCCTGCTGGGCGTCGGCAAGCGGGCCGAGGGCGAGCGCAAGCGCGAGGAGGACCGCGACCGAGGTCAGCGTGATGCGCAGCATGGGAACCTCCCTTTTGGACATCGGATCGAGAATCCGCACGGATTTTTCGCTGCGGGCGGACGATACGTCCCGGAACCGCGGCTTGTCAAGGCTATGGCGCGCGTGTAAGCATGCACGCCCAGTGATGCGGCGCGCTCTCGCAGCGGTGCTCCTCGGCCTGCTGGGCGTCCTGCCGGTGTCGGCCCAGCAGCCGGCACCGACGGACGCGCAGACGCCGACGCCATCGCCACCCGATCAACCCGCCGAGCCGCAGCCGATGGTGCAGACTCCGGGGCCGAAGCCCGACGACCCGACGCGGCTCGAGCCGGTCGTGGTTACCGTCACGCGCACCGAGCAGCCGGCCGGCCAGGCTCCGGCCAGCGTAACGGTGCTGACCCGCGAGGACATCAGCCTGTCGCCGAGCGTGACGCTCGACGACCTCCTGCGCCAGGTCCCAGGCTTCAGCCTCTTCCGGCGCTCGTCGAGTCTCGTCACGCATCCCACGACCCAGGGTCTCTCGCTCCGCGGCATCGGCCCGAGCGGCACCAGCCGGGCGCTCGTGCTGGTCGACGGCGTGCCGGCCAACGACGCCTTCGGCGGCTGGGTCTATTGGGACCGCATCCCGCTGCAGGGGATCGAGCAGATCGAAGTCGTCCGCGGCGGCGGCTCGAGCGCCTGGGGCAACTACGCCATCGGAGGCGTCGTCCACGTGCTCACCCGCCGGCCGATCGAGCGCGGGGTTTTCTTCGACGGCAGCTACGGCACCCACAACACGATGAACTTCGATCTGCTGGTGCACGAGGTGCAGGGCCCATTCCGAGTCGCGCTCGAGGGCAACTACTTCAAGACCGACGGCTACTTCGTCGTGAAAGACTCGCGCCGGGGCGCCATCGACATCGAGGCCGACTCGCGCCATGTCACCTTCAACGGCCGGGCCGAGATGGTGCTCTCGCCGGAGGCCTCGTTGTTCATCTCCGGCACGTACTTCGACGAGGACCGCGGCAACGGCACGCCACTCCAGAACAACGGCACGACCTACGGCGGCGGCGCGTTCGGGGGCCGGCTCGGCACGACGACGTCGGGGGCCGGCGAGTTCCGGCTGGCGCTCTACGCCGACAACCAGCAGTTCGGCAGCACGTTCTCGACCCAGGCGCTCAATCGCAACTCGGAGACGCTCGCGCTCGATCAGAAGGTGCCTACGACGTCGACGGGCGGCTGGCTCCAGTGGAGCCGCCAGCTCGGCAACAACCTGTTCTCCGCCGGCGGCGACGCGCGCTGGGTCACCGGCGAGACCATCGAGGACGTCTTCAACAACAACGTCTTCCTGCGGACGCGCGTCGCCGGCGGCAAGCAGCTCCTGACCGGTGTGTTCGTCCAGGACGTGTACACGCCGCTGCCCGTGCTGGAGCTGGTCGGCGGCGTCCGCGTCGACTACTGGTCGAACTACAACGGCAACCGGACGGACACGCCGCCGCCGGCAGGCGTGCCCGCCCGGCAAACGTTCGGCGACAGCGAGCGGTTTCTCACGAGCCCACGCGGCGCCGCGCTCTTCCACGCGACGTCCACCACCGATCTGCGCGCGTCGATCTACCAGGGCTACCGCGTGCCGACGCTCAACGAGCTGTACCGGCTCTTCCGCGTGCGGAACGACGTCACGGTGGCCAACCCGGGCCTGCACCCGGAGCGGATGACGGGCGGAGAGCTGGGGCTGGAGCAGCGGTGGGGTCCGTTCGCGGGCCGCGTGACCGGCTTCTGGAACGACGTGAAGGACCTCGTCGCTAATGTGACGCTCACGTCCCGGCTGCCCGACTGTCCGGTGGGCACCACGTGCCGGCAGCGCCAGAACCTCGACCTGGCGCGGATACGCGGCGTCGAGACCGAGCTCGAGCTACGGATCGCCCGCGACTGGCGCTTCCTCCTGGGCTACCTCTTCACCGACGCGCATGTCATCGACGCGCCCCAGCAGCCGGGCCTCGAGGGCAAGCGCCTGGCGCAGGTGCCCATGAACACCGTCACCGGCTCGTTCCGCTTCACGAACCCGGACTGGTTCAACCTGAACATCACCGGGCGCTGGGTCGGCGATCAGTTCGAGGACGATCTGAACACGCTGCCGCTCGGAAGCTACTTCGTCATGGATCTGTTCCTGTCACGCAGTTTCGGCAAGTGGTTCGAGGCGTACCTGGCCATCGACAATCTCCTCGACAAGACCTACACGACCGGCCGCACGAGCGAGGGTGTCATCTCGATCGGCGAGCCGCGGATCATCCGCGGCGGCGTGCGCGTGCACTTCTAGGAGAGCTCCATGGCGCTGGTGGACCAGCAGAAGATCCGGCGTTCCCGGACGGGCCTCATCGCTCACGACCCGGCGCGCGCGCTGGCGGGCTACACGCTCTTCGCGCCGATGCTCGGCGACGGCACCGTCTTTCTGGTCGACATGGAGGGCAAGGTCGCCCACACGTGGCGGCCGCCGTTCCGGCCCGGCCTCTACGGCTATCTGCTCGACAACGGCCACCTCTTCTACGGCGGCAAGGTCATGGACGACCTGGGGCGCTTCGAGGCCTGGCCGCGCTTCAAGGGCGGTGTGGTGCTCGAGGTCGACTGGCACGGCCGCATTCTCTGGGAGCTTCGCCACCCCGACCATCATCACGACGCGCGCCGGCTCCGCAACGGAAACGTGCTCCTCCTGTGCCTGGCTCCCCTGCCGGCGCCCATCGCCGGCCAGGTTCGCGGTGGGCTCCCCGGCACCGAGGCCGACGGCAAGATCTACGCCGACTATCTCGTCGAGATGACGACGCAGGGCGACGTCGTGTGGGAGTGGCGCAGCTGGGAGCATCTGGATCCCGCCGCCTATCCGGTCACCCTCCAGGACCGCCGCGCCGAGTGGACCCACGGCAACACGGTGGCCGAGACCGCCGACGGCCACATCGTCGTGAGCTTCCGCAACATCTCGACGGTCGTCATGATCGAGCGCGCGTCCGGGAACGTCGTCTGGGCGCTCAGCAGCCCGCCGCTGGCGCAGCAGCACGATCCGCGCCCGCTGCCCAACGGCAATATATTGATCTTCGACAACGGCACGCACCGGCGCGATCACCCGGCGACCTTCTCGCGCGTGATCGAGGTCGACCCGAGGACGAGCGCGATCGTGTGGGAGTACACCGACCCGTCGCTCTTCGAGTTCTTCAGCCCGTACATCTCGGGCGCCCAACGGCTCGCCAACGGCAACACGCTCATCTGCGAGGGCTGCCACGGCCGGATCTTCGAGGTCACGCCGGAGCGGGAGGTAGTGTGGGAGTTCGTGAGCCCGCATTTCTCCCACGCGCCCGGCGCGCCCGGCCTGAACAACTGGGTCTTCCGCGCCTTTCGCTACACCGCCGAGGAGATCGACGCGGCACGCCGCGCGTAGCGGCGGCGGGCGCGTCACGCGGCCCTGGTCAACCGATCAGGTCGAATCCGATCAGCGCCCCCAGCTCGGAGAGCGCCGCGTCCGGCTCGTCGACCTTGATCGTCGCCATGCCGAGCTCCCGCGCCGGCTTGAGGTTGCGGCCGATGTCGTCGAGGAACGCGACGCACGCCGGCGCCAGCGCGAGCTTCTCGCAGACGAGCGAGTAGATTCGCGGATCGGGCTTGCGGAGGCCGACGACCGCGGACTCGACGACAACGTCGAAGTGCTCCCATAACGCACGCGCGCCGCGGCCCGGGGCGGAGCCGGGCGCGTCGCTCACCCAATTGTTCGTGAGGGCGGCCACCCGCAGACCGCGGGCGCGGATACGCCGGATCGCCTCGAGCATGCGCGGCCGCGGCACGCTCGCGTCGGCGATGGCGGCCATGAGGCGCTGCGCGTCGACGGCGACACCGCGCGTCCCGCATTCCGCTTCAAAGGGCGCGCAGAACGCGGCGACCGTGAGCTCGCCCCGCTCGAGCCGCGCCCACGTGCCGCGCTCGCCCGCCTCGACGACCGCCCGGTTGATCGAGCCTGGCTCGATGCGGTGCTCGCGCTCGTACCGCGCGATCGCGTGAAGCGGCGAGTCTTGCACGACGCCGCCGATGTCGAACACCACGCCCTCGATGCTCATGCCCGAATGCTACCCTAGCGCGCTATGGATAATTTGCGCCCGTTCGCTGGCATCGAGGTGGTCGAGTTCGGCCAGTTCATCGCGGTTCCCTTCTGCGCCCAGCTTCTCTCGGAGGGTGGAGCCCACGTCATCAAGGTGGAGTCGGTCGACGGCGACCCGGTGCGCCAGCTGGCGCCGCTGGCGCCCGGCGAGACGCGCCACTTCATCTCCCGGAACCGCGGCAAGCACTCGCTCCCGCTGGACCTGCGCCATCCGTCAGCCCGGCAGGTCGTGGACCGCCTCCTGGCCCGCGCCGACGTCGTGCTCACGAACTTCCGTCCCGGCCTGGCGGCCGAGCTGGGTCTGGACTGGGCGAGCCTGGCGCCGCGCTATCCGCGCCTCGTCGTCGGCAACGTAAGCGCGTTCGGTCGCCGCGGTCCCGCGGCGCGACTCGCTGGGATGGACCTGGTGGTCCAGGCGCGCAGCGGGCTCATGGCGGCGGGCGGCAACATCCAGGACGGCGTGCCCACAGGCGGCGAGAACCCGGTGGTCGATTACATGTGCGCGATGACCCTGGCGTTCGGGATCGCGTCGGCCCTCCTGCGCCGGACCGCGACCGGGCGCGGCGGCGAGGTGGACGTGTCGCTCCTGATGGCGGCGCTCATGGCGCAGAACAACAACATGGTGCGCATCGAGTCGGCCGACGGCGCCGCGCACACCGCGATCCTCGACCGGCTCGCCGAGATGCGCGCGAGCGGACGGCCGTACGCCGAGCAGGCGGCGCTCACGCCACAGATCCGCCCGCCGGGGACGGTGCACGTCTACTACCGAACCTACGCGACCCGCGACGCCGCGCTCGCCGTGGCGTGTGGAAGCCCGGCGCTGCGGCGCGCCTTCATGCGGACCGTGGGGCTCGCCGACGAGGCGCTCGACCGCCCGATCGCCGATCGCGAGAAGGAGGTTCAGCATTACCGGGCGCTGCGCCGGGCCGTGGAAGCGGCGCTGGCCTCGCGCACCACCGCCGACTGGCAGGCCGCGTTCGAGGCCGCCGGCGTTCCCGCCGCGGGAGTCAGACTGCCGATCGAGCTCCTGGACGACGAGCAGCCGCTCGCCAACGGGATGCTCCATGACGTGACGCATCCGGCGCTCGGCCGCCTGCGAGTCCTGGCTTCACCGGTGTCGCTGGACGGCGGCGGATTCGTCTCGGCGCCGGTGACGGGGCCGTTCGGCTCGGAGACGCGTGAGATCCTAGGCGGCCTCGGCTTCTCGGTCGCCGAGGTGGAGACGCTCGTGGCCGAAGGCGTAACGCGGGAAGGAATGAAGCCGCGCAACTGAGCGCGCGGCGGCCCTCAGTTGCGCGAGGGGCCGCCGGCCGCGGACTGCAGGTCGGCGAGGCCGATGCGCCGATCGATCCGCGGGTTGCGCAGATCGATGGCCACCCGGAGCGCCCGGAGTCCGTGCACGCCCTGTAGCTCGTCGAGCTCGACGTCCTCGACCTCGCCGGCGAGGTAGCCAAGCGACTGGAGATACTCGATGTAGTGCCGGTACTCGTACCCCTCGGCCGGGTTGGCGTAGACGATCGCGATCTTCTCGGGCTGGGTGATGCGCTCGTTCGTTCCCTTGATGAGTGCCTTGTCGATGCGCTTCTTGACGATCTCGTACCGGATGTCGTAGGCGCCGTCGACGTCGAAGCGCTTCTCGTCGAAGCGGAACCGGATGGACATCGGGGCGTGCTGCACCAGCACGAGGTGCGTGACCTCGAGCGGCACCGGCAGCTTCTCCTTGAGCCGATTGACCCGCAGCGCGACGCCGCACGTGACCATCAGCTGCCAGAGGCGAAGGCTCTTCAGGTAGAGCGGGTCGAAGCGGCCGTCCTCGAGCAGCGAGCCGCCGACGTAGATCTGGTGGTCGACCCCGTCGGTCTTCTGCTTCTCGAAGTAGTGCGGAAACATCGTCTGGGCCGTCTGCTCCTCGAGGTCGAGGTAGGACGAGATCCCGTCGGCGATGCGCATCACGCTCTCCTCGAACAGGCGGCGCCGGTCGTACACGGTGCCGAGCCGCGGGTCGAGCGAGGCGCGGTAGGCCTCGATCCGCTCGCGCACGCCGAGGCCGAACGTCTGGAGGTGATCGAACTTCGCTTCGACGTCGGCCCGCAGGAACGCGATGACCGAGACCTCGTCACCGGAGTTGAGATTCGTCTGGATCTTGGCGACGTGCTTGTCCAGCCGGTAGAGGAGCTCGTGCAGCCCCGGCAGCGGCCGCGCGTCGTGCGCCCAGCGGATCACGTCACGGGCGAGCCGGAGCTGCGTGAGCAGGTCAGCCTGGATGGCGAGGCTCCGCTGGGTCGACGAGCCCCGGATGTCCGCCAGGGCATAGAGCGGATAGACCCGATCGAACACGATGGGCTCGAGCTCCGCCCTCGCGTCGTTGGCGTCCTCGGCCCGCTGCTCGATGCTCTTGAGGACGGCCTTGCGGAACCGCCACTCGACCACCGGATGGATCGCCGTGCACTTCTCCTTGATGAACGCCTGGATTCGGGAGTTCAGCTCCTCCATGCTGCGCTGGACGGCCATCGAGAAGAGCGGCAGGATCTGGTGGAGCTTCGGCAGGTGCGTGGCGTCCAGGTCGCCCGCCTTGGGCGAGCCGAGCTCGAGTGTGCCGATGACGCGGTCCTGGTAGAGGAGGGGCGCCACGATGATGTTCCGGAGCCCCCACTCCATGATCTCGTCGTCAGCCGGGGTCCGGTTCGGCATCTCCGCCAGATCCTCGATGATCACCGGGCTCCCCTGCTTCACCGCGCGCTCATAGACCGATCCGCGGAATTCCTCCACGGTGTGGTGACGCGAGTCGGTGAAGATGCACGCGTGCTCGCACTCGGAGCCGTAGTTGAGAACGAGCACCTGGTCGCCGTCGAGGGCGGCCAGGCCGAACCGCAGCTCGGGCCGCCGGAACAGCGTGCGCAGCTTGTCCTGCAGGGCGCCGAAACGCGCGTGCGACACGATCGACTCCTTGTCGATCAGGTCGCGCTCTAGCGAGGACAGAACCTCCTGGTCGGTCACCTCGATGGCCCGAAGGATCGTGAACCCGCTGAACATGAACCGGTCGGGCGGCAGCACGTCGCGCAGCAGGTCCGGGTCGAAGAGATCGCTGCGGAGCCGGCGCCGGATCTCGTCGCTCAGGGGCGGCACGTCGCCGACGGTCTTGACGTCCACGAACCGCCAGTCGAGCTCCATCTTGAAGTGGCGGTCTAGTTTCGTGTCCGGATCGGGAACCGTGAGCACCAGCGGATAGTCCACGGCCAGGTTGATCCCGTAGATCCGCTCCAGGACCAGCTCGTAGGCGAAGAAGATTCGCAGCGCGCTCACCATGGGTGCGTCGAGGTTCACCCGGCCGCGGAGGATGCCGTCTTCCCCGCGCAGGTACTGCTCGAAGGGCGGCGTAGCGTAGAAGCTCCTCAGCTGGAACGGCACGAGAACGGCCGAGAACTCCTGCTCGAAGAAGGCCGGCGCGAAGATGCCGGCCATGACGACCTCGATGAGCTTGCGATGGCGGTCGATGACGCCGAGATCCGTGATGGGGCCCAGGAGTTCCGGCACCTGGGTGACCTGGTCGCGGACGGTCCGGACGTAGACCCCCTTTGAGGACGTGTCGTCGCCGAACTTCTTTTCCCAGAACCTCAGCAGGGGAACCAGGCTCAGCTCACTCTTGAACGGAAACCCGTCCGGACCGCCCTTGAGCGCCACCTGCAGCTCGGCCGAACGCGGCGTGAATGTTCCGGTCAAGCGGAGCATAACGACATTGTAGCAAGCCGGGCCAGCCGCCTGCCCGGACCGGTCATGAGGTCAGTGCGCGCCGCGGGCCGTCGCGGGGCTGGGGCCCCGCCGGCCGAGGCGCGCCCCAGAAGTAGTAGAATCGCGCGACAACGCACAAGGGGGGACCATGGAACACCGTACGCTCGGTCACAGCTCGCTCTCGGTGTCGGCGCTCGGCCTGGGCTGCATGTCCATGTCGGGCACGTACGGCAAGGGCGACGACGCACAGTCGATCGGGGTCGTTCAGCACGCGCTGGACCAGGGCGTGAGCCTGCTCGACTCGTCGGACGCTTACGGCTTCGGCCACAACGAGGAGCTACTCGGCCGGGCCATCCGCGGACGCCGGAACCAGGTGGTGGTCAGCACCAAGTTTGGCCAGGCGCGGACGCCCGAGGGGCGCCCGATCGTCAACGGCCGGCCCGAGTACGTTGCCCAGGCCTGCGACCAGAGCCTCAAGCGGCTCGGCGTGGACGTCATCGACCTCTACTATCAGCACCGCGTCGATCCGAGCGTGCCCATCGAGGACACGGTCGGCGCCATGAAGCGGCTGGTCGAGCAGGGCAAGGTCCGCTATCTCGGGCTCTGCGAGGCGGCGCCGGCCACCATCCGGCGCGCACACCGGATTCATCCGATCAGCGCGCTCCAGAGCGAGTTCTCGCTGCTCTATCGCGTCGAGGCCGAGGCCACGCTGCCTACGCTGCGCGAGCTCGGCATCTCGTTCGTCGCCTACTCACCGCTCGGTCGCAGCTGGCTCTCGGGCCGCGTCGAGCGCCTCGAGGACATTCCGTCGGACGACCGGCGCCGCGACCACCCTCGCTTCCATGAGTCCAACTTCGCGAAGAACCTCGACCTTGTGCACCGCATCGAACCGATCGCGAAGGAGCGGGGGTGCACGCCGGGACAACTCGCGCTCGCCTGGCTCCTGGCGCAGGGGCCGGACGTCGTCCCGATCCCGGGCACCAAGCGGCGGGAGCGGCTCGACGAGAACATCAAGGCGGCGGACGTGCGGCTCGACGCCCGCGACGTGGAGCGGATCGCGGGGGCGATCCCGGCGGGCGCCGCCGCCGGCACGCGCTACCCGGAGGCGCAGCTCAAGGGCGTGCACATCTAGAAACGGTCCGGGCGATCGCTGGACTTTTTTAGATCCAGCATCTCCGGCAGGCTCTTCACCGGATCGGCGCGCTCGAGCCGGTTGATACGGCTCATGCGCGCCACCACCTCGCGGATCCGCTCGAGCGCCTCGAGCATCGACGCGATGCGGCTCTCGGCGACGCCGCTGCTGGCCCGGGCGAGGAGTTGGACCTCACCCGAGACGACCGTGAGCGGATTGTTGATCTCGTGGGCCGCGGCCACCGCCAGGCTCGCGACGGACCGGAGCGCCGTCGCCTCTCGGAGCGCCGCTTCCGCGCGCTTTTCCTCGGTGATGTCCCGCCCGATCGCGGAGGCGGCGATGATCTTGCCGGACGCGTTCCGGATCGGGGACACGGTGAGCGATACCTCGAGGCGCGTCCCGTCTTTCCGCATGCGCACCGTCTCGTAGGACTCGATGTGCTCGCCCCGCTCGAGGCGCGCCAGGATGCGCAGCATCTCGTCCGGGCGATCGGGTGGAATGATGAACGAGATCGGTCGGCCCACCGCCTCGGCGGCCGTGTAGCCGTAGAGGCGCTCGGCGCCCCCGTTCCAGCTCGTGATCACGCCCTCGAGCGTCTTGCTGATGATCGCGTCGTCCGACGACTCGACGATAGACGCCAACCGCGCCAGCGTGGCCTCGTCCCGGCGGCGCTCCGCCACCACGGCGCCGATCAGGAGGCTCGTCACGGCCATCGTGCCCAGAAATCCCTGCAGGAGCAGCAGCGATTCGTTCGCCGGACCGTCCGAGAAGGGACCGAGACCCCGCACGGTTGCCCAGGTCGCCAGTACCCCCAGCACACCGATCATCGTCGCCGTCTCGCGTTGACCGAACCGGAACGCGGCCCACATGAGCGGCGGGACGCAGAGAAAGGTGAGGGCATCGCCGCTGGCCCGGCCGAACACGAAGACGCCCAGCGCGATCATGGCGGCCAGGAGGCCCGCGGCCTCCAGCATGCGCGTGCGAGTCCACGGCACGGTGCTGGGAGCGCTCCAGAGAATCAGGATCGGCCCGACGACCAGCGCCCCCACCACGTCGCCAAGCCACCACGTCAACCAGATGGGCCCGTAGTCGACCCAGTTCGCGTAGCCGGCCAGTGTCAGGCTGGTCACACCGATCGTCGCGCTCACGGTCGTCGCGAAGAGCCCCGCCAGCACGACGAACTTGAAGACGTCACGCGCCCGGTCGAACGCGCGGCGGCCATTCGCGAACAGCCTCATCAGGTCGGCGCCGACTCGCCCCTCGAGGGTGTTGCCCATGGCGATACCGATCGCGGTCGCGATCGAGCCGGCGGTCGTGACGTTGACGAGGAAGGCGCCGACCAGGACGGCGGGCCAGACGCGCGATCCGAGCAGCAGGAACGCCGCGAGCGCGATGCCGGTCGGCGGCCATACCGGTGAGGCGCTGGCGTTGACGATCGCCAGGCTGAGCCCGAACTTGCCCGCGACGAAGTAGGCGGCGCCCAGCAGGGTCAGCCACCAGATCGCGAGCGGCTTGCGAAGATTTACCATTGTCGACCCGATACCACGCCCGCTCGTCGGGCCCCTGCGGCCCGGGCCGTCACAACCTGACGATTCCAGCTTACACCCGGTCGCAGACGCCTGGACTCGTGTACGCTACCGCCTGCCGGAAATCAGATCGGCTCGTGGGCGCCCGGAACCGGCGGATCCGCTGTGCGCGCCTATGAATTGAGGAGGAAACACTGTGAGCGGCTGGCTCGAGACGTATCGCGGCATCGTGTGTCGCTGGGAGGTGGACCACAACGATCACCTCACGGTCGCCTTCTACTTCGCGCGTCTCGGCGACGCCGCGCACGGGCTCCTTGACGCGCTTGGTGTCGGCCTCGACTACACGCGCCGCCGCGGCCGTCTCTGCCTGAGCACCGACTGCTACGTGCGCTACCAGCACGAGCTGCGCGTGGGCGACATCATGCACATCGCCAGCGGCGTGCTTGCCGTCGAGCCCGACGGGCTCGTGCTGGCACACAAGGTCTTCAACTCCGAGACCGGCGAGGTGTGCACGACGGTCGAGCAGCGCGTGCGTCACGTCGACGCCCGGCGCCGCACGGCCCGGGCGCTGACACCCGCGCAGCGACGCGCTGCCGAGGAGCGGCGCGTCGACTGGGACGGCCCGCCTCGCGAGCGGCGCCCCCGGCCCGCCGGCCTGGAAGGTTTTCGCGACAGCGGCCGCGAGACGGTGAAGCCCGACGAGATCGACGTCTTCGGCCAGGTCGCGCTCATGCACTACATCCATCGCTTCTCGGCGGCCAACGGC
>JBKPCO010000224.1:0-34753 GCA_046727415.1 Candidatus Methylomirabilota bacterium
GCTCCCGGGATCCGTGTAGTCAGCGTTACCATCACGTGAAGCAAGAGGCAAGGCCGCCCCCGGAATGAAGCAGTCGGATCCCGGGAGCCATCCCCGCCCCCTCCCCCGCACCTATCGCGGTTTCTTGTTCGACACGTACCCCGCGATCACTTCGTTCATGGTCTCGCGAGCGTGCCCGATCCCCTCTTCGCAAACCGCGAGGTCGATCGTGGTGACGCCTTTGGCGGCGGCGACCCGCTCAACTTCCTCGCGCGTCATGTCGCGCATGAACCCCGCGGGCACGCGGTTGAGCCGCGCCGTTGCGTCCTCGGTCCACGCGAAGGTACCCGCGCCGTTGCCGCTCGGCGCCGCCGCGGGCGTCTCGGCCGGCTCGAACTTCGTCTTGGCCAGCAGCGTATCCCAGCCCGCACCGAGCTTCTCGCGCCCGACGGTCTCCTCGATCATCGGCAGCGCCAGCTGGCAGGTGATGACCGGAATCTTACGCGAGCGCGCGTACTTCTCGACCCGCGCCTTGGCTCGGCGCCGAAGATACGCGTCGCTCACCTCGCGCAGCGCGTCGCGGGCGTCGGCCGACCATTTCACCTGGACGCCGGGCAGCGCCTCCTCCGACTCGATACCGCCCTCCTGGGTCGCGATGGCCTCGACCGCCTCCCGCGAGATCGTCTGGAACTTGTCGGCGCCGGCCTTGCAAACCGGGCACGTGACGACCGGGTTGGGGCCCTTCACCGTGTAGCCGCAGACGGAGCAGATGGCCGTCACCGCCTGGGACTCGGCACGCAGCTGTGCCACCGCCACGTCTTCGGCCAGGATCTGCATCCGCTCGGCCATCCGCGTCGGCATGAAGATGGCCATCGCCTCGTCGATGACCTTGTTGGTGACGACGGTGTGGCCCTGCTCGATCGCGTAGCGCAGGAGCGCCGTGCGGGCGACCCCCTTCACCTGCGGCGGCACGCGCTCCATCCGCGCCTCAGCCTCCTCCGTCCAGGAGATGATCTCCTCGGCCTTGACGTCGAGCGGCGGGTAGAACTTGCCGCCGGTCAGCAGCACGTTGCACGGCGCCAGCCGCAGAATGTTCTCGGTGTTGGAGCCGAGGTCGACCTCGTTCTCCTCCGAGTGGACGCCGACCCGTCCGAGGATGAGGAGCCACGGCTGCTCCTTGCGGACGAAGGTCAGGATCTTCTCGAAGCACTTGCCGTCGAGCAGCGTGATGGCCAGCTCCACTCCCGACTCGGCGGCGAGCTTCCTGGCGATCTCGAGGTGCGACTGATAGATCTTGGCCAATCCAGTATCGATGATCTCCTCGTGTAGCTGCTCTTGCTCTTTGAATCGAAAAATCTTGGATGCTTTTTCATTCAGCACGCCGACGATGCCGTTGAACATCGCGTAGTGGAGATACGGATCGTAGACGGCGACGGCCTGCAGCGGCCGGTGGAGCGCCCCGGCGAGCTCGATGCCCAGGCGGAGGCCGTTGAAGGACTGCGGTGAGCCGTCGAGGCACACGACGATCGCGCCCTGCTGGTCCTTCAGCGCGTCGGTGTTGCGCACGATGAGCGTGTCGCGGGCCACGCGCCGGACGAACCGCTCGGTGACCGAGCCGAGCTGGCTGTCCTTCACCGCGCCCATGCCGAGGGCGCCCATCACCACCAGGTCGTAGTCGGAAGCCTGGGTGTCCTCGATGAGGACCTTGTAGTGCTTGCCGTCGATCATCTTGGGCTCGAAGTCGAGGCCGGCTTCCTGGGCCTTCTTGGCCATCACGTCCAGGTACGACTCGGAGATGAGCTGGAGCCCCATCGCGATCAACGAGTCGTGAATCTTCCGCTGGCGCTCGAGCTCGGTCTCGTCCTTGTACTCCTCGGGCAGCGTGTACTCCATCTGCTTGAACCGGTAGTCGTGCAGCCGCGCGGCGTACACGTGGATGCCGGTCAGTCGGGCGCCGCTCGTCCGGCCGAGCTCGACCGCCACGTCGATGGCGCGGTTCGAGTGATCCGAGTTGTCAACCGGAACGCAGATGTGCTTGAACATGAAATCCCCCTGTCTCTCCATCTAATGCTCGCCTCGGCCGGCGGGCCCCAGCCCCGCGACGGCCTGCGGCTCGCACTACGTCAGCGCAGCTCGTACTCGACCGTCGCCGTGCCCTTCGGCGCGATCGTCAGCTCTTTCGTCACGGTCCGCGGCTCGTCGTAAAGGGGCCGCCCGTCCTTGTCGCTGCCCTTGGGCCGGAAGCCGGCGTGCCACATGGTGACTTTGTACGTCCCGGGCGGCACGTCCCCGATGCGGAACGCGCCGGTGGCGTCGGTCACCGCCACGTACGGACTGTCGTGGACGAGCATCCACGCGAACATGTGCGGATGCGCGTCGCACAGCACGCGCACCACGCCCGGCTTGTTGAGCCGCTTGGTGATGTCGATCATCTGGTCCTTGTTCGGCAGCGCCAGGTTGAAGACGGTGGGCTGGCCGAGATAGCCGTGGGTGTTGTGGAGAATTGAGTCCTGGTTGCGCACCCGAACCCGATCGCCCGGGGCCACCGCCGTCACGTGACCGACGAAGACGCAGTTCCGGTTGTCGACGATGACGTCGCCGGTCGCCTTCTTGCCGCGGGCGACGCCCTCGATCATGATCACGGCGTCTCGGACACCCCCGTTCGGGCCGACCACCAGCGCCTCCGACGGCTTCTGGTCGCCGCACACGTCGCGGTTCTTGTTCACCGGGATCGGGCTCAGGGTCGGCGGCGCGCCGGCGAACTTCACGACGCCGCTCACCGTGCCACCGTCCTTCACTGTGATCGCCTCGTAGGCGGCGGCCGGCGCCGCGACGGCGAGCACGGTCAGCCACGCCCTCGCGAGCAGCCGCGAGGCCGTCACGGCTCTCGATTGATCAGCCACTCGAGCGCGAGCCAGAGACTCCGGCTGTACCGGAAAAACCACAGCGGAAACACGATCACCAGGGGCAGCACGAGCGCCAGCTCGGCCGCGGTGGAGAGCATGGTCAAACCCCAGAGCAGGAAGAACAGTCCGAGCGCGAGGACTGCGGTCACCCCATAGTTGATGTAGATCGCGCCGACGAAGTAGCCTTGCGCGCGCTCGAACCGGAGGCCGCAGAGGACGCACGCCTCGGCCATCGCGAACCAGCCCCGAAAGAGCGGCGTTTCCCCGCAGCGGGGACACCGGAGCCGCAGCGCTCGACTCAGCGATGTGGCAATCCGCTCCACCATCGCTCACGCCGCCGGTCCCGGAACGGACCACTCAGTGTTTCGCCGGCGCGGTCTCGGTCGTGGCCGCCTTGACGCCGACCGTCTTCTTCACGACCGCGAACCCGTCGGGCAGGAGCAGGAAGACCAGCAGCGTCGCGATCACCAGCGGAGTGACCGCGACCCAGCCGAGCGTGCGCGTCTCGAACCGCAGGTGCATGAAGTACATCGCGACCAGCGCGGCCTTACCGAGCGCCAGAGCGCACAGCAGCACGCCGATCGTGAATTTCGCGAGCGGCAGGTAGATCACCGCGATCTCGACCACCGTGAGGATCGCCAGGTACCAGAAGATCGCCATGTAGTTGGGATGCTTGTGCTCTGCGGTCGCCATGGCGCAGGCCCCCTACAGGAGATACATGAAGGTGAACACCATGATCCACACGAGGTCGACGAAATGCCAGTAGAGTCCCGAGATCTCGACTGCGTTGTAGCTCGCCGCTGGCACCGGGCGCCGCTTGACGACCCTCATCATCGCCAGCAGGTAAATGACGCCGCCGGTGACGTGCAGGCCGTGAAAGCCCGTCACCAGGAAGAACGAAGTCCCGAAGAGCGAGGCGCCCCAGGGGTTGCCGTTGATGTGAAGCCCCCGGTGAATCAAGTGGGTCCACTCGTAAGCCTGCAGGCTGACGAAGATCGCGCCGCCTAGGGCCGTCATGAACAGGAGCACGCGCGTCCGCGTTCGGTCCCCTTTCCCGAGCCACTCGAGCGCCTTCACCATCGTCACGCTCGAGCAGATGAGCAGGAAGGTCATCGCGGCCGTCAGGTTGATGCCGAGCACGTCGAACGGTCGGGGCCAGTCACCACTCGTGGCCCGCATCGCGCCGTAGCCGGCGAGCAGCGTGCCGAATCCGACGGCGTCGCCCGCCAGGAAGATCCACATGCCGAGCTTGCCCCAGCTCTCCGGTGTGAGCGGCGACTCGGCCGGTTCCACCGCCCCATGCATCGAGGCCACGTGACTCATGTCGTCTCCTTGAGGATCTCAGGATCGTCTGGTGCGGCGAAGCGGGCCGCGAGCCATTGCTTGACGCGTCGCGGGCCATAGCCGGCGTGATATGCGAGCACGCCGACGACTGCCGCCATGAGACCGAACGGCAGCAGGATGAGTCCGAGATACGGCCAGGTGTAGGTCTGGTCGCCGAACGGGGTCGAGATGCACGACGCGCACGCCCCGGCGAGGCCCGGGGTGAGGAGCACCGCCAGCACGGCCGCGCCACAGCGCGTCATACGAGGTACACCAGCACATAGAGGACCGGCCACAGCAGGACGACGAAGTGCCAGTAGATCATGCACGCGCGCAGGCCTCCGGTTCGGCCGTCGGTGAACCGCCCGCGAGCGGCGAGCAGGATCGTGAGGCCGACCCACACGACCCCCACGACGACGTGCGCCGCGTGGGTCCCGATGAGCGTATAGAAGGTTCCGCCGTAGGCGCCCGCCGACACGGTGAGACCGAAGCTGACGAGGCGAACCCATTCGTAGCCCTGCACGATCAGGAAGACGCTCCCGAGGGCCGCGGCGATCAGGAGCCGTCCCACCAGGCGCGACGTGTCGTCCCGCTTCGCGGCCCGGGCTGCCGCCAGCATCGCGATGCTCGACGCGAGCAGCACGAGCGTGTTGATGCCGGTGACGCCGACAGGCAGGCGCGGCTGGAGCGGCGGCGGCCACAGCGCCGAAGACACCCGCAGGACCAGAAAAGCCGAGATCAAGCCGCCGAAGAACATGATCTCGCCGCAGACCAAGAACAGCATCGCGATCCGGATGTTGTCCAGCCGCGGACGACGCGGTCCCGGCTCGCGCTCGGGCCCGTCACCCCCGCCCGTCGGCGGCAGCGGCGGCATGCGGTGACCGTTGGTGCGTCGGGCAACCGGGGGCCTCTCGGTGAGAGTTGTCACCAGCGGATCCCGATGAGAAATGCCGACACGACGAGCGCGGCGACGATCGTCAGCAGCACCCGCAGCGTCTGTCGATTCCGCACGTCGGTCGTCATACCTTGTCGTAGGCCAAGAGGGCGAGGAGGATCGGCAGGTACAGGAGCGACGCGAACAGGACGTGTCGCGCCGAGCTCGCCGACGGCGCCAAGGCCTGCCGTGTGCCGAGCACCACGAAGGCCGTGCCGAGCAGGAAGGCCCCGACGAAGTAGATGGGACCGGCCAGCCCGATCAGCGTGGGCAGAAGGCTCACCGCGAGGAGTGCCAGGCAGCCGGTGACGATCTGCCGCTCGGTGCTGGTTCCCTGGGCGTCGACGACGGGCAGGAGCCGAACGCCGGCCCGTGCATAGTCGTCGCGATACAGGCGCGCGATGGCGAGCGTGTGTGGCAATTGCCAGAGGAACAGGATGCCGAACAGCACCCAGGCGCCGATGCCGAAGGCCTCGCGGGAGGCGACCCAGCCCGTCACTGGCGGCAGCGCGCCGGGCACCGCGCCGACGATCGTGCAGAGCGGCGTCCGGAGCTTCAGCGGCGTGTACGCGAAGAGGTACAGCACCGTGGTGGTCGCGGTCATCAGCAGGACCATCGCGCCCACGAACGCCCCGAGGTAGCCGAGCCCGGCGACCGTGACTGCGGTGCCGAACAGGAGGGCCTCGAGCGGCGCGAGCCGGCCTTCCGGCAGCGGGCGCACGCGCGTACGCTCCATCCGGGCGTCCACGTCACGCTCCCAGTACTGGTTCAGCGCGAGGGTCCCGCCGGCCGCCAGGAGCGTGCCCACGAGCAGATGAACGAGCTTGGCGTAGTCGGGCGCGCCCGACAGGCCGACGTAGTAGCCGACGACGGTCGTCACCAGGATCATCAGCACGACGCGCGGCTTCGTGAGGGCGATCAGGTCGGCGACGACGCGGCGACGGTCGCGCGCCTGCGCGGCGACGATCGCTTCACTTGGGATCATCGGCGCGGGCTCCAGGAGATGGCCTCCGCCCCGGCGGGGGCCTCGAGGGGGCCCGGCCTCGACTCGCGCGGGCCCGGCGCAGTCGCGGCCCCATCGGCTGGCGCAGGATTGGCGACCACGCCCGAGGCTCGCACGGCGAGGGCCACGGTGGCGGCCAGGATGAGGCTGCCAACGAGCCGGTGCACGACCGGCAGGCCGATCACCGTCAGCGGCTCGCCCGGGATCCAGAGCGGCGAGAAGCGGGCCAGGTAGCTCCCGACGCCGAGCAGAAGCTGGACGCCCAGCAAGGCCAGAAGGAGACGCGAGATCGGCGCCGCCACCGCGTCGCCGCTCCGACGGAGCCGCGCTGTCACCATCGGCACCAGTGCGAACACGAGGACCGCGCCGCCCAGGTGCAAATCGATGCGGCCCCGGTGCGTCAGGAGCGCGCCGAAGACGATCTGCAAGTAGACCAGCGCCACCCCCAGAACAGTCAGCCCCTTCAGCGCGGGGTCGACGGGAGCGAACGCCGAGCGCGCGCGCGCCGCCGTCAGGAGCGCGATCGCCGCCAGCAGCGCGAAGAAGGCCTGCGCCAGGAGGCCGTGGAAGATGGCCAGCGTGTCCTGGAGGAGCACGACCCGCAGCCCGCCGAGCAGGCCTTGGGCGAGAACGGCCACGACCGCGAGCAGGCCGAGGCGGCGAAGCCGGCCGCCTTCGCGCCACAGGGCGGCGGCCAGCGCGAGCGTGAGGACACCCACGAGCGCGCCCATCAGCCGATGGCTGTGCTCGTAGAAAATGCCGCCCACCATCTGTGACCAGGGGAAGAGAATCATGTTGTAGCCGAACGTGCTCGGCCAGTCGGGCACGGCGAGGGCCGCGCCCGTGTTGGTGACCAGCCCCCCGAGGAGGATGAGCACGCACGTCGCGGCCAGGGTCGCCAGCGCCAGACGATGAGTCACCGGTCGTCCCGTCTCGATCAGTGCCGCCGCGCTCCGCCCGCCACGACCGGCGGCGTCGTCTGCGGCAGGAAGTCTTCCTTCGACTCGGGCGAGCTGTACTCGTACGGGCCGCGGTAGACGGTCGGGAGCGTCGGTCCCCAGTTCAGGTGCGGCGGCGGCGAGGGCGCGGTCCACTCGAGCGTGTTGGCGTTCCACGGGTTCATCGGCGCCTTCTTGCCGGCGAACAAGGACCAGAAGAAGTTGATGACGAACGGAATCTGCGCGAGGCCGAGACACAACGCCGACACGGTGATGAACACGTTCCAGTGCTGCTGGTGCTGCAGGAACTCGTACTGCATCGGGTTGTAGATCCGGCGCATCTGGCCGCCGACCCCGATGATGTGCATGGGGAAGAAGGTCAGGTTGAAGAACACGAACGTCGGCCAGAAGTGCAGGTGGCCGAGCGCGACGTTCGTCATCCGGCCGAACATCTTCGGGAACCAGTAGTAGATCGCGGCGAAGGCGCCGAAGATCGACCCGCCGAAGACCACGTAGTGGATGTGGGCGACGATGAAGTAGGTGTCCTGGATGTAGATGTCCACCGGCGTCGAGGCCATGAAGATACCCGACAGGCCGCCGATGACGAACATCGAGACGAAGGCGAGCGCGTTCAGCATCGGAACGGTGAACTGCATGCGCGCGCCCCACATGGTGCCCAGCCAGTTGAACGTCTTGATGGCCGACGGCACCGCGATGATCATCGTCGTCACGGTGAAGGCCATCCCGAGCGCCGGGTTCATGCCGCTGACGAACATGTGGTGGCCGTAGACGATCCAGGATAGGAACGCGATGCCGATCATCGAGAAGGCCATCGCGTGGTAGCCGAAGATCGGCTTGCGGCAGAAGACCGGCAGGATCTCGGAGGCGATGCCCATCGCGGGCAGGATCAGGATGTAGACCTCCGGATGGCCGAAGTACCAGAAGAGGTGCTGCCAGAGGAGCGGCTCACCGCCGCCGGCCGGCTTGAACCAGTTCGTGCCCAGCGTGCGGTCGAACAGCAACATGGCCACGCCCGAGGTGAGGACCGGCAGCGCCAGCAGTAAGAGGATCGCCGTGATGAAGAGCGACCAGATGACCAGCGGCATGCGAAAGAGCCGCATTCCCGGCGCCCGCATGTTGATGATCGTGGTGATGTAGTTGATCGACCCCATCATGGAGCCGATACCCATGGTGAACAGGCTGATGCACCAGATGTTCTGGCCCCAGTTCACGCCGGTGTACGAGGGCACCGCCGAGAGCGGGGCGTACGACGTCCAGCCGGCGGCGGCGTGGCCGCCCTCGACGAAGAAGCCGGAGAGCATGATGACGCCGGCGCTGGCGGTGACCCAGAACGAGAGCATGTTGAGGAACGGGAACGCCATGTCGCGCGCCCCGATCATGAGCGGGATGCAGAAGTTCCCGAACGAGCCCGCCAGGATCGGCATGATCACGAAGAAGATCATGATGGTGGCGTGCATGGTGAACGCCATGTTGTAGGTGCTCGGCTCCAGGATGCCGCCGGTGTCCTTGAGGATCCCGCCGAGGCCGGGCACCGCCGTCTCGGGCCACGCCAGCTGCCAGCGGACCACGAGCGCCAGCAGCCCGCCCAGGACCATCATGAGAAGCCCCAGGAACAGGAACTGCCGCGCGATCATCTTGTGGTCCGTCGAGAAGATGTATGTACGCACGAAGCCGAGCTCGTGGTGTTCCGCGTGCCCGACGTGCGCGTGAGCGGTCGCGCTGGAGCTCATTTTTTGGCCTTCTCCTCTTTCTTGGGCCCGGCGGCCGGCTTGGGCTCCTCGGCCGGCGCCGCGGCCGGGGCCGCCTCCGCCGTCAGATTTTCCGCCGCCCACTTCCCGTACTCGTCGGGCGTGTGGACGTAGATCCAGCCCCGCATCCCGGAGTGGCCGAAGCCGCACAGCTCCGCGCAGGGCCACTCGTACTTGCCGGGCTTGGTCGCCTCGAACCATTGCCGGATCTCATGACCGGGCACCGCGTCCTGCTTCATCCGGAACTGCGGCACGAAGAAGCTGTGAATGACGTCCTGGGACTTCAGGATGACGCGGACGACCTTGTTGACCGGCACGTGCATCTCGTCCAGCAGTGTCTTGTCGTCGGCGGTGCCGAACTTGCCGTCGGCGCCGGGATAGGTCACCTGCCAGTTGAACTGCTTGGCCGTCACCTGCACGACGAAATCCGTGTCCGGCATGGTCATCTTGATCCGCGACCAGGCCGGGACGCTGAGAATCGTCAGGATGACGAGGATCAGCGCCGGCACCACGGTCCACACGATCTCGAGCGTCGTGTTGCCGTGGGTGTACTTCGCGCGGCGGCCCGGACGGTCGCGGTACATCACGATGAACGCGAGCATCGTGACGAAGACCAGGACGAACGTCACGCCGGTGATGTAGTAGATGAGGTGGAAGAGCCAGTCGATCTCCTGGCCGTAGGTCGAAACGTTCTCCGGCAGCCACCAGTCAAGCATGCTCGCAGAGCCTCCTGGCTCTTACTTCTTCATCTCGAAAGCGACCTTCGTGGCCTGCCCGGCTTTGACCTCCACGTCCTTCGTTTGCTTGCCGAGCGTCTCGTGCCACGCCTCGACGGTGTACTTGCCGGGCGGGACGTTGTCGATCTTGGTCACGCCGTTGGCGTCGGTGACGCCGAAGAACGGGTTCGGCATGACGGCGACCCACCCGAGCATCCAGCTGTGGACGTCGCAGGTGAGCTTGATGATCTCCGGCTTCTCGAACTTCTCTGTCATCACCTTCTTGAATTTGGGCTGCGCCTTGTTGATGGACGGATTCGCCGTCGAATACGTGTGGATGTTGTGCAGGATGTCGTCGGAGTTCTTGAGGTCGAGCTCGCCCGGCGTCATGGCCGTCACGTGCGGGACGAACTTGCAGCCGTGCTGATCGACGGTCGCCTTCACTGCCTTCGCCGCGCCCTTGGCCCCCGGGACGGAGACGACCGCGTTCGCGAGCCCCTTGTTGGCGCCGACCACGACCTTTTCGATGACCGCCTCGGTCCCGCACTTCTCAGTGTCCTTGTTCACCTTGAGCTTCTCGACCACCGGCGCGCCGGCGTACGTCACCGAGGCCTCGATCGTGCCGCCGCCCTGCGCTCCGGCCGGGCCCGGACCGTGGGCGAGGACGGCCACGCCCGCGACGAGGGCGATCGCCAGAAACGCTCCGATTACTTTGCGCATTGCTCAGGCTCCTTCTGAATTCGAGTTATGCCCGCCGGTTCGCCACTCGCACCACAAGCAGCATCACCGCCAGAGTGAGGATTGCGACGACCGGAGGAATGACGAAACGCCGGTTCGACTGCGGCTCCTCCAGGCGCAGATAGTACCATGACGTCAGCGACATCTTTGTCCCGCCCTCGCCCGCGCCGCCGTCCCACGCTTGGAACGCGACCGGCATGAACACCGCGGGCACGAACGTCGGCCTCGACGCGTCCTTCGAGACCAGCGGACGCTTGATCACGAGCCGGTACTGGCCGTTGGCGTAGACCGCTTTGGCGGTCGCCTCGCCGCCCTGGATGGGCACGATCTTCGTCGGGCCGTTCGCCGTCGCCTCGGTCACGCCCTTGGCGTTTTCCCAGCGCAGGAGGTAGACAGCATCGGAGGCGTCGCCCATCAGAAAGTAGGGCCGTTCCGTCCCCGCGGTGATCTGCGGTGGGAACTGGAGCGAGATCCCGTCGGCGACGAGCTTCTTGGCGGCCTCGTCGGCGGACTGCGTCGGATCGTCCCACGTCAGATGGAAGGCGATCTCTTTGTCGTTGTACATCGCCCGCACCGCCACCAGGTCGATCGCGGGGTTGAAGTTGCGCGGATCGACGATCACCTGCCCCATCAGTGGGACGTTGCTGGGGGTCAGGTTCTTCCAGAGCTCGGCGTTCGGGTCGTCGGGGATCGCCGCCGTCGTCGCCGTCACCGAGATCAGTGTGGCGTAGTGCGGCGACTCCGGGCCGAGCGACAGGATGAAGTTCGTGAGGTGCCAGATGTCCTCCGGCTTCTCGACGCTGTCGAGGAACGCGGGCATCGGCGTGCCGAGGACGCCGTTGGCGAGGCGCGTGGCGATCTCGGTCCGGCTGGATCCCCCGCGGAAGGTCCACCGCTTGGTCAGGTTCGCCGGCGGGATCGGGTGGCCCCACTCGTCCTTCAGCTCCGAGCGCGAGGGGCCGTCGGCGCGACCCTCGGTGCCGTGGCACTTGTGGCATTCGATCGCCTCGAACATCTCCTTACCGCGCTTGATCGACTCCGCCGACGAGGCGACCTCCTTGGGCAGCTCGAGCTTCTTCGGCGCCTCCTTGAACTTGTCGGCCGCGAAGCTCTTGATGTGCGCGACCAGATTCCAGCGGTCCCTCTCGGGGAGCACGGCCCACGAGGGCATCGAGGTTCCGGGCATCCCGTCGGTGATGATCCGGAAGAGGTCCTGATCGGTCGGAACTTTGTTGGCGGTGGTCCTGATCTTGTAGAGGCCCGTGGTGAAGTCGCGGGGCCGCGGCGCGAGCAGCTCGGCGGCTGGGCCCTTGCCGTCGCCCTTCTCGCCGTGACACTCCAGGCACTTCCTCTCGTACACCGCCTTGCCGGCCGTCGCGTCGCCGGCCTGCGCATGAGCGGGCAGCGCACCCGCAAAGAACCAGAGCGCGACGAGGATCGCGACGCCAGCCCGACGCGTCGGCATCAATGCGTCTCTTCCCAGCGGCGCGGATGCTGGCCGGTCGCGTCGTAGAGGTACATGATGACCTGCCAGATCTGCTCTTCGCTCAGGCGGTCTTCCCAGGCGGGCATGACCGAATTCCAGGGCGTCGATTCCTTCGGAAGCCCTGGCCCTCCCTTGGCGATGCGCCAGAAGAGGAAGGCCTCCTGGAGCATCGCGATCGTGCCTGGATCCTGGAAGTTCGCCGGCGGCGGGTTGAAGCCATAGGCGAAGTGGCCCCTCCCGTCGAGGTTGTCGCCGTGGCAGTAGACACAGTTGCGGATGTAGATCTCGCCGCCGGCCGCGACGTGCTTCTTGAAGCCCGCCTGATCCTTCCTGAGCGGGTTGTCGAGCCCAGTGATCTGGATCTCCTTGCCGCGGAACTGGATCGATCCCGGCGGCGCCGGATGGACCGCGCGCAGCTCCGGCGGCGCCTGCGGCTTGGCCGCGGCCTGCGTGTAGGCGTAGTAGCCGAGCAGGATCGGCAGGGCGATCAGGAGCCCGAGCCGCACGTAGCGCCGGTCGGGGCTGACCAGCGTCGCGCGGATCGGCCGGAGGAAGTCACGCCAGGAGTCGGAGTCGGAGGACACGTATACCAGGACCGACAGGAGCACGATCGACATGTAGAGCGTCAGGACACTCCACGGCGCCGGCGGTCGGATGCCGAACCGGAAGATGACGAACGCGATGACGATCACCAGGATGGCCTGGACGAAGCGAGAGCGCAGGAAGCTCATCGCGTCACTTGAGCGTCATCAGGAACGACACGAGATCGACGTACTCCTTTGCTGTCAGCGTCTGGCCGAACATCGGCGGCATGACGCCTTTCGGATAGCCCGCGACCGTGCCGGATCCGGCCGGATCGAGGATCTTCTTCATGATGTAGTCGGGCGTCTGGATCTTGGCGATCTGCGAGAGGTCGGGACCGACCGGCGAGGCGCCGATCTTGCCGGCCTTGTGGCAGGCGATGCAGCCGCCCTTGCCTTGGAAGACCGCCTCGCCCGCCTTCGAGTCGCCGGGAATCTTCGCCTCGGCCGCGGCGCCTCCGCCCGAAGCGGCGGCGCCCGCCGTCTTGGGAATGTCGTCGAGCTTGACGTCCGGCGTGCCGCCGAGTGACTCGAGAAACGCGGTGAGCGCCCAGAGCTCGGAGCGGTTCAGCCCGATCGGCGGCTTGTCCACGTGCGGCATGATGTTCGGGTAGCCCTCGACGAGATACGCGCCGGGCTCCAGCAGCGACTCGATGATGTACTGCTTGGCGCTCATGCCAGGCTTGGTCTTCGCGGCGCGGGCGCCGATGCCCGCGAGATCCGGCGCGCGGGTCCCCTTCTGGCCGATCCGGTGGCAGATCTCGCACGTGCCCTTCGTCTTGAAGATCTCCTCGCCGGCCTTCACGAGTTGCTCGGGGGTGACGTTGCCGCCCTCGAGCGAGAGCTCGGCCGGCGGCTTGGACTGGATCTGCGGGATCGAGTTCGCGTAGTACGTGTACGTACCCATGACGACCAGCGCGAACGCGCCGACCTTGACGCCGACCGGAACGCGCATGCTCAGGACTTCCGCCCCGGCATCCGCGTGGGGTCGGCGTCGCTGCCGCCCGCGAAGACCGGCATGGCGGCGTGGCCGTGCCCGCCCTCCTTGCCCTTCTCGCCGAGACCGCCGAGCCAGAAGACGAACATGACCAGCGCGAAGAAGACGATCGTGACCGCGGTGATCATGTTGGCGGCATAACCGATGGCCGGCGTGGCCGCGTCGACCGAGTTGTCCCGGATGATGCCGTAGACGTGCCAGTGCTGGCGAATACCCGAGCGCGCGAAGCCCATCAGGCCCATCAGCCAGGTGAACGTCACGGCCAGCAGGATGAGCACATACTGTGAGCGCGGCGCGATCGTGCCCCAGCGGATCGTGCCGGTGGAGCGGGCGCCCTTGAACATCGGAATATCAATCGCCATCACCACGACGATCGCACCGAGCACGGCCATGACCTGGTAGACCGAGAAGCCGATCCGGATCAGCGATTCGACGAAGTAGCCGTAGACGCCGTAGAAGATGACGATCACCGCGGCGACGCCGAGAGCGACCCACTGGATCAGCATCCCGGTCCCGGCCCAGGACTTGGTCGAGATGCGGTTGGCGCGCCGATAGAGGACGAACGACAGGAATGTCGTCAGGATCATCATGTTCACGGCGGTGTTCTTCGCCGACATGACGCCCAGGAACCCGAGCACCGGATGGTGCGTGCCGCCCATCGCGCGCGCCTCGTCGAGCGTAATCACCATCGAGCGCGGCGTCGCCCAGACCATGAAGCCGAAGGCGAGGATGCCGATCAGCATCGGGACGTAGCGGCGATACCGCTCCGAGCCTGGGATGCGCTCCATCCCGAGCCACAGGTAGTAATTCGACCCGATGAACAGCACGCCGATCAGGATCGCCTGGATGATCCAGAGCCACGACATGAAGCCGCCCATCATCGTGATGCCCATGGTCTGGTTGAACGCGTAGATCTCGCGGCCCAGGTAGTAACCGGCGAACGGCAGCACGATGAACGCGGAGAGCGCCACGAAGTTACCGATGTAGCCCATCCAGTCGTAGCGGGCGCGCTCCTCGTCGGTCTTGGCCCCCAGGAATCGGAACGCGGCGTACGCGGCGGCGATGGTGCCGCCGAACACGATGTTCGCGATCAGCCGGTGGATGTTGATCGGCATCCAGGTGAAGTTGTTGATGGCCGCCCACACTGATCCCTTGAGGGCGCCCGACTCGTCGATGCCCGCCGGCGAGATCATGAAGGTGACCCAGGAGTTCGCCACCAATAAGATAGCGGTGCCGAAGAGATTGCTGAGCACCCCGAGCCCGACGTGAATGACCTTGCGCGAACCGCTGAGCCAGTCCCACCCGTAGTACCAGATGTAGACGGTGAAGGTCTCCGCGAAGAAGAGGACTGCGTAGATCCAGTAAGTGGGGAAGAAAATCGACGTCATGTACGTCCAAAACTTCGGGTAGTAGCCGACGAACAGGAACAGGAGGAAGGCGCCCAGCAGCGCGGTCGTCGAGAACGCAGCGAAGATGAGCTTGACGAACTCGTGGGCCAGCCAGTCGTAGCGCGCGTCGCCCGTGCGCCAGCCGATGATCTCGATGATCACGGCGAAGATCGGGACGCCGAGAATGAACGCGGCGAAGTTCAGGTGGAGCTGGGCGATCGCCCACACCGCGAGGCGCGACCCGATGAGCGGGAAGGCCCGGTACGCGGGATCGCGGGCAGTGTCCTGCGCCAAGGCCGGCAGGGCAGAGAACGCCGTGAGAAGAGCGACCACGGCCAGAGCCGCCCATGCTCCTCGGCGAACCGCACGGTACTGCCTCACATCGACCCCTGAACCAGAAGCTCGCAGCGGCGTTGGCCGGTCCTCGCGAGAGATGTGCTTGTTCTTAGTTTCACAGGAGCGGTCAGCGCCAACTTTTAGGCCAAAGGGCTTGATGTGTCAAGCAAAAAGACGTCACGAGTTTGACACTCCCCCGCCGCGCAGCTAGCATGATTCAAGGGGATCCCCGATGAAGCCGCGACTGAACCAGCGTCTCCAGTTTTCGCTGGCCTACCTGTTGGTTGCGGCCACTGTTCTCCTCGTGCTGCAGGCCTGGCTCCAGGCCCCGCGCACGGTTGAGATCCCGATGTCGCGCTTCCTCGATCTCGTGCGTTCGGACAAGATCGAGAAGGTCGCGCTCACCGAGCGTCAGATCCAGGGCATAGCGAAGCCCGACGCCCTACCCACCGGGCCGAGCGGCGCTGGCGATCGCCTGCGCCAGTGGCTCACCCAGTCGGCCGAGGTCCGCGTGTTCACGGTGACGCGGATCCCAGGCGTCGACGAGGCTCCGCTCGTCGCCGAGCTCGAGAAGCACAAGATCGAGTTCACGGGCCGGATCGAGTCCACCTTCGTGCGCGATCTCGTGTTCGGCTGGATCATCCCGCTCGGCATCATGATCGCCATCTGGATGTTCCTCATGCGCCGGGTCGGCGGCGGGCCCACCCAGGCCCTGTCGTTTGGCCGCTCCAAGCACAAGATCTTCGATCGCAAGGAGCTCAAGACCACGTTCGGCGACGTCGCGGGCGTCGACGAGGCGAAGGCGGAGCTCGTCGAGATCGTCGACTTCCTGAAGAATCCGCGGAAGTACCAGCGGCTCGGCGGGCGCATTCCCAAGGGCGTGCTCCTGGTGGGTCCTCCGGGCACGGGCAAGACCTTGCTCGCCCGCGCGGTGGCCGGCGAGGCGGACGTGCCGTTCTTCACCCTCTCCGGCTCCGAGTTCGTCGAGATGTTCGTCGGGGTGGGCGCCGCGCGCGTGCGCGACCTGTTCGAGCAGGCCAAGGACAAGGCGCCCTGCATCATCTTCATCGACGAGCTGGACGCGATCGGCAAGTCGCGGGCCGGCAGCACCGGTTTCATCGGAGGCCACGACGAGCGTGAGCAGACCCTCAACCAGCTGCTCGCCGAGATGGACGGCTTCGATTCCTCGAAGGGCGTCATCATCATGGCCGCCACGAACCGGCCCGAGGTGCTCGACCAGGCGCTCCTTCGACCGGGGCGCTTCGATCGCCAGGTGGTCGTCGACAAGCCCGATCTGCGCGGGCGCGAGGCGATCCTGAGATTGCACGCCCGGGCGGTGGTCCTGGCGCCGGGCGTGGATCTCGGTGTCATCGCCGCGCGCACGCCCGGCTTCGCGGGCGCCGACCTCGCCAACATCGTCAACGAGGCGGCACTGCTGGCGGCGCGCAAGGAGAAGAGCGCGGTCGAGATGTCCGACTTCGAGGAGGCCATCGACCGCGTCGTCGCCGGGCTCGAGAAGAAGAGCCGCGTACTATCCGAGAAGGAGCGTGACATCGTCGCCCATCACGAGATGGGTCACGCGCTGGTGGCCACCTCGGTCCCCCACGCCGATCCTGTCCACAAGGTCACGATCATCCCCCGCGGGGTCGCCGCCCTCGGGATGACCTACCAGCTGCCCACTGAGGAGCGCTTCCTGATGACCCGGAGCGAGCTGGAGGACCGGATCGCGGTGCTCCTGGGCGGACGCGTCGCCGAGGAGCTCGTCTACGGTGAGGTGTCGACCGGCGCGCATAACGACCTCGAGCGCGCGACCGAGCTGGCCCGCCTCATGGTGACGAAGTACGGAATGTCCGAGCGCGTGGGCCTCGCCACGTACGGCGAGCGCCAGTCGCTGTTCCTCAAGGGCACCGGAATCGGCGGCGAGCGGGAGTACAGCGAGGCGACCGCGCGCACGATCGACGAGGAAGTGCGAGCGCTCCTCGAGCGCACCCACGACCGGGTCCGCGGGATGCTGACGACGAAGAAGGCCGTGCTGGTGGCCGCGGCGCAAGAGCTGAAGCGGACCGAGACTCTCGAGGGCGAGCGCCTGCGCCGGGCGCTGGCCGGCGAGAGCATGACGGAGGGCGCGCGATGATGCAACTCAAGCGGAAGACCTTTTTCGGAGCGCTGGTGCTCGCGCTGGTGGCGGGTGTCGCCCTCGGCGCATTCACGGCGTCGCGCGCTGAGCTACAGCGCATGGCCCTGCTGACGCAGGTGGCGCAGGGCCCCGTCACCCCGGTCCCCCTGCTCCCGGTGCAGATGCCGCCTCAGGGCGGCACGTTCGCGGCCATCGCCGATGCCATCAAGCCGGCCGTGATCAACATCAACACCCTTTCGCGCGGCGCCGGCCCGGGCCGCACGCCCTTCGAGGAGTACTTCGGCGAGGAGTTCTTCCGGCGCTTCTTCGGCGAAGCCCCCGAGCGCATCCCGCAACGGAGCCTCGGCTCCGGCGTCATCGTGGATCCTTCGGGGATCGCGCTCACGAACGCCCACGTGGTGGAGAAGGCCACCGAGATCGAGGTGGTGACGCTCGACGGCGGAAAGCACAAGGCCAAGATCATCGGCCTGGACAAGAAGACCGACCTCGCCGTCCTCAAGCTCGACGACGGCAAGGGTAGCTTCAAGTACGCCCGGCTGGGGGACTCCGATCGCATCCAGGTCGGCGACTGGGTCCTTGCCGTCGGCTCGCCGTTCGGCCTGCAGGCCACGGTCACCGCCGGCATCATCAGCGCCAAGGCGCGACAGCTCGACCAGGGCCCGTTCGACGACTTCCTGCAGACCGACGCCGCTATCAATCCCGGCAACTCCGGCGGTCCGCTCGTGAACATGCAGGGCGAGGTCGTCGGGATCAACACCGCGATTGTCGCTGGGGGCTCGGGTATCGGCTTCGCGATCCCCTCGAACATGGCCCGCAAGATCTACACCGAGCTCCGCGACAAGGGTCGTGTGACGCGCGGCTGGCTCGGCGTCTCGATCCAGCCGCTCAGCCCGGAGCTCGTCCGCGCGTTCGGCGCCAAGGACTCAAAGGGGGTACTCGTCAACGAGGTAGTCCCCGACAGCCCGGCCGCCAAGGCCGGGCTCAAGCCCGGCGACATCCTGCTCGAGTTCGACGGGCGTCCCATGGAAGGCCCGGGCGATCTGCAGCGTGCCGTGGGGTTCACGTCGCCGGACCGCACGGCGAAGGTGAAGGTGTGGCGCGACCAGTCCGAAAAGATGCTCGAGGTCAAGGTAGGCCAGGCTCCCGACGAGCGCCAGGCCTTGCAGGAGCGGCCCAGCGGCCGTGCACGCTCGGCGCTCGGTCTCGAGGTCCGTCCCGTCACGCCCGAGATCGCGCGGCAGCTCAATCTCCGATCGAGCGATGGCGTGGTCGTGGTCCGCGTGGAGGACGGGGCGGCCGCGGCCGAGGCCGGCGTCCAGCGCGGCGACGTCATCAAGCAGCTCAACGGCCAGACGGTGAGGACGATGGCGGACTTCGAGCGTCTGACCCGGGAGGTGAAGGACGGCGATCCGCTGACGGTCCTCCTCCAGCGGGGATCCATGTCCCTCTACGTGGCGTTTCGGGTTGGCCGCGGATGAAGGTCCGGGCGGTCAAGTAGCCCCGTAGAGTCTTTTCAATATCATACGGGTCATATTCTAGGATGGCCCTGTGTCCTAGTTAGCGTGCAACACTAAGATTATCTGCTATACTCCATGTAGGCTGAGATGGCAGTCGATTTCAAGGACTACTACAAGATTCTCGGAGTCGACCGGAAAGCGGACGACAAGACGATCAAGTCCGCCTATCGCCGGCTCGCAAGGAAGTACCACCCGGACGTCGCGAAGACCAAGGACGCGACGGAGCGTTTCAAAGAGGTCAGCGAGGCGTACGAGGTTCTCTCCGACCCGGAGAAGCGCCGCCGGTACGATTCGCTCGGACCCGACTGGCAGCGCTACACCCAGGCCCCGCCGGGCGCCCCGCCCGGAGGCGGCTTCAGAGTGGAGTACGGAGGAGACGCCGGAAACCTCGGGGACTTCTCCGAGTTCTTCCGTTCGATCTTCGGAGACCTGGGAGCCCACGCCCGCCGCGGCTCACGCTCCGGAGGGATCCGCTTCGACGAAGGCTTCGACCGGAGCCCCCGCGGCGCCGATGTCGAGGCGGGCGTCGAGATCTCGCTCGACGAGGCCTTTCACGGGGCGCGCAAGACGTTCGCGATGGACCTCGAGGAGCCGTGCGCGGTCTGTCAGGGCGCCGGCAACGTGCAGGGAAAGCCGTGCGCCGCGTGCGGCGGCGGCGGGTGGCAGCGAGCTCATCGCCAGGTCGACGTGAAGATCCCCGCCGGCGTGAAGAGCGGCCAGCGCGTCCGTGTTTCCGGTGAGGGCACGGGGGCGCCCGGCGCGCGCGGCGACCTGTACCTGAGCGTCACCGTCGCCCCGCATCCGTTCTTCGAGCGCAAGGGCGACGACGTCCACCTGAGCCTGCCGATTACCGCGCCCGAGGCGGCGCTCGGCACTTCGATCGAGGTCCCCACCCTGCGCGGCAAGGTGTCGATGAAGGTGCCTCCCGCGACCTCGAGCGGACGTACCTTCCGGCTGCCGGGCTATGGCATGCCGCGGCTCAAGGGCGGCGGCGCCGGCGATCAGTTCGTGGCGGTCAAGATCGTCATGCCGAGCGAGCTGACGTCGGAAGAGCGGGAGCTGTACGAGAAGCTGAAGGCGCTCCGGAGCGACAACCCGCGGGCGTATCTGGGGTAACGCGAGCCAGATCTCGGCGACGCGACCGCCGTTAAAACCGCGACCGCCGTTAAAACAAGGAAGAGCTGAATCATGAGCATGAGGATGGACAAGTTCACGGTGAAGGCGCAGGAAGCGCTGCAGGCGGCGCAATCGCTGGCCGACCAGCACAGCCACCAGGCGATCGAGCCCGAGCACCTGCTGCGGGCGCTGCTTGAGCAGCGCGAAGGCGTAGTCGGCCCGGTCCTGGCCAAGCTCGGTGCTCGGCCCGATGCGATCCTTCGCGAGGTGAACGCGACGCTCGAGCGTATGCCGAAGGTGCGGGGCGCGAGCGGCCAGTACCTGGGCGAGCGCACGCGGCAGGCCCTCGAGCGGGCGCACGCCGAGGCGCAGCGGCTCCACGACGAGTACGTCTCGACCGAGCACCTGCTCCTGGCCCTGGCGCAGGAGCGCGACGGAGTCGCCGCGCGCCTGCTGTCGGCCAGCGGCGTCACCGCCGAGGCGATCTACAAGGCGCTGGTCGAGATCCGCGGCAACCAGCGCGTGACCGATCCGAACCCCGAGGAGAAGTACCAGGCGCTCCAGCGTTACTCCCGCGATCTGACCGATCTCGCGCGCCGCGGCAAGCTCGACCCGGTCATCGGCCGCGACGAGGAGATCCGGCGCGTCATCCAGGTGCTCTCCCGCCGCACCAAGAACAACCCGGTCCTCATCGGCGAGCCCGGCGTGGGCAAGACCGCGATCGTCGAGGGGCTCGCGCAGCGGATCGTCGCCGGCGACGTGCCCGAAGGGCTCAAGGGCAAGCAACTGGTCGCGCTCGACATCGGCTCGCTGGTGGCCGGCTCGAAGTACCGCGGCGAGTTCGAGGACCGCCTGAAGGCCGTGTTGAAGGAGATCACCGAGTCGGCGGGCCAGATCATCTGCTTCATCGACGAGCTCCACACGCTGGTGGGGGCCGGTGCGGCCGAGGGCGCGGTGGACGCAGCCAACATGCTCAAGCCGGCCCTGGCGCGTGGCGAGCTGCGCTGCGTCGGCGCGACCACGCTCGACGAGTATCGCAAGCACATCGAAAAGGACGCCGCCCTCGAGCGGCGCTTCCAGCCGGTCATGGTCCGCGAGCCCTCGGTCGAGGACACGATCGCGATCCTCCGCGGCCTGAAGGACAAGTACGAGGTCCACCACAAGGTGAAAATCAAGGACACCGCCCTCGTCGCGGCGGCGGTCCTCTCGCACCGCTACATCGCCGACCGCTTCCTGCCGGACAAGGCGATCGACCTCGTCGACGAGGCAGCGGCGCGCATCCGGATGCAGATCGACTCGATGCCACAAGAGATCGACGAGATCGAGCGGCGGGTCATGCAGCTGCAGATCGAGCGCGTCTCGGTCGCCCGCGAGGAAGACAGCGTTTCGCGCGAGCGCCTGGCCAAGATCGATGCCGAGCTGGCCGAGCTCCGGGAGAAGGGCGACGGCCTCAAGGCGCGTTGGCAGGCCGAGAAGGACGGCATCACGCGCATCGGCAAGATCAAGGAGGAGATCGAGTCGACCCGCCACGCGATGGCCGACGCCGAGCGCCGAGGCGACCTGAACCGCGCCGCCGAGCTCCGCTACGGGACGCTCATGACGCTCGAGAAGCAGCTCGCGGAGCTGGACGCGCAGCTCGCCGACCAGCACGCCCACGGACGCATGCTGCGCGAGGAGGTCGACGAGGAGGACATCGCCGCCACCGTCGCCAAGTGGACGGGCATTCCGGTCACGCGGCTGCTCGAGGGCGAGATCCAGAAGCTCGTCAACATGGAAGAGCGCCTCGGCCGGCGCGTCGTCGGCCAGGACGAGGCCCTCCGGGCCGTGGCGAACGCGGTCCGGCGCGCGCGATCGGGGCTCGCCGATCCCAACCGGCCTATTGGCTCGTTCCTGTTCCTTGGACCCACCGGCGTCGGCAAGACCGAGCTGGCGCGCGCTCTCGCCGAGTTCCTCTTCGACGACGAGCGGGCGATGATCCGGATCGACATGTCGGAGTACATGGAGAAGCACACAGTGGCCCGTCTGATCGGCGCTCCGCCCGGCTATGTCGGCTACGACGAGGGCGGTCAGCTGACCGAGGCAGTTCGCCGGCGCCCGTACTCGGTTGTCCTCTTCGACGAGATCGAGAAGGCGCACGGAGACGTCTTCAACGTGCTCCTGCAGCTGCTCGACGACGGCCGGCTGACCGACGGCCACGGCCGCACGGTCGACTTCCGAAACACGGTGGTCATCATGACCTCGAACCTCGGAAGCCACATCTTCCGCGAGTACGAGCAGCCGGAGAAGGTGCGCCCGCTCCTGATGCAGGAGCTGCGCAACACGCTGCGGCCGGAGTTCCTCAACCGGATCGACGAGGTGGTCATCTTCGCGCCCCTCGGCCGCGAGGCGCTCGACCGGATCGTCGACATCCAGCTCGGCCACCTGCGCCAGCGCCTGGCGGCCCGCCGCATCGAGCTCACGGTGACCGACGCGGCCCGCGCGCTCCTCGGGCACCAGGGCTACGATCCGACGTTCGGGGCCCGGCCACTCAAGCGCACGATCCAGCGGCTGGTCCAAGATCCGCTTTCTCTGAAGCTTCTGCAGCGCGAGTTCGCCGACGGCGATGCGCTGACGGCCGACGCCGAGCGCGACGCGATCGTCTTCAGGCGCACGGCGCCGGCCGGCAAGAGCTGAGGACTTCGCGCCGAGCGGCCCGGGCCACGGAAGTCACGCCGACTCCGTGCCCGGGCCGCCCAATTTTGTGACCTTCGCTGAATCCCGGGCGCGTGCCTGGGACTCCTAAGCCCGTGAGCTCGATCCGGCGGCCGCATCCCGCGTGGATTGTGCTGGCCGCCGTGACCCTTTGCATGATGGCCGGCACCGGCCTCCGCTCCTCGTTCGGCGTCTACATCAAACCCATGGAAGCCGAATTCGGCTGGGGCCGCGGAGCCCTGTCGGGCGTCGCCGCGGTCTCGCTCCTTCTCCTGGGCGCGGTCGGGCCCTTCGTCGGCCGGCTCGCCGACCGCTGGGGCCCGCGGCGGGTCGTCGTCTTCTCGCTCCTTTTGCTTGGCCTGGGCGCTCTCGGCGCCTGCCGCGCGCAGGGCCTCGCCCAGATCTACTTCACGATAGGGCTCCTGATGGCGGTGGGCGCCGGCGGACTCTCGATCGCCACCGGATCGACGGTGGCAGCCCGCTGGTTCGAGCAGCGCCGCGGCGTCGCGATCGGCCTGGCGGCCGGCGGAATGTCGGCCGGGCAGCTCGTGGTGATCCCGCTGGCGATGTCGCTCACGCTGTCGTACGGTTGGCGCACGAGCTACTTCTGGCTCGCCGTGGGGCTGCTCGTGCTCATGCTCCCGATTGCGCTCCTCCTCGTTCGCAACGACCCGGCCGAGCGCGGGCTTCGCCCCTACGGCGCCACCGGCACCGCGAGCGCGGCGGCTTCGGCGGCGGCGCTCGAGAAGTCGCAGCGCGTAGCGGCACTGGAAGCGATGCGGATGCCCCAGTTCTGGCTCTTGATGGCGACCTTCTTCGTATGCGGCTACACCTCGAACGGCATGGTGCTCACGCATTTCATGCCGCACGCGCTCGAGCACAACTTCAGTGAGCTGCAGGCATCGATCGCGCTGGCCGTGATGGGCGCCATGAACGTGCTGGGCACGATCGCTTCCGGCTGGATCTGCGACCGGTTCGGCCGGCGCGTGCCGCTGGCGTTCTTCTACTTCTTCCGAGGTATCTCGCTCCTGTTCCTGCTCTACGTCTGGAACGCGCCGTCGCTACACCTGTGGGCCGCGATCTTTGGGCTCAACTACATCTCGACGGTGCCGCCCACCACCACGCTGACGGCGAACATCTTCGGCCGATATTCGGTCGGCGAGCTGTCGGGCTGGATCTACCTCTCGCATCAGGTGGGCTCGGCGCTCGGCGCGGCGCTCGCCGGCTGGATCTACGAGTGGACCGGCGGCTACGAGATCGCGTTCGTCACGGCCGCGTTCTTGGGCTTCGTCGCGGCGGGCCTGGCGCTCGCGATCCGCGAGGAGCCCGTCACGTCGCGGCAGGCGCCGCTCGCGGCGCCCGCCACGTCCTGATCGCCAGACCTATCGACCGGGGCGATCGCGCGGACGAAATGCTTCAGTCGCCGCGGTGCGGCGGAACTCTCCTCGCGCTGGCTGGTGCCTATCGCGCGATGGCGTGGCAGCCGCGACGCGGATCGGCCCCGGCCCACCGGGTTCCCTCCGCTCCGACCTTGACGGCGCACACCGCGCCCGCCCGCCATTCCCATTCCGGCCATTCCGCGACGCTGTGGCCCAGGGCCGCCAGCGCGTCGAGCGTCTGGCGCGGAATGCGCCGCTCAGCCTCCATCTTGCCGGGAGCGACCGCGTGCGGCCAGAACGAGTCGGGATGGCTTCGCGACGCGACGCGCGGCGCCTCGATGGCAACCTGCGGATCCATGCCGAAGACCGTCGTGTTCAGGAACACCTGGAGCATCGCCTGCTGCTGCACGTCACCGCCGGGCGTGCCGAACGGCATGAGCAGGCGGCCACCCGTGAAGGCCATCGCCGGCGCGGGCGTAAGGCGCGGCCGCTTGCCCGGCGCGACGACGCTCGGATGCTCCGGATCGAGCCAGCCCTGGGAGCCGCGCGGCGACACGACGCAGCCGACGCCGCTGACCACCGGCGAGTCGACGTTCGGATCGCTCGGCGTGGCCGAGAACCCGTTGCCGGCCTCGTCCACGACGGAGACGTAGCTCGTGTCGAGCGCGTCCGTCTCGGCGCCGGGCGCGGGATGCGAGCCCCCGGCCAGCGGGAGTGCGGCCTCAAGATTACGGACCGCGTCGAGCCGGTCGGGATCGCCCGGGGGCGGCAGCTGCGGCCACGCCCGCTCCTTGACCAGCCGCTGACGCGCGGCCGCGTACGCCTTCGAGAGCAGCCCGTCCGGGATCTTCACGAAGTGCGGATCGCCGTAGTAGGCATCGCGATCGGCAAACGCGAGCTTGATCGTCTCGATGATCCGATGCAGGTACGCGGGCGAATTGTGCCCGAGCGCCTTGAGGTCGACGCCGTCCAGAAGATTGAGCATCTGAAGCAACGACGGTCCCTGACACCAGAAGCCGCACGCGGCGACTTCGTACGAGCCGAAGGTGGTCTTCAGCGCGGGAGCGACTTCCACGCTGAACTCGGCGAGGTCGCTGAGCGCCAGCGGCCCGCCTTCGGCGCGGTGAAATTCGGCGATGCGCTTCGCGGTCTCGCCCCGGTAGAACTCGTCGCGCGCGGCGCGAATCCCGGCCTCGCGGCTGCCGCCCGCATTGGCCTCGGCGCGGGCCATGCGCCGGAGTGTCTCGCCCAGCTCGCGCTGCACGAGCACCTCGCCGGTGCGCAGCGCGCGCCCGTCACGCAGATAGAGCGCGGTGGACGACGGCCAGCGGCGGTACTTGTCGACGTTCGAGCCCATCTGATAGGCCGTGAACTGCGAGACCGCGAATCCGCGCTCCGCGTGCTCCGTGGCCGCCGTCGCCACCTCGGCGAAGGACATGGTCCCCCAGCGCGCCAGGGCGGTGCACCAGGCGTCCGGCGCCGCGGGCACGACGGTGCGCGCAAGCCCCGGCGCGATCTGGTTGCCGTGCCGCTCGCGGAAGTACGCCACCGAGCTCGCGCGCGGATACGGCCCGACGCCCGAGACCTGCCATGTCTCACCGGTTCGCGCGACGTGCACGAGAATCGGCGCGACGCCGGCGACACTGACCATGTCGCAGTGGACGACGCCCAGGGTGATCCCCGCGGCGACGCCGGCATCGATCGCGTTTCCACCGGCGCCGAGCACGCGCGCCGCGGCTTCGGAGGCGAGCGTGTGGCCGGCGGCCACCGCCCAGCGGGTGCCGATCACCTGGGCCGTGGCAGTGGGAGTGTGACCGGGAGCTGTTTGCTGGGAACTGGCGGAGTCTAGGCTCATGGCGGCAATCATACTCGCCGGGGCGCCGCCCGCCAAGGGGCCCCCATGCTAGGCTGGAGTCTATGAATCCGCTCATCGGCGTGTCGACGTCGGTCACCTTCGACCGGTATCCGGAACGCGCCTACGTCAACGCGGCGTACCTCAGCGCGGTCCAGCAGGCCGGCGGAATCCCGGTTCTGCTACCGCCCCAGCTCGAGCCGCCGGCGCGCGCCGAGCTCCTGAAACGGCTGCAGGGTGTCCTGCTGACCGGCGGCGGCGACGTCGATCCGACCAGGTTCGGCGAGGCGCCCCACCCGACCACCGCCGACGTCTCCACGGCGCGGGACGGGCTCGAGGTAGACCTGACACGCTGGGCGATCGAGACGCGGACTCCTCTGCTCGCGATCTGCCGCGGCCTCCAGGTGCTCAACGTGGCGCTCGGCGGGAGCCTCCATCAAGACATTCCGAGCGCGCTGGGCTCGCCGCTCGACCACCGCCAGGCCGACCTTCTGGGCCGGTCGCGGAGCACAGCGGTGCATCACGTGAAGGTGCAGGACGGCTCGCGGCTCGCCGGCATCCTCGGCGCGCTGGAGGTCGACGTGAACAGCTTTCACCACCAGGCCATCAACCGGCTGGGCCGCGGCCTGAGGGACGTCGCGTGGGCGCCGGACTCGATCGTGGAAGGCGTGGAGCTGGTCGACGACTCGCGCTTCGTCGTGGGCGTCCAGTGGCATCCGGAAGAGCTAGTCGGCCACGATCGGACCGCCCGCAATTTGTTCCGCGCGCTGGTCGAGCGGGCGCGCGAGCGCCAGACGGCAGGCTAGCGGATCAGCAGCCAGCGGGACGGCGCGTCCCGCACGACGCTCTCGAGCACGCGCCCCTCGCGCGCGAGCTTCTTCAGATGCGACTCCACCGACTGCGCCGCCATCGCGTGGAGCGCCTTCGGCACCTCGGCGTAGATCTTCTCGACCATCACCGGAATGGTGGGGAGGCCATCGCCAAGCGCCTGGAGGATCTGGCGCTCACGCATGAGGCGATGATCGATGTACTCCTGGATCCGCGCCGGCCCGTCCTCGATGACCGGGCCGTGGGCCGGATAGATTCGTCGGACTTCCAGCCCCTGCAGCCGCTTGAGCGAATTCATGTAGTCGAGCAGGTCGCCGTCGCCGGCCGGGATCACCGTCGTCGATCCGGCCAGGACCACGTCGCCGGTGAAGAGCGCCTTCTCCTCCACCAGGTAGTAGCAGAGGTGGTCGGAGGCGTGGCCGGGCGTGTAGATCGCGATGAGCGTGCAGCCTTCGCACTCGATCTTCTGCCCGTCGCGCAGATCATGGATCGCTTCCGGAAGCGCCGGGTCGCGGTGGAGCATCTTCGCGACGTGGATGCCGCGAAAGCGTGCCCTCAGCTGCGAGACGCCGCCGAGATGGTCGGCGTGACGGTGCGTGAGGATGATCCGCGAGAGCTGCGACCAGCCGCGCTCGGCCAGGTACCGCGCGAGCAGCGCCGGGTAGTCGGCCACACCCGCCCCGGTGTCGATGAGGATCGGATCGCGGCGGCCGACCAGGTAGGTGTTGGTGCCGGGTCCGGTCATCATCCCGGGATTGAGCCCGAGGACCCGCCCCACCAGGTCGCTCGGGGTCGCGGTGGTCGGAAACGCGCGGTCGATCCAGCTCACGACGTGCAGTCTCTCATACGCCGAGGTATCGGTGCTGAATGTCTGCCCGAGCGCCGAGCTCGGCCGACGTTCCCGTCCAGACGATCCGGCCCTTCTCGAGGATGTAGTGCGCGTCCGCGATGCGGGTGAGCGTGCGCACGTCCTTGTCGATCAACAAGATAGATTGGCCGCGCGCCTTGAGGCCGTCGACGCAGCGCCAGATCTCGGCGCGGACGAGCGGCGCCAGCCCCTCGGTCGCCTCGTCGAGGATGAGCAGCCTTGGATTCGTCATCAACGCGCGACCGATTGCCAGCATTTGCTGCTCGCCGCCGGAGAGCGCGCCGCCGAGGTTCCGCGCGCGCGCGGCGAGCTGAGGGAACAGATCGAAGACCGTCTCGACGCGCCACGGCTCGCGGCTTCCACCGCGATTCGCGGCCATCGCGACCAGGTTCTCCCTCACCGTGAGGTTCGGGAAGATCTGACGGCCCTCGGGGACCAGGCCCACCCCGGCCTGGGCCACGCGGTAGGGCGGCAGGCCGTGAATCGGCCGGCCCTCGAAGTGGATCGCGCCGGCCCTCGGGCGCGCGATGCCCATGATGGAGCGAACGGTCGTGGTCTTGCCCATCCCGTTCCGGCCGAGGAGCGTCACCACCTGCCCCGGCGCGACCGCGAAGCTCACACCGAAGAGCACCTGGCTCACGCCGTACGCCGTCTCGAGCGCGTCGACCGTCAGCATGCGTCCTCACCGAGGTAGGCGCGCCGCACCTCGGCGTTGCCCCGCACCTCTGCGGGCGTCCCAGTGGCGATGATCCGGCCGTAGACCATGACGGAGATGCGATCGGCGAGCGTGAAGACGGCGTCCATGTCGTGCTCGACCAGGACGATCGTGATCCGCCCCTTGAGGGTCGCCAGGAAGCGCACCATTCGCTGCGACTCGTCGAACCCCATGCCGGCGACCGGCTCGTCGAGCAGCAAGAGTCGCGGCTCCGTCGCCAGCGCCATCGCGATCTCGAGCTGGCGCTGCTCGCCGTGGGCGAGATTGGCGGCCGCGACCTCGCGGCGCGCGCCGAGCCCCACCGACTCGAGCGCCTTCTGCGCCGGCTCGCGAAGCGCGCGTTCCCCGCGGGCCGGGCGCCAGAATCGGAAGCTCGAGCCACGATGGGCCTGGACGGCGAGGGCGGCGTTGTCGAGGGCCGACAGCTCGGGAAAGATGCTCGTGATCTGAAACGATCGGGCCAGGCCGAGCCGCGACCGCGACGGAGCGTCCAGCCGCGTGACGTCCCGGTCCATGAAGCGGATGACGCCGTCGTCGGGGCGAAGATCGCCCGCGAGCTGCCCGATGAGCGTGGTCTTGCCCGCGCCGTTGGGGCCGATGATCGCGTGCGTCTCGCCGGAGACTACCTCGAGGTCGATCCGATCGCTGGCCTGCAGGCCGCCGAAGCGCTTGCTGAGCGCCCGCACCTCCAGGACGGGCCTAGTCAACGCGGGCACCCGCCAGGAGACCGAACAGGCCGCGCTTCGCGAACAGCACGACCAGGATCAGGATCGGCCCGAGGATGATCTGCCAGTGAGCGGTCATCGCGGACAGGACGTCCTCGAGCAGCAGGAGCGCCACCGCGCCGATCACGGGCCCGAACAGCGAGCCCATGCCGCCCAGGATCACCATGAACATGATCTCGCCCGAGCGGGTCCAGTGCATGAAGTCCGGTGTCAGGTATTCGGTCTGGTTGGCCAGCAGCGCCCCCGCGAGCCCCGCGGTGGCGCCGGCGATGACGAACGCCGTGAGCTTGTACCGCGCGGTCGAGAACCCGATGGCCCGCGCGCGCGGCTCGTTGGCCTTCGCCGCGCGGACGACCATGCCGAAGCGCGAGGCGACGAGCCGGCGGCCGGCGACGAGCAGGAGAACCAGGATCGCCAGCACGAGATAGTAAAAGGTCGCCGGCTGCGCGAGATCGATCGGCCCGCCGAACCGGCTGCGGGCCGCCAGCCGCATTCCGTTGTCGCCGCCGTAGGTCTCGAGGCTGATGCCGAGGTAGTAGAGCATCTGGGCGAATGCGAGCGTGATCATGATGAAGTACACGCCGCTGGTCCTGAGCGAGATCGCGCCGATCACGAGGGCCACCAGCGCGGACGCCGCGACGGCGAGGCCGAGCTGGACGAATCCGTTCGTGATGCCGTGATAGGCGGGAATACCGACCGCGTAGGCGCCGATGCCGAGGTAGGCCGCGTGGCCGAAGCTGACCATGCCGCCGTAGCCTAGGATGAGGTCGAGGCTCACCGCGGCGATCGCGAAGATCATCATGCGCCGGAAGAGGTCGAGGTAGAACGGCTGGTCGGTGAGCGCGGCGATCGGCGGCACCAGCGCCAGCAGGACGCCTCCGACGGCGACGATGACGGCACGTCGGCGGTCGGCGGTCACGAGCGGCTCCGCGCCGGGAACAGCCCCTCCGGCCGGAAGAACAGCACCGCCGCCATCAGCAGGTAGATCAGCATCGAGGCCAGCGCGGGCCCGGCCTTGTCGGCGGCGGGCGGCGAGATGGCCGTGGCCAGCATCGGCTTGAGGAACGCACGGCCGAGGGTGTCCGCCATGCCCACCACGATCGCGCCGACCATCGCGCCGCGGATGGAGCCGATGCCGCCGATGACGATGACGACGAAGACCTGGATCAGGATGGTCTCGCCCATGCCGGGCTGCACGGCGTAGATCGGACCGGCGATCGCACCGGCGAGGCCCGCGAGCGCGGCGCCCAGACCGAAGACCAGCGTGTACAGGAGCCGGACGTTCACGCCGAGCGCCGAGACCATCGTCCGGTTGCTGGCGCCGGCACGGATGCGCATCCCCAGGCGGGTCCGGGTCACCAGGCCCCAGAGCAGCACCGACACCAGGATGCCGACGACGATGATGCCGGCGCGGTACGTCGGATACGGCAGGCCCGGCAGGATGCGGAAGTGGCCGCCCAGAATCGCCGGTACGGACGTATAGATCGCCGCGCGGCCCCAGATGATGCTGATCAGCTCGTTGAAGAAGAGGATCAGGCCGAAGGTCGCCAGCACCTGGTCGAGATGATCACGCTCGTAGAGCGTGCGCAGCGCGATCACCTCGACCGCGATGCCGACCACGAGCGTCGCCGGCAGCGCCAACGCCACGCCCAGCACGAAGGATCCGGACCACTGCGCGAACGCCGCGGCCAGATAGGCGCCGACCATGTAGAGCGAGCCGTGCGCCAGGTTGACGAGGTTCATGATGCCGAAGACGAGCGTCAGCCCCGCGGCCATGAGGAAGAGCATGACGCCGAACTGCAGGCCGTTGAGCGTCTGCTCGAGAACGAGGGCCCAGCTCACCGCCGGGCGAGCGCCGCCACCGCCGCGGCTACCACTTCATCGGGCACTCGGCGGCGTAGGCGTCCTTGTGGCTCTCGAAGACGGTCTTCTGGATCTGCATCGCAAACTCGCCGTCGGGCATCTGCACGGCCTTGAGCAGGTAGAAGTTCTCGATCGGGAAGTGATTCGTGTTGTACGAGTACGGCCCGCGCGTCGACTTGTAATCGGCCCGCCGCATCGCCGCGATCATGCCCTTCTTGTTGGTAATATCGCCCTTCACCGCCCGGATCGCGCTGTCGATCAGCATGATCCCGTCGTAGCTCTGGGCGCCGTAGAAGACCGGCATCTTGCCGTACTTCTTCTTGAAGTCGGCGACGTACTTCTCGTTCGCGGCGTTCTTGAGGTCGGGGCTCCAGTAGCGGGTCTCGAACTGGCCGAGCGCCGCTTCCTTCACGGCCGGCAGCGAGATCTCGTCCACGGTATAGACGGAGTAGAGCGGGATCTGGCCGCGCAGGCCGGCCTGCGCGTACTGCTTGAGGAACTGGATGCCCATGCCGCCGGGATAGAAGACGAAGACCGCCTTCGGGTTCGCGGCGCGGAGCTGGCTGATCTCGGTCTGGTAGTCCTGCTGGCCGAGCGGGGTGTAGACCTCGTTGACGACCTTGTTCTTGAAATAGCGCTTGAAGCCCGCGACCATGTCCTTGCCGGCGGCGTAGTTCGGCGCCATCGCGTACACGTCGGTGATGTTCTGGTCCTGCATGTACTTGCCCATGGCCTCGGGCGTCTGATCGTTCTGCCACGATGTGGTGAAGAACATCTCGTGGCACATCTTGCCGGCGAGCTCGTGGGGCCCGGCGTTGGTCCCGATCATGAAGGTGCCGGCGCTCGTCACCGTCGGCGCGACCGCTAGCATGACGTTCGACCAGATGACGCCCGAGACGAAGTGGACCTTGTGCTTCTTGAGCATCTCGTCGGCCAGCTGCTTGCCGACGTCGGGCTTGACCTGGTCGTCGCCGTAGATCATCTCGACGTCGAGGCCCCCGACCTTGCGACCGAGGTGGTCGAGCGCGAGCTCGACCGAGTTCTTCATGTGCTCGCCGATGGCGCCCTGCGGCCCGGACGTGGTGGTGATGAAGCCGATCTTCACCGTCTGCGCGGCAGCCGGCAGCGCGACGAGCGCCGCGAGGAGCCCGACGAGAGCAGCGAGAGTTTTCGTGCGCACGGTTGACCTCCTCCTGATCGGGCTCGCCGGCCGCAGCGCGGTCGCGCGAGGTCGACGCGAGTTGCGGGATTCTAGCAGAGGCCGCGGGCCCGGCCAAATGACGCGGCGGAAACCGTCACGCCCCGCGGAGTCGTCGCGCCACGTCCTCCGGAATCGGCCGGGCGTGGAGCGTCTCGCCGGGCGACGCGGGCCGGCCGACCCACGCGCGCACCTCGAAGCCGGTCGAGCAGAGCCTTGGGCCGGCCGAGATCTCGTGCTCCATCCGGAACGTCCTGGTCTTAACCCACGCGACCTTCGATCTGATGGTCAGCACGTCACCGTAACGCGCCGGGCTCAGGAACTTCGATCCTGACTCGACGATGGGCACGCCGACGATGTCGTACTTGGGAAACGCCTCGGGCCATGGAAGCCCGAGGGACGCGAACAGCGACTCGCAGCCCAGGTCGTACCACTCGAAAAAGCGCGGATAGAAGACGACCCCGGCCGGATCCACGTCGCTCCAGCGCACCTGCACGTCGGTCGAGTGCTCGACCATCGGCGCGGATCTTACCGCGCTTTCGAGAGTCCGACGCGGACGGTTGCCGAGCACGGACGAGGGCGGGTCGGAGCCTTACAGTAGTGTCATCGGGCCAGCGCATGCTCGATCTCGTTCAGGTGCTCGCGCCGATGCTCCGCGCGCAGGACGTTGAGTGGGCTGCCGGCGGCTGCGTTCTTCGCGAGAAGCTCGTCCGACAGCGCCGCCACGGCCTGGTCGGCGGCACGCGCCGTCTCGACGGCCAGCGTGGCGGCCCGGCGCGGCGGCAGCGCAAGCTGCATCGGCTTCGCTGCGTCGTTGATCCAGTCGACGTGGGGCGCGTCGATCGCTGGAACGGACGCCCCGCGCCTGAGGCGCTCGCAGAACAGGACGATCCGCTGGTCCCAGAACGCGAGGTGCGCCAGCACGGCCGCCACGGTCCAGCCGGCCGGCATTGCGCGACCGAGCGTCGCATCGTCGAGTTTGCCGACAAGGGCTTCGAGCCGGCGACGTTCGCGATCGTTCTCGGTGATGTACGAGCGATCAGCCATTAGTGCCTCCTACGCTTGCGGCACAGCTCGAGATGGTTGAAGCAGGCGACTATCGCCAGACAGAGTGCCAGCATCGACCACACAGCGACTTCAAAAGTATATCGGGATGATCGACTTGTTCGGGTAATAGTGCCGTTGGAAACCGATGAACGCCCACGCGCCCACGGCCGCCAGAGCGCTCCCTCAGAGCGCCGACGACGACCCGCCGGAGCCGTACCACTCGAGCAGCAAAACTCGAGCGGCAAACCGCCCGATCGATTCGGGCAGAGTTCCGCGACACCCGACCCGGGGCGACTCGGTCCATGCGCGGGATGTGCAGGCGTTGCGCGCAATTCGGGCGCACGAGCAGTTGGCATCGGATGAGCACGCCGCGTCAGGCCCGAATCGTCCATAGGGAGGTGAAGCGAGCGCTAGACATTCCGTAGAGATCCCGAGAGAGGTGCCCGACCAATCAGAGGAGGATCGCACCTATGGTGAAATACATTCGGGCACTCGGCAGTCCTATGCCGATTGCCTGCTTTATCTTCTGCCTGACCACCGTCCTTTTCCTGTCCCAGGCGGTCGCCAATGAGGTCGTCCAGTGGAACGAGACGACGATGAAGGCCATCGCCGCGAACGGTCAGAACAACCTCGTGTCGACGCGCACCCTGGCCATGGTCCAGGCCGCCGTGCACGACGCGCTGAACGCAATCAGCCGCCGCTACGACGCCTACTACTTCGATGGGCCGGCCGACCCGGCGGCCTCGCCCGATGCCGCGGCGGCGGCGGCCGCGCATACGGTGCTCGTTGGCGTGGTCGGAAGCTTCGGCACGCCGGCGCAGCGCGTAGACACGCTCGCCCTGGTCGACCAGGCGTATGCCGCGTCGATCGCGCGAATCACCGATGGGCCGGGCCGTAACAAGGGCGTGGCCGTCGGCCGCGCCTCCGGCGCGGCGATCCTCGCGCTTCGTAAAGACGACGGGGCAACCCGCGACGTACCGTATACGCCGGGCATGGGACCGGGCAAGTGGCGTCCGCATCCCAACCCGGCTCCCGCCAACCCCCTCATCGCCAACCCCGAGGTGGCTCGCGGCTACCAGCCGACAGCGAATCCGGGCTGGGTCAACGTCACGCCCTTCACGCTGCTGTCGGCCTCGCAGTTCTGGCTTCCCGGCCCGCCCGCGCTGACGAGCGAGACGTACGCGCGCGACTACAACGAAGTGAAGAACGTCGGCGGCAAGGTCAGCACGGTTCGTACCGCCGATCAGACGCAGATCGCACGCTTCTGGTTCGAAGGCCCGGGCAACTGGAACACGATCGCGCGCACGGTCGCCACCACGCGAGGCCTCGACGCCCGAGACACCGCGCGCGTGCTCGCGCTGATGAATCTGGCGATGGCCGACTCCTACATCGCCGGCTGGAAGATCCGTTACGTGTACGACTTCTGGCGCCCGGTGACCGCCATTCGCGAGGGCGATAGCGACGGCAACGACGCGACCGCCGGTGATCCAGCCTGGGACAGCCATCAGAACACGCCGTCGGTCTCGGACTATCCGTCGACGCAAAGCACGTTCAGCGCGGCCGCTGCGGTGACGCTCGCCAGCACGCTGGGCGGCGATCAGGCGAGCTTCACGGTTACGAGCGGTAAGCCGTTCGAGGGGATCACGCGGTCGTTCACGAGCTTCTCTCAGGCGGCGCGCGAGAGCGCAGATTCGCGCGTCTATGCGGGCATCCACTTCCGCAG
>JBKPCO010000225.1:0-11967 GCA_046727415.1 Candidatus Methylomirabilota bacterium
CACCGGGTTGTCGCTGATGTCGCCCGAAATCATCGGCAAGCAGATACAGCTCCTCATGGAATTGATTCCGAAGCTGTCGCGGGTGGCCATCCTCTGGAACCCGTCCAATCCCAGCAACGCGCCCCAACTCCGTGAAGCCGAGCTGGCGGCCCAGACGTTGCGAGTACAGCTTCAGCCCCTGGCGGCGCGCGACCGCCACGCGCTCGACGGCGCCTTCGTGGCAATGACTCGGGAGCGCGCGGGCGCGCTCGTCGTCCTCGTGGATGGACTGCTCGTCGACCAACGGGTGGCGATCGCCCGCCTGGCCGCGAAAACCCGCGTACCGGCAGTCTACGGGTTGAGGGAGCACGTGGAGGCGGGTGGATTCATGTTCTACGGCGCGAGTACTGCCGAGTCGAATCGGCGCGCCGCGGTCTTCGTCGACAAGATCCTGCGCGGCGCCCGGCCGGGGGACCTCCCGGTCGAGCAGCCCACCAAGTTCGAGCTCATCATCAACCGGGGAATCGCCAAGGCCCTGGGCCTCGTGATCCCGCAGCCGATCCTGGTGCGCGCCGACGAAATCTTCGAGTAGCCGACTACTTAACTACTCGCCCTTCAGGCGCGGGTCGAGCAGGTCGCGCAGGGCGTCGCCCATCAGGTTGAACGCCAGCACCGCCACCATGACGGCGAGCCCCGAGAACGTCGTCAGCCACGGGCAGCACTTGATGTACTGGCGGCCCTCGCTGAGGATGTTGCCCCAGCTCGGGGTGGGCGGCGGGATGCCGAGCCCGAGGAACGACAGGCTCGCCTCGGTGCGAATGGCGGTGGCGATGTACAGCGTGGCGAGGACGACCAGCGCATACAACGCGTTGGGGAACACGTGGCGGGCCATCACGCGGACCTGGCCGCTGCCGAGGGCGCGGGCGGCCAGGATGTAGTCCTGCTCGCGAATCGTCAGGGCGAGGCTCCGGGCCAGTCGAACGAAGTTCGGCGTCAGCGCCACGCCGATGGCCAGCATTTCGTTTACCAGCGAGCCGCCCAGCGCCGTCACGATGATCAGCGCCAGCAAGAGCGTGGGAAAGGCCATCAGCATGTCGGAGCCGCGCATGATGAGCATCTCGACGCGGCCGCCGGTCACCCCGGCCACGATGCCCAGCGGGACCCCCAGCGCGAAAGCAAACGCCACCGACACCAGCCCGACCTCGAGCGAGACGCGCGCTCCCCAGATGATGCGGCTCAGCAAGTCGCGGCCGAACTCGTCGGTGCCGAGCAGGTGGCGATCGACCGCCCCCGGCCCCTTCAGCACCGCGTCGGAGAACTGGGCCGACGGGCTCAGCGGCGCGATCAGCGGCGCGGCCGCGGCCACGACCACCATGGTGACGGCCAGGGCCAGCCCGATGCTGATCGGCAGCCACCGGCGCAGGCGGCCGCGGGTCGTCCGCCGCGGCTCCTCGGCGGCTCGGAGGCCGGCCAGGTCGACCGGATCGGCTCGGCGAACGACGGCCATCGAGTCTCCTCGGCTCTCGCCTAGCGGAAGGTGATCCGCGGATCGACGACCGCGTACAGCAGGTCGACGACCAGATTGACGACGATGATGATCATGGTGAACACGGTGATGGCGCCCTGGGCCAGCGGATAGTCGCGCGCGCCGATGGCGTCGACCAGCATCTTGCCGAGGCCGGGCCGCGTGAAGACGGTCTCGGTCAGCACGGTCCCGGTCAGAGCGATCGCGACGAAGATGCCGATGATGGTGAGCAGCGGAACCATCATGTTGCGCAGCGCGTGCTTGTAGACGACCAGCCGCTCGCGCTGGCCCTTGGCGCGGGCCGTCCGAATGTAGTCCTGACTGATCACCTCGAGCATCGCCGAGCGGGACAGACGGCTCACGGTGGCGGCCAGGGTGAACCCGAGGGCGAACGCCGGCAGCACCAGGTGATGGAGCACGTCGCCCACCGCCCGCAGGAAATCCCACGGGTAAGAGAGAACCTCGCCCGAGCCGATCATGGCGATGACGCCGTCCAGATCGCCGCCACCGATCAGCGGAAAGAGATCGAAGTGGAGCGAGAACACGATGAGGAGCAGGATCCCGAGCCAGAACACCGGCATCGAGAGCCCGAGCAGCGCGATGATGCGGAGCGGATAGTCGATCAGCGGACTGCGGCGTTTGAGGGCCGAGATGATGCCGATGGGGATGCCGACCAGCGCCGCCACGACCGCGCTGGCCATGACCAGCACGAAGGTGTGGGGGAACATGCGTCCGATATAGTCGCTGACCGGATAGCCCTGGCGGAACGACTTGCCGAAATCGAACTGGACCGAGCGCCAGAGGTAGTCCACGTACTGCACCGCCAGCGGCCGGTCGAGTCCGAGATTCCTGGTGCAATCCGCCAGCGCCCCGCCGGTGGCCTGGTCGCCCATCATGGCGACGCAGGGATCACCGGGCAGGATACGCATCGCGACGAACACGATGGTCATGGCCCCCAGCAGCATGGGGACCGCGATCAGCAGACGGCGCAGCGCGTACTGGAACATCGCCTAGTCCGCCGGCTCAGTTGAGCACCTTGAGCATCTCGGGGTAGTTGTAGCTGTAGTGCAGCGAGAACTCACCGTAGTCGGGGGAGAACGGTGCGCTCACCCGCTTGGGATTGCGCGCCCACTGGTTCGGCACGTCCTGGAGCGGCAGGCATACCAGGTCCCGCTCGAGCCGCTTCTGCGTCTCGGCGTAGATCGCCGCCCGCTTCTTCACGTCGCGCTCCACGCGCCCGGCGGCCAGCAGGTCGTCCATTCCCTTGTAGTGGGCGAAGTTGGTCCCCTTGTTGCCGGTGGCCGGATCGGGGATCTCGGTCGACTCGAAGAACAGCGAGAGCCAGGCGTCGGCGTCGGTGATACGCGTGCCGCCGTAGAGTACGAACGGATCGAGGTTCTTCCGGATGTTCTCGTGATAGGTCGCGTGCTCGACGATCTGCAGCTCCACGTTGATGCCGACTTTCTTGAGCTGTTCCTGCGCCAGCGTCAAGACCTTGGGGTAGAAGAACGACTTGCTGATGAAGAAGTTCTTGATCGTGAAGCCGTTCGGATGGCCGGCCTCGGCCAGGAGCTTCTTGGCCAGCTCAGGGTTGTACTCCGGAAACTTCATCGGCACGTGGCCGAAGTAGCCGGGCGGCACGCAGCTGGTCGCCAGGCGCGCCAGGTCGCCCGGATACATGGTCTCCTTGATCGCCTTGCGATCGATGGCGTGCATGAACGCCTTCCGGACGCGGATGTCATCGAAGGGCGGTTTGGTCATGTTGATGTAGAAGCGCTCCTGCCCGCCGGGGCCGCGCCGATCGATGATGGAACCCATCTTCTTCACCTGGTCGGCAAAGTCCGCGGTCACCACCTCCGGGTAGAGCAGATCGAACGTTCCCTTCTCGAGCCCAATGAGCTTGGTCGCGTCCTCGGGCACGTCGAACCAGTTCACCTCGTCGATCTGCGGCCGGCCGCCCACGAACTTGTCAAAGGCCTTCAGGACGATCTTCTCGCGCGGCGAGTGCCGGTCGAAGTAGAACGGGCCGGTGCCGACCGGGTTCCACTTGAACCCGTCGCCGAGCTTCTCCATGGCCTTCTTGGAGACGATATAGCCCTGCTGGTAGCCGACCATCCGCAGCAGGAAGATCGGATCGAAGGCCTTGAGCACGATCTGCACGGTCTGCGGGTTCACGACCTCGATCGACTTGATCACTTCGAGGTTGACTCCGTAGCGAGTGCCGGGCGCCTTGCTGATCTGGCGCTCGAAGCTGAACTTGACGTCCTCGGCGGTCATCTCACCGTAGCCCTTGTGGAACTGCACGCCCTTCTTGAGCTTGATCGTCCAGATCGTGCCCTCGGGCGAGAGCGTCCAGCTCTCGGCGAGGTCCGGCTCCACCTCGGCCGTCGTGACCTTGCCGTCCTTGATGGCGAAGCGCGTGAGTCCCCGGAACATGAACCGCGAAATGGCCTGGCTCTGTCCGAGGGTGCTCGAGTGGGGATCGAGGGTATCCGGCTCCTTGGCCGCGATGTTCAGGACCTTCTTCTGGGCCGCCGCATCGGGAACGTGTACGAGCCCGACGACCGTGAGCGCCGACAGCACGACGAGACATATAGCGAGCCACGCGAACCGCGACATAGAGTTCTCCCCGTTGGCCGAGCGAAGCTTGGGTAAGCGGGACCGGGTCCCGCAAGTTGTCGCGAGCACCGTTGAAGACCACGCCGAACGCGATTCGAACATTGCCACCTCGGTCGAATCGGTCTGGGACGGGTCAACCGGGCCGGTGCGGTGTGGACGCCGGCCCGATCCGACCTCGAGATTGGGCGATACGATATACGAACCGCGATGCCGTCACAACTTGGCGTCCGGCCGGCGCGCCCCTGCTCCCTCAGGCCCTCAGATCCTGCGCATGAGCTCCGCGCAGCGGTCGAGTGCGGGCAGCACCTCGTCGGCCTTCGCCGGATTCAGATTGAAGACGAGACGCGCCACGCCGGCGTCGCGATAACGCTTGATCAGATCGAGGTTCTCGGCGACGCCGAAGACCGTGATCGGCAGGCTCGCCGGCTCACGGCCGGACTCGGCGGCGAGCTTCTTGAAATCCGGCAAGAGCCCGAGCACGTCACCGTACTCGGGACGGCGCGCGTGGGGCATCCAGCCGTCGCCGTAGGCGATCGCCCGCCGGGCGCCGTAGGGAAATGCGCCGCCGACGATCACCGGCGGATGCGGTTTCTGCACCGGCTTCGGCCAGGTCATCATCGGCGGAAATTTCACGAATTCCCCGCTGTACTCCGGCTTCGACTTGGTCCAGATCGCGCGCATCGCCTCGACGCGCTCCCGCATCACCTTGAAGCGCGACTTGAAGTCAGTTCCGTGATCCAGCATCTCCTCGGCGTTCCAGCCCGCCCCGATGCCGAAGAGAAATCGCCCGTTCGAGATCTGATCCAGGCTGGCGACCTGCTTGGCAGTCTGGATCGGATCGCGCTGCACGACCAGGCACACGCCGGTAGCCACCTGTAGTCGCGTGGTGGCGGCCGCCGCGGCGGCGAGTGTGACGAAGGGATCCATCACGTCGTAGTACTTCTTCGGCAGATCCCCGCCCTGCGGAAACGGTGAGCGGCGCGACAGCGGGATGTGCGAGTGCTCCGGCGCCCAGAGCGAGCCGAACCCGCGCGCCTCGAGCGCCCGGCCGAGCTCGGCCGGTCCCATCGAATAGTCCGTGAAAAAGATCGCCGCGCCGAAGTCCATGGCTCTCTCCCGCCTATGCCGGCAGCTTGTCGCCGTCCGGCGGCGCCGCGACCTCGAAGGCGTTGACGACGCCCGACAGCAGCGCGAAGTAGTTCGCGGCCGCCGTCAGCTCGACCATCCACTTCTCGTCGTGTCGCTTCCGGAGTGCGTCGAATGCCGCCTGGTCGACCCGGTTCGTCCGCATGAGCTGCCGCGTGTAGTTGACGATGTCCCGCTCCTCGGGCGGCAGCCTGCCGGCGTCGCCCTTCGCCCTGAGCAGATCGATGATCTCGTCGCTCACGCCGTTGCGGCGCGCCGCCCCGACCTGGGCCGCCCAGACGTACGCCGCCTCGCGCTCGCGCACCGCGGCCAGGATGGCGACCGAGCGAAGCCGCGCGTCGACGACGCTGTCGTCGCGGAAGAAGCTCACGAGCGGCAGCACCCGCTCCGCGAGCTTCGGGCTATGCAGGAGCATGCTGAACGGGCCGCGCACCCCGCCGAAGATCTTGACCACCTGATCGACGACGGCGTGGTGCTCGGCGGGGACGTCGGACTTCCCGGTGACCGGAGCGATGCGTGGCATGATGAGCTCCTTTCGCGAGGCAGGGCATCTAGCCCGCCCGTTGACCTCGGTGGGCATGATAGTGCATCGAGACGGCTTACGGGAGGACGACATGGACGCTCGCGATCTGTTCCTGGACCAGCACGCCGCCATGCACTCGGCCGCGGTCGGCGGCAACAAGATGTCGGCCGCGGAGCGCACCTTCGCCGGCCTGACCGACGAGCAGATGCGCGTACGTCCGCGGGAGGATCTCAACTCGCTGGCCTGGCTCATGTGGCACATCGCCCGCGCTGAGGACATCTTCGTCAACGCGCTGCTGGCCGCGGGGCCCCACGTCCTCGACGAAACCTGGAAGAAGCGGCTCGGCGTGGACCGCCCCGACTTCGGCATCGGTATGACGAGTCCCGAGGTCACGCAGCTTACCGGGCGGATCGACCTCGGCGCGCTTCGCGCCTACCGCGATGCGGTCGGCCTCCGCACGCGCGAGCTGGTCGGAGCCTTCAAGCCTCAGGACTGGGCAGGTGCGGTCGCGGCCGATGCCGTCGAGCGGGCTGCCGCCTCCGGGTGCTTTGGCGTACGGACCGAGCAATTCGGGAAAATGCTTCCGGGGCGACCCCGCGCGGCGATGCTGAGCGGTATCGCACTCATTCACCCCGCGGGACACATGGGCGAGGCGGCCACCATCCGGACCGCTGGCGGATTTGGCACGGGCGTCTGAGCAGCGGCGGCCGCTAGGGGTGGATCACCGTCTCCGCGCGGCTGATGACGAACGCCTCGTGCCGCTCGAGGAAGTCGCCGACCACCTCGACGAACGCCTGCGGCCGCTCGGCGCCGATGGCGTGGCCGGCGTCGTAGACGAACACGAGGTGACAACCCGGGATCAGGTCCTTGTAGATGCGGCCCATCGCCGGCGGGATCACGCTGTCCAGGGTTCCGAACAGCACGAGCGTCGGCATGGGGAGTGTGCGCAGCCGTTCCTCAAGGTCGACGTCCCGACCAGGTCCGCGCAACCTCTGGACCAGCGCTTGCGTCTTCGCGCGCACAGCGGGGTCCACCGCCGGGAGGGCCGGTAGCCGCTCCGGGTGAGCATAGAGCCGGCGGGCCATCTCTTCGGGCGTGCCCGACGGCGGCTCGGTGCCCTCGGGTCGAATCGCCGCCGGCGCCTCGAGCACCAGGGCCGGCACGCGCTCGGGCGCCTGCGTGGCCAGCCACAGCGCGGTCTTTCCGCCGAAAGACGTGCCCATCAGGTTGAACGTGTCGAGCCCGAGGGCCTGAGCCGCGCGAGCCATCGTCGACGCGAGCTCGGGCATGCTCCGCGTCCTCGTGTTCTCCGCCGAGAGGCCGAATCCCGGCATCTCGAAGGCGACAACGCGGAAGCGGCGGGCCAGAAGGTCGTGTGCCGGAGTCAGGCGGAGACCGCCGGCGCCGTGCAGGTGAACGAGCGCGGTCCCCTGCCCGGCTTCCATGTACCGGAGGCGAAAGCCATCGGCCTCCACGTAGCCTTCACGGAAGTCCGCGCCGGGAGCGCTCACGCTTCGCTCTTCAAATGTCGCGGATGCGCGGGAGCACCTTGGTGCCGAACAGGTCGAGCGCGCGCATGAGCGGATCGAGATCGCTCGACCCGGGCGGATGCAGGGACAGGTCGAGCACGCCCGCGCCGACCTCGTCGCGACAGCGCCGCACCTGTTCCACGACCGTATCAGGGCCACCGACAAACGTCGTGGGAAGCGCTCCGCCCACGATCGGCGCGCGCGCCTGACCGGCGACATTGCGGGAGTCCAGCTTGTTGAGGGCGTCGGTGACGCCCGGCCGCATCGAGAACGGCCGCTGGTTCGGCAGCTGACGGAACTGCGCCTCGGCCTCGTCGTCCGTCTCCGCCAGGAGCATGTTCGCCCGGTAGATGATCTGGTCCTGCGTCGGAGTCCACCCGTAGCGCGCGCACTGCTCGCGGTAGTAGCGTGTCGCCCGGCCCACCGATTCGAACGACCCGTAGGAGACGCCGCAGCCGAGATGGTTGCGGGCGGCGAAGTCGCACGATTCGCGGCTGGTCCCCAGTGCGTACGTGGGCGGATGGGGCTGCTGGAGCGGCCGCGGCCAGATCGAGACCGTCCGGTACTGGAAATGGCGGCCCTGCCAGCCGAAGGGCTGCGGCTCCGACCACGCGCGCAGGATGAGCTCCATGCCCTCGTCGGTGCGCTCGCGCGCCTCGGCGGGGTTGAGATCGTAGGTCAGATACTCGTTGGTCGTCCCCCGCAGGAGCCCCACGACCAGGCGCCCCTGCGCGAGTGTGTCCAGCATCGCGATCTCCTCGGCGACGCGCACCGGATTGCTTTGCGGCACGATCGGGCCGAGGAGCGCGATCGTGATCTTCTTCAGGTGAGCGGCGATGAAGGAGGCGGAGACGATCGGCGCCGGGGTGAGGATCCGCGGTGAGTAGTGATGCTCCGAGACGCTCACCCAGTCGAAGCCGAGCTCCTCGACGTACTCGAGCCGCGCGATCATGTCCCGGTACGCGCGCGCGCCCGCCTCGGGGTCGTACGCGCCCGACGGCACCGGCCACTCGGACGGCAGCGCCTGCGGCGCGCGGTAGCGCGCCGTCTCGAAGAACGAGACCTTCATCGCCGCACCCCCATCGTCAGGCGAGCGGGTTCGGCACGAAGCCGTAGCGGAGGTTGGTCCGCCCGGGCCCTTCCCGCTCATAGTCCGCCTTCGCCAACGCGATCCGGTCGGTGGTGAGCTCCGCGCGGCGCTTGATGTCGTACTTGTAGATGCGCGCCGAGTTCTCGCCGAAGATCGCGCGCTTCACGGGGCTGTCGGCCGGCCCGAGCGGCGCCCAGCCGTACTTCTTCTGCATGTCCTCGGGAATCTCCAGGCGGCGCAGGGCTTCGATCTGCCACTGCGGCGCGCCGGTCCAGATCGCGTCTGTCCCCCACACCACGTGGTCGACCCCCAGGCCCTTCACGAGCATCCCCATCATCGCCGCGCAGAGGCGCGGCTCGGCCACCGTGCTCTGGGCGAAGATCTGCCCGAGGTCGCCGTACACGTTCTTCACCCCGTACTTCGACGGAATGTCGGCCAGATCGCTAACCCAGTCCACGCGGCCGGTCTTCTCGAACTGCTCCCAGCCGTTGTTCCACTCGCCGCCGGTGAAACGGAACCCGGAGTGGTAGATGACGAAGTTGAGCTGCGGCCAGTCCTTGGCGGCCTTGCCGACGTCGCGCACGTCGGCGTATTCGACCAGCTGCGGGAAGCTCTTGGTGGTCGAGTACGGGTAGAGGCCCTTGTGTACGCAGACATTGACGAGGCCCGCCTTCGCGAGCTTCTCGTAGAACGGATAGAGCAGCTTCTCGTCGTCCATGCGCCAGGGGTGCTTCGCGAGCTGCTTGTTGGTGTTGTCGCCGACCGTGTAGCCCTTGAACGCGTCGGGCTTGAGCTGGACGATCGCCTGGTCGACCGACTCCATCCAGCCCGGCATGCCCGGCATGAAGATGGCGTGCGACAGCATACGCCGCGAGCCGGTGAGCTGGTTCACCTTGGCTCGCGCGTCGGCCTTCATCTCGTTGGTGAGGAACCAGTCGCGCGGCTCCTCGGAGCCGGAGCCGGAGATGAGCGCCACCTTGGTGTCGCTGTCGAAGTAGATTTCCTTGAAGTAGTTGGCGAACTTCAGATCGTCGAGCGTCTGCGGCTTGCCCGCGAGCGCCGGGTTCCAGCCGGCCTTGCCGACCGCCTCGCGCGAACGCACGAAGCCCTCCAGGCGCGTGTCGTCGCGCAGGAAGTGCGTGTGCATGTCCATGATGAACTGGCCGGCGAGCCCCTTTGCGCGCTCGTTGGCCATGTCCGGGTTCTGGGCCTCGGCGCGGCTCACGCCGAAGATCGGCCCGTAGACGTCGTTCATGGCGACGAACGCCGCCGCCATGCCGGCGGCCGTCTGGAAGAACCTGCGGCGGCTCACGCCCTGGTCCTTCGCCAGCTGGTTGCCCAGCTCCTTGATGCGCGCCTCGACCTGCTTCTGCTGCGCGGTCTGCGGCGGCGGCGTGAACTCGTCGCTGGAGACGAACTGCGTCGGGATCGGCGACGCGAAGGATGCGGTCTCGGCCGGCAGCAGCTCCATGGCGCTCTCCTCGTTGTTGGGGTAACGCCTCACTTCATCGGTGAAAAAGCCGTGGGACGCAGCATCGTGTTGGCCACTTGCTGCACGATGGGGCCGTTCTTCTCGCTCTCGGCGAAGACGCGCGCGCGCTCCGGGTCCTTGGCGAACGTGTCGAACTTCGTAACCCGCTCGTCGAGGCTCTCCCAGGCCAGGAGGTAGATGAGCTGGTGATCGTTGCCGCCGATACGATTGAGCCAGTAGCCCACCTGACGGAAGCCGTGCTTCTTGAACGCGCCGCACGTGAAGTTGCCGAACCGGTCGGTGATGTTCGTGATCTTGCCGGGCATCGCCTGGTACTCGCGCAGCTCGAAGATGTACGGGCTGCGGCCGGAGGCGTCCGACCCATAGGGCTCGCCGCGATCCATCTGTGAATAGGGCGTGGGCTCCATGAGCTGGTTGTAGACGCGGTTCACCAGGGGGCCGTCTTTCTCCGTCTCCGCCCACTTCTTCGCGCGCTCGGGATCGGCCCGCCAGGCGGCGTTCTTCTTGGTGCGCTCCTCGTAGCTCTCCCAGCCCCAGATGTAGACGACCTGATTGCTCTTCTCGGCGACCAGCGGCGTCCAGAAGCCGATCAGGCGGAAGCCGTATTCCTTCCACTTGTGCACGGTGAAGCTCCCGAAGCGATCGACGAGCGCGGGGAGCTTGCTGGCGGCGACGTCGTAGCGGCGCAGTTCGTAGAGCATGATGCACCTCTCTGGAAACGCGGGGATCGTTCGGTCGGCGCTAGGATACCACCCTCCGGCGGTGAGCGTTGGCCCCTGGGCGACGGCTGGCTTATGCTACGGCGGGCGAGCGAACCGCCCCAAACCAAAAGGAGATCTCCGCATGACCGAGCACAATGCCGTCACCCGGCGCGGGTTTCTGAAAGCCGGGGCCCTTGCCGCCGCCGCTCCCCTCGTGGCCGACGTGCCGTTCGTCGCGGCCCAGAGCCCGATGCGCGGCAGCAAGATGCTGGACTTCTACACGGGCGCGGACATCAACAAGGCCGAGGCCGAGGGCGAGCTTGTCTACTACGGCCACGACAGCGAGGCCGCCATCGCCACGCTGCTGGACGCGTTCCGCAAGGACTTCCCGAAGATCAAGACCAGCTACGTGCGGCTGCAGACCGGCGCGCTCTACGCCAAGATCACCGCGGAGCGGTCGTCGGGCCGCTTCGGCGTCGACGTGCTCCAGCTCTCGGACATCTCGCCGGCCATCGACTTCCAGAAGAAGGGCGGCTGGGAGCAGTACCTGTCGCCCGAGTACGCCCACTACAAGCCCGAATATCAGTCGACCCCGCCCGGTTACTACGGCGTGCCCGGCGTCGGATTCTCCGGCATCTGCTACAACCGCACGAAGGTGAAGCCCGAGCAGGCGCCGAAGACGTGGAAGGACATCGTCAACCCCATCCACAAGGACGGGATCAGCGCCAAGCTCGCCACCTCGGGCATGCAGCACGCGCAGTGGTACATCCTGCGCAAGATGTACGGCGCCGACTTCTGGCAGGAGTTTGCCAAGCTGCGGCCGAAAGGCTTCGACGCCCGCGCGCAGCTGTTCGACCGGCTGGCCAAGGGCGAAGACCGGGTCTGCGCGCTCGCGGAGTACGCGGGCTACACGCTCTACCAGGAAAAGGGCGCGGAGATCGACTTCGTGGCGCCACCCGAGGGGATGCCGGCCATCGCCATCTACGTCGGCGTCGTGGCGAAGGCGCCGCATCCGGAGGCGGCCAAGCTCTTCGTGGACTGGGCGCTCGCCCGCCGGGGTCAGCTCGTCTACCAGAACCAGAAGATCCTGCTCTACGGATCGGTCCGCCCCGACGCCGGGCCGATGCCCACGGGCAAGAAGCTGGCGGACTTCAAGCTCCTGTTCCCGACGGACTGGACCGACTACGTGGCGAGCCACCCCGTGTTCGTGAAGGAGTGGAACGCGATTATGGGGCTCTAGGACATGGGGGGCTCCGGGCGCCCCCCAAGCCCCCCGGACGTGGGGGGGGGCCCCGGGGGCCCCGGGGGGGGCCGGGTGGCCTGTTGGGGGCGGGGGCGCCGGGTGGGGCCGGGGGGGGGGGGG
>JBKPCO010000226.1:0-4385 GCA_046727415.1 Candidatus Methylomirabilota bacterium
CGGGTCGCGGTGATTGAGGCTGGCGCCGGGGCCAGCCAGGACGGCGCCCGCCTCGGTTCTTCTGCCCAGCCGCATCAAATGCCCCAGTCGTAACAAGCATTTCCGGTTGACGCATGGTGGGAGCTGTGTGAGAATACGACCGAAATAGTCGGCGATAGAAAGAGTCGGGGATAAGGGGACCGCAACGATGCTCCGGTTTACGAAGCGCGCTGATTACGGGCTGATGGCGATCCATTACATCGCCTGTAACGACGGGCTCGGCGCCGTCAGCGCCAAGCGGATCGCGGAGGAGTTCGGTATTCCCCCCGAGCTGCTCGCGAAGATCCTCCAGCGGCTCGCCAAGCGCCGGCTGATCGTCAGCCAGAACGGGCCCAAGGGCGGGTACGTCTTGACGCGTCGCCCGAACGACATCTCGGTGGGAGAGGTCGTCAGGGCGCTCGAGGGACCGATCAGCATCGTGAGCTGTCTCGACCACGGTGGATGTCCGCAGGAGCTGCGCTGCAACCTCAAGCGGCCGGTGCAGAAGCTGCAGACGGCGATCAGTCATCTGCTTGACTCCATGAGCCTGGCCGAGCTGAGCAACCAGAACGTGCCCGAGACACTGGCGATACGGTGATGGCGGGCCCAGAACGAGAGACGGAGACAGTCTGATGGCGGTGAAGTTCCCGATCTTCATGGATTCGCAGTCGACCACACCCGTCGACCCGCGGGTGGTGGACGCGATGATCCCTTACTTCACGGAGAAGTTCGGTCATCCAGCGAGCCGGAATCACTCGTTCGGCTGGGAGGCCGAGAACGCGGTCGACCGGGCGCGCGAGCAGATCGCGCGGCTCATCGGCGCCCGGGACCCAAAGGAAGTCGTCTTCACGTCGGGCGGAACCGAGTCGATCAATCTCGCCATCAAAGGCGTGGCGGAGATGTACCGGGAGAAGGGCAACCACATCGTTACGACCGCCATCGAGCAGCGGGCGAGCCTGGACGTGTGCAAGCGCCTGGAGCGGCAGGGCTTCGAGGTGACGTACGTGCCGGTCCGGCCGGACGGGCTGGTCGACGTCGAGGCGATCCGCGCGGCCATCACCGACAAGACTATCCTCATCTCGGTGATGTTCGCGAACAACGAGATCGGCACGATCCAGGACGTGGCGGCGATCGGCCGCCTCGCCAAGGAGAAGGGGATCATCTTCCACTCCGACGCCACCCAGGCCGTCGGCAAGATCCCGGTGAACGTCGAGGCGGCGGGAATCGATCTCCTGTCGTGCACGGCCCACCTGATCTACGGCCCGAAGGGCGTGGGCGCGCTCTACGTCCGGCGCAAGGCGCCGCGCGTGCGCATCGCGCCCCTGATCGACGGCGGCGGCCACGAGCGGGGTATGCGCTCGGGAACCCTCCCGGTGCCGCTCATCGTCGGGTTCGGGCGCGCAGCCGAGATCTGCGGAGAGGTCATGGGCGAGGAGGGCGCGCGGCTGGCCAAGCTCCGCGACCATCTGCAAGACAAGATCCTCTCGAACGTCGACGAGGCGTACTTGAACGGGCATCCGGAGCGGCGGCTGCCGCACAACCTGAACATCTCGTTCGCGTACGTCGAGGGCGAGTCAGTGCTGATGGGGCTCAACAAGGAGAGCGCGCTCTCGTCGGGCTCGGCCTGTACGTCGTCGACGCTGGAGCCGTCCTACGTCATCGGCGCGCTCGGGGCGAGCGCCGAGCTGGCGCACTCCTCGATCCGGTTCAGCCTGCACCGGTTCACCACCGAGGAGGAAGTCGAGCACGTCGGCGCGCGGACCATCGAGGTGGTCAAGCGGCTGCGAGAGATGTCGCCGCTCTACGAGCTGGCGAAAGAGGGTGTGGATCTGAAGTCCATCCACTGGAAGGCCGAGTAAGGGGGGCGGGCCATGGCTTATAGCGACAAGGTCGTCGATCACTACAACAACCCGCGCAACGTCGGCTCCTTCACCAAGGATATGCCGGGCGTGGGGACGGGCCTCGTCGGGGCGCCGGAGTGCGGCGACGTGATGAAGCTCCAGATCAAGGTCAACCTCGACACCGGCGTGATCGAGGACGCGAAGTTCAAGACCTTCGGCTGCGGCAGCGCGATCGCGTCGTCGAGCCTGGCCACCGAATGGCTCAAGGGCAAGACGGTCGACGAGGCGGCGAAGATCAAGAACACGGACATCGTGAACGAGCTGAAGCTGCCGCCGGTGAAGATCCATTGCTCCGTGCTGGCCGAGGACGCCATCAAGGCCGCCCTGGCCGACTACCGCGAGAAGCACGCGGGTACGGACGTCGAGAAGACTCCGGCGTAGCGATCGGGGAAGGAAGACACGTATGGCGCTGGCACTATCGGAAGCCGCGGCAAAGCAGGTGAAGGAGCTGAAGCAGGCTCAGAACCTGCCCGACACCGTTTTCCTGCGCATGGGTGTGAAGGGCGGCGGATGCTCGGGGATGTCGTATGCCCTGGAGTTCGACAGCGAGATCGGGCCGCACGACAAGCAGTTCGAGATGGACGGCATCAAGGTCGTCGTCGACAAGAAGAGCTACCTGTACCTCAACGGCACGACGCTCGACTACGTCCAGCAGGGGCTGACGGGTGGCTTCACGTTCGTCAACCCCAATGCGAAGTCGAGCTGTGGATGCGGCACGTCGTTCTCGGCGTAGCCGGGTCCGCGACCCCCACGGAACGGGCCCGGCGAAGGGCCCGTTGCCATTTCTGAGGGTGGGGAGCGGAGCGCATGGATCATTTCGAGGTATTCGGGCTACCGCGGCGGCTGGGCATCGACCTCGCCCAGCTCCAGCGGAAGTTCTATGAGCTCTCGCGGCAGAGCCATCCGGACTTCCATCAGGCCGCGCCGCCGGAGCGGCAGGCCGAGATCCTGGAAGCCTCGGCTCGGCTCAACGCGGCCTACCGGGCGCTGCGCGATCCGATCGCGCGCATCGAGTACCTGGTGCGGCTCGAGGAAGGGCGTGACACGAAGGAGGGCGCCGCGGTGAAGCCGAAGGCGCCGCCGGAGCTGCTCGAGGAGATGTTCGAGATCCAGGAAGCCCTGCAGGCCGCCCGAGCGGGCGGCCTCGACGCGGCCTCGCGCGACACGCTCGCCGGCCAGCGGGACCGGCTGATGGGGCGCTACCGGGACGGGGAAGCTCGGCTGCGCGGGCCGCTCAGCGAGGCGTGGGATCGTGCCGGCGCCGGGGAGCGGGCCGCTGTGCTCGCCGCCTTCAAGGAGGCCCTGGCGACACGCGCGTATCTCAGAACCGTGATCGACGACATCGACGAAGCGCTCGGCGAAGTCGGGGAGGGCCATGTCTCGCATCGTCGGCATTGATCTCGGGACGACCAACAGTCTAGTCGCCTACGTCGACGAGAAGACCGGGTTGCCGAGGGTCATCCCGGACCGGGACGGCCAGGCGCTCTTGCCGTCGATCGTCTCGTTCGCGAGCGAGGGCGTGCTGGTCGGCGCGGCGGCCAGGCGCCAGCTCGTCCGCCGTCCCGACACGACGGTGTACTCGGTGAAGCGGCTGATGGGCCGCGGCTACGAGGACGTGAAGGACGAGCTCTGTTACTTCCCCTTCAAGGTGCTGCCGTGCGAGGGGATCGTGAAGATTCAGGTCCGCGACCGTGAGGTCACCCCACCGGAGGTCTCGGCGATCGTGCTCAAGTCCCTCAAAGAGCGCGCCGAGGCCCACTTCGGCGAGCCGATCGAGAGGGCCGTGATCACCGTGCCCGCGTACTTCAACGACAGCCAGCGGCAGGCGACCAAGGACGCCGGGCGCATCGCCGGACTTGACGTGGTCCGCATCGTCAACGAGCCGACCGCGGCGTCGCTCGCCTATGGGCTACAGAAGATCCGGGAGGGTGTGATCGCCGTCTACGACCTGGGCGGCGGCACGTTCGACATCTCGATCCTGCGCGTGAAGGACGGAGTGTTCGAGGTCCTGGCGACGAACGGCAACACCCATCTCGGCGGCGACGACTTCGACCGCGAGATCGTGCTGTGGCTGCTCGAGGATATCCGCCAGAAGCACGACGTGTACCTCGGACGCGACCCCGAGGCGATGCAGGAGCTCCGCCTCGCTGCCGAGGCCGCCAAGATCCGGCTCTCCTTCGACGAGCGGACCGTACTGACGATCCCGTTCGACGGTTTCACGTACCGCCGCGAGATCACCCGGGGCGAGCTCGAGCAGCTCATCGCAAGGCTCGTCGACTCCACGCTCCGCCCATGCCGCATGGCCCTGGCCGATGCCGGGCTGGCGCCGACTGACATCGACGAGGTGGTTCTGGTCGGCGGCTCGACGCGGATCCCCGTGGTGCGCCGTCGAGTCGGTGGGCTCTTCGGCAAGACGCCGCATAGTCAGCTCAACCCCGACGAGGTCGTCGCGCTCGGCGCTGCGGT
>JBKPCO010000227.1:0-3268 GCA_046727415.1 Candidatus Methylomirabilota bacterium
CGATCGGACGATTCAGCCCCAGCGCCTCGCGCAGGCGCGCTGCCGCTTCCGGGCTTCCCTCGGGGCCGATGATGACGAGCGCCGGATCGCCGGGGAGCACGCGGACCACAACAAACACCAGGGCGGAGACGAAGAACAGAGTCGCGACGAACGCGGCGGCTCTCCTCGCGATGTACCGCCGCACGGGCCTATGCGGTCGTTGGGGCTATTTCGCCCACGCGACCTCGGAGAGATCGGTGACCGGCGCCGGCAGATCCTTCCAGACTCCCTGCAGTCCCTTCTTCGTCACCGCCAGCCGCGGGTAGATGTACAGCCAGACGACGGGCGCGTCTTCCACGAGCTTCTGCTGCATCTTCACGTACAGCGCGCGCCGCGCCCGGTCGTCGATGGTCGTCTCCGATTCCTTGAAGAGCTTCTGGAAGTCCGCGCTGTCGTAGCGAAAGTAGTACTTCGGGTTCGCGTAGTTGCCGATGTCCCACGACTCCGCGTGGCCGATGATCGTCAGGTCGTACTCGGCGTCCTTCCACACGCGTGAGAGCCACTGACTCCACTCGATCTGCTCGATCTTGACCTTGACGCCAATCTTCTGGAGCTGGGCGGCGATGACTTCGCCCGAGCGTACCGAGTACTGATACTGCGGCGACACGCGCAGGACCGCCTCGAAGCCGTTGGGATAACCCGCCTCGGCCAGGAGCTTCTTCGCCTTCGCCGGGTCGTACGACATGGCGCCCGCCATGTCGACGAAGTACGGGTTGAGCGGATCGACGTTGGTGCCGAGCACGCGGCCGAGGCCGAACATCGCGCCCTTCACCACCTCGGGCTTGTTGATCCCGTACGTGACGGCGCGCCGCACCCGCGCGTCGGTGTAGGGCTTGCGCGAGTTGTTCATCGACAGGATGACGTCGTTCGTCGTCTCGCCGACGATTACCTGGAACCGCGAATCCTTCTGGAGCTCCGGGACGTGCTCGGGCCCGAGACCGTAGAACGAGACGTCGATGTCGCCGGCCTTCAGGGCGGCCAGCGCCGCGTTGGCGTCGGCGATGAACCGGTACGTCACGCGGTCGAGCTTCGGCAGCCCCTTGACGTGGTAGTCGGGGTTCCTCACCAGCACGATGCGGTCGCCGCGCACCCACTCGCCGAGCTTGAAGGGGCCGGTCCCGATCGGCTCGCTCTTGAGCGTGTCGACGGCCTCGCGCGGGTAGATAACCGATCCCTGGCGGGCCAGGTTCAGGAGGAAGTTGGCGGTCGTGCTCTTCAGCGTGAAGGTGACCGTGTAGTCGTCCTTCACGATGATGTCGCTGATCGCCGAGTAGTAGCCGGGATAGGGATGCTTCGTCTCCGGGTTCATCGCCCGGTCGAAGACGTACTTCACGTCGGCGGCGCGAAGCTCGCGGCCGTTGTGAAACCGGACGCCGCGCTTGAGGAAGAAGGTGTAGTTACGGTCGTCCGTCGTGTGCCAGCGATCGGCCAGCCACGGCACGATCTTGCCGTGGCGGTCCACCTTCACCAGGCACTCCTGTACGTTGTAGAAGATCACTCCCGCGGTCGCGGTGGCCGGCGTGGCCGTCAGGTCGAGCCCGGGCGGCTCCGCGGTGACCTGGACAACGAGGTTTTGCGGGGCGGCCGCCGCCGGCGCGGCCAGGAGGCCGAGCGCCAGCGCCACCAGCGCGAGCGCGAGACCGGCCATTCTAGCTCTTGGGCGCGGACTTGAAATACTCAACGGTGCGTCGGAAGCCCTCGTCGAAGTCGACCAGCGGCGCATAGCCCAGGAGTCGCTTCGCCTTCGAGACGTCCGCGAGCGTGTGCGGCACGTCGCCGGCGCGCACGGGAGTGTGCTGTCGTTCCAGAGGTCGGCCCACGAGCGCCTCGAGTCGCGCGATGATCTCGAGCAGGCTCACGCGGCTGCCGCAGCCGACGTTGAAAACCTCGCCGCCCGCCTCGGGCGCCGTGGCGGCCAACAGATTCGCCTCGACGACGTTGTCGATATAGGTGAAGTCGCGCGACTGCGAGCCGTCGCCGTGTACCTCGAGCGACCGGCCGCGAATCGCCCAGAGGATGAAGCGGGGAATCACCGCGGCGTACTCCGATTTCGGGTCCTGGCGCGGGCCGAAGACGTTGAAGTAGCGCAGCCCGACGGTCTCGACTCCGTAGAGCCGGGTCCAGATGGCCGCATACTGCTCCCCGGCCGCCTTCGAGGCGGCGTACGGCGACAGCGGCGCCACCGGCTGATCCTCGCGCTTGGGTAGATCGGGTCGGTCGCCGTAGACCGACGACGACGACGCATAGACGACGCGCGCGACTCGGCACCGGCGCGCCGCCTCGAGCACGTTGAGCGTGCCGTTCACGTTGTTCTCGTTGGCGCCCAGCGGGTCCTTCACTGAGCGCGGAACCGACCGCATCGCCGCCTGGTGGAAGATGACGCGGGCCCCGCGCGCCACCAGCAGTACCGTCGGGAGATTGCGGATGTCTCCGCGAACCACCTCGAGCTGGCGTCGGTATCGGGCGGCGAAAGGCAGGTTGGCGCGTGCGCCGGTCGAGAAATTGTCGAGCACGCGCACGCGCGTGCCGTTCATGAGAAGACGCTCCACGAGATGCGAGCCGATGAACCCGGCGCCGCCCGTCACGAGCGCGAGGTCTTGCACGCGTCGATTGTATCATCGGCGACTCGGCGGCCACGCGTGGTCCGTCGCTTGACACCCCGGAAACCGCCACGCTAGGGTTGGCGGCGTTCAGATGACTCCCGCGCGCCTCGGGCGTCGTGTCGGTGATCGTTCCCGTCCTCAACGAAGAGGACAACATTCCCGAGCTGGTCCGCCGGCTCAAGGCGGCGCTCGACGGCGGCTTGTCGTGCGACATCATCTTCGTCGACGATGGGAGCACCGACCGGACGGCGACTGCTGACGTCGCTGCACGTCGAGGACCTCCGGATCAACTCGACCGAGGACCCGCAGATCTGAATCGTCGTGCGCACGCGCGTCGTGTCCGTTTACAGCGGCGAGGGGAGCCCGTATAGTAACGTCCTCGACGTCGTGGACCCCTGACCGAGGAGAGCATCGATGCCGTCCCCAGCGTTCGTCGCGGGCGATTTCAAAGTCTTCGACGTGAGCGGGTTCAAGCCGCGCATGAGCGAGATCCGGGCCCGCGTCCGGCCGAAGCTCGACGCGATGGGCGAGACGCTGGCGCCCGCGGTCGGCCGCTCGATAGGCGGCAAGGTCTTCGTTCACGTGGCCAAGCACGCCCGCCGCACGGTGAACCCGCCGGACGACAC
>JBKPCO010000228.1:0-14281 GCA_046727415.1 Candidatus Methylomirabilota bacterium
GAGGGCGCGGCGTCGCGGCGCGTCGTGGATGAGGCCCTCCAGCGCCTTGGCAAGCGCGTCGACGTCGCCCGGCGACACGAGCAGGCCGCTCTCGCCGTCCTCCACGACCTCGGGAATCCCGCCCACGCGCGTGGAGACGCTCGGGCAGGCGAAGCACATGGCTTCGAGAATGCTGAGGCAGAAGCTTTCGGCGTCGGAGGTGTAGAGCCCGACGTCGGCGATTTGAAGATAATCCTCGATCGCGTGGACCTTCTCGCGAACGATCACACGCTCGGTGAGCCCGAGGCGCCGTATGTCGGCCACGAACGGCGCGAAGGCCTCGCCGGCGAGGATGAGGAGCCTGAATGCCACGGACGGCTGCACACGCGCGACGGTCTCCAGCAGGAGGTCGACGCGTTTGCCGGGGCGCAGGTTGGACGAGTGCACCGCGAGGATTTCATCGCCGAGACCGAGCTCGCCGCGGACAACCTCGGGCGGGCGGCTGGGCTGCCGCGGCGCAAAGAAGTTGTGGATGACCTCGATCGGCCCGTCGAAGTCGAGAATGCGCCGGGTCTCGCGCCTCAACGACTCGGATACGGCGGTGACCGCATCCGACGAGGTCAGCGCGTGCTTGATGGCCGGCGCGTACCCGGGATCGTGGCCGAGCAGTGTCGTATCGGTGCCGTGCAGTGTCGTGACGACGCGGGGCTGGTGAGCCGGCGGCAGCATCGCGCGCGCGAGAACCGCAGCGGTGGCGTGGGGCACGGCATAGTGGACGTGGAGCACGTCGAGACGATGCTCGCGGCTCACCTCGGCCATGCGCACGGAGAGCGGCAAGGTATAGTCGGGATACCGGAACAGTCCGTACTCGTTGATCGCGACCGGATGGAAGTGCAAGCGTGGCGCATCGGAGGGCAGGCGGAACGGACGCTCGTAGGCGATGAAGTGCACGTCGTGCCCGCGCGCGGCCAGCTCCTCGCCGAGGGCCGTCGCCAGCACTCCGCTCCCGCCGACCGACGGGTAGCATGTGATACCGACGCGTAAGGTGTTCACAGGCATGTCAGCCGGTCAGCTCCGTGAATGCTTCGTCCGAGTGCTCGATGTCCTCCCGCCGCACGTACGCGATCTCGGGCGCGTCCTCCCGTCGAAGATACGCCTGCTCGCTCGCGCCAGTCACGTAGTGCGTGCAGTGGATCACCGACTGCATCCACCGGAGCCGCGTGTCCCGCGTCGGGCTGATCTGTTCCTTTCCGAAGCCGGATGCGGTCGCCACGGCGATGAACGAGTCGCCGCCTTCGTGGAGGTATAACCGGCCGGCCCGCGCGCGAGCCCGGACGATCTCGCCCGCGTAGGGTACATCCACGTAGAAGTCCTCCACGTCGCACGCGCGGCGACGCACCGCCGGATCGCTCGAGGTCACCACGTCCAGGCCGTCCAGCAGTCCCATCCCGAGGTACATCTTGAGGCAGAAGTCCGCCACCGTCTTCGCCGACGTCCGGCGAAACAGGTCGATGATCGGCCGGTCCACGTAGTTCGGGAGCTGCCCGAGCGTCCGGGCGTGCCAGTCGGCGTTGATGCACTTGGCGTAGAGCGGGGAGAATTTGCGCTGGAACTTGCTGACCACCGCGAAGTTCAGGTGCGCCGGCTCACCCGTCACTCGATGGCGCAGGATCGTGCGCGTCTCGCGGGGGTCGTGGTCGCTGTCGTGGCAGAAATACACCACCCGCCCACCGATCTGGGCCTGCAGCCGTCGCGCCGTTCGGATCTTCGCCACCAGGAAGCGACGCGGGAAGAAGCCGCAGGGCTGCTGGCCGAACGCGATGACCGGCTCCCCACTCATACCGGACGACCCTTGTGAGCACGCAGGCGTGGCGGCAAGACCGCCTGCAGGACCACGCTGAATGCGACGCACGCGCCGCAGCCGATGATGTTGTACCAGAGGTACCCAATGTTGAGCGAGAGGTACATCACGATCACGAGGCCCTCCGAAGCCAGGGCCGCGAAGAAGACCGCGCTGCCACCAACGCGCCGGAGGAAAAACGCTACCAGGAACAGGCCGAGCAGGACACCGTAGAAGATCGAGCCGAGGATGTTGATGGCTTCGATGAGATTCTCCGCGAATCCAGCGAAGAGCGCGAACGCCACCGCGAAGAGACCCCACATTGCAGTGAAGCGTCGCGCCACGCGCACGTTGCGACCCTCGTCGGCCGCGGCGAGCGGGTGGAAGTGCCGCCAGAAGTCGATCGTCGTCGTGGTGCCGAGCGCGGCGAGCTCGGCGGCTTTTGACTGCAGCGCGGCGGCGAACATCACCGCCACCAGGAGACCGATCGTGCCGTGAGGAAGCTGCGTGAGGATGAACGTGATGAAGACGTAGTCGGAGTCTTTCGTCTTGGTACGCGGGTCGGCGGCCGCCAGGGCAGCGCGGGCCTCGGCGCGGACCGCGGCAGCGCGATTGTTGGCGGCAACCATGGTGGCGCGTGCGCTCGCCTCGCGCGCGGCGTCGTCCGACGTGCGAGCCTGGAGCCATGCTCGGATCGCGGATTGGCTTTGCGCCAGGGCGTCGGCGTGCTGGAGCTCGAGTGCGACGAACCGCCCGTCGTCTGCGTGGCGGCGCCACTCGGCCTGGTTGAAGAACACCGGGTGCGCTGTGAACTGGTAGAAGACGAACAGGAGCGCGCCGATCAACAGAATGACGAACTGCATTGGGATCTTCAGCACGGCGTTGAACATCAGCCCCAGGCGACCCTCACGAAGCGAGGCGCCGCCGATATAGCGTTGGACCTGCGACTGGTCGGTGCCGAAGTACGAGAGCGACAGGAACAACCCGCCGAACACGCCGGTCCACACCGTGTAGCGGCGGCTCGGGTCGAGTGAGAAATCCACCGCCTGCAGCTTGCCCAGCGCGCCGGCGACATGTGCGGCATCCGTGAAGCCGAGGCCTTCCGGCAGGCGGAGCAGCAGCACGACGAGCGCCGTCACCATCCCTGCCGAGATCATCGTCATCTGCCACTTGTGGGTCAAGGCGACGGCCTCGCTGCCGCCCGTCACGGTGTAGACGATCACGAGCAGGCCTGTGAACACGATGACGAGGTCGAGCCGCCAGCCGAGTACCGTGGAAAGGATGATCGCGGGCGCGTAGATTGTGACACCTGCGGCGAGGCCACGTTGCAAGAGGAAAAGGCCAGCGCCGAGTAAGCGCGTCTTCTTGTCGAACCGCTGGCCAAGGAACTCATAGGCCGTGTACACGTTGAGCCGCCGGTACATGGGCAGGAACACGGCGCACACGATGATGAGCGCGAGTGGCAGGCCGAAGTAGTTCTGCACGAAGCCGATGCCACTCTCGAAACCCTGGCCGGGGATCGAGAGGAAGGTGATCGCGCTGGCCTGCGTGGCCATCACACTGAGGCCGATCGTGCCCCAGCCGGCCGACGTGCTGCCGCGCAGGTACGTATTGAGGCTCCGGACGTGGCGTGTGCGCCAAAAGCCATACGCGGCGATGCCCACGATCGTCCCGAGCAGCACGATCCAGTCGGCGACGTTCACGAGAAGATTCCCGTGAACACCGTCAGCATGACGACCACCAGGACGAACCACCCGAAGACAAACAGATAGATGCCGCGCCACGTGCGGAAGCCGGGGACATCGGGTGGCTCGGCCTCGGCGCGCTCGTCGGGGCGGCGCGCGCGCGTCACTTGCCGAGCGAGACGAGGTTCGCGAACAGCCGATACGCGCCCGGGACCGCTTCGGGGAGCTGACGGAACCACGCCAGGCTCGTGTAGACGAAGTAACCCTTGCCGTGCCGCGCCACGAGGACGCCGCTCGTGAGCGGCGTCTCGCCGGGGTCGCCGGACGCGACGATGGTCGTGAAGCGCTGGTCCCACTGAGCGGGGAAGTATAGGCCGCGCTCCTGCACCCAGCCCTCGAAGTCCGCCGCGGTGATGCGATTCGGCGTTGTGAGCACGGGGTGGTCGGGCGCCAGGATGGTGACCGGCGCGTGCTCGTCGGTCACGCGGTCGCGCGAGAGCCGTAACTGGAATGGTGCGAGCCAGCCCTCGCGCAGGTGGTCCAGCGTGTTGTACTGCGCGATGACCGTGCCGCCCGCCTCGACATAGGCAAACAGTGCCGGAAGGCGCTCGGTGAGATCTGTTCTCACGTTGAAGGCGCGGATACCGATGACCACCGTGTCGACCCTGCTCAGTTGATCCGGCGTGAGATCGGCGCCGGTGAGCCACGTGATCTCGTACCCCATCTGCTCCAGCGCCGCCGCCACGTCGTCGCCGGCGCCCGGCAGGTAGCCGACGTGACGGCCGCGCGTCGCTAGCTCGATCGCCACCGCCCTGGCATGTGCCGGCGGCTGCAAGATCTGAAGCGGCAGGTGATCGTAGCGAACCTCGACTCGCTCCTGATCGAAGCGCCCGCCGTTGATCTCCACGCTCGCACCGAGGGGCGCCGTGCCGAGCAGCGCGGGCGCGGTGACGGTGAACGTGAAGCGCGCCCGTGCACCGGGGGCGGCAAGTCGAAAAGGCTGCGACGCGGGCCTCACGGTCCAGCCGGCCGGCGCGTCGAGCCGAACGGTACCGGCGCGCGCGCGTGCCGCGGTCAGCTCCACCGTCACCGGCCGCGCAGCGCCGGGCGCGAACAGCCGCACGCTCGCGAGGAAACGCAGCGAGACCGGCGCGATGACCTGCAGCCGTCGCTGCAGCGCGGGTTTGGCGGGGTCGGCGGCCGGCCTCGGCTCGCCGGCGATCGTCAGCGTCTGGCCGCCGACGTCGAAGACGTATTCGAGCGGAAACGTGGGCAGGTCCTCGGCGCGGCCGATGAGCGATGGATCTTCGACGTCGAACATCCCAGGCGTGCCCTCGGTGCGCAGCCAGTACGGTTGGCTCGGCGGTGTGGTCGCCGGTACGACCTGGGAGACCTCGCGGACAACCGGCTGGTTCGGGCGCAGCTCGACGGCCGGGCTGATTGCGCGGTGCGCGCCGACGTACCGCATCGCCACCCAGCGCACCGGGACGGGCGAGCGCACGACCACCAGATGGCGCAGTTTCATGCTTTCGCCGGGCACGACCTCGGCGCGATCTACCACGGTGTCCACCTCGAGGCCGACGCACGCTTGGATGATCCGATCGAGTTGTTCGCGCTTGTCACTCACCAAGGGGTCCGCCGGGAACGCGGCAAGCCGGTGGCGGATCGCGAGCAGCGCGGGCAAGGCGGCAGGCGCGTCCTGTGTGTTGAAGTTCGCGATGGTATCGCCGATCGACCGCGCGATCTCGGCGCCGCCGGGCACGCGGTTCCACGTCGTGTCCACTCCGTCGAAGAGATCCGTCGTCGGCGCGTCCCCTTCGAGCAGCGCGAAAGGCTCGAGGCGCGAGCCCTCGTTCACGGGCGGGTTGCCGACGCCGAAGCCCTGTGTCTTGTGCATGCCTCGGCTGCGCGCCGCGATCGACGCGAAGGACTCGCCCGATACCGGATCGCGGCCGCCGACCTCGATCTTGACCACGCCCGGACCATCCGGCAGGTTCGCGGGCGAGCCGGCCACGGCCATGCCGTCAGGCGGATTCGCCGCAGCGGCACCCACGCCGACGTTGTGCACGATGCGCCGCGCTTGCCACGGCCTGAGCTCACGGAGCTGCTCGGGAAACGCCGCGGGATCGGCGGCGAGTCGAAAGGCTTCGACGGCGAGCACGGCGGACGCGGTATGATGACCGTGCGTAGGCGCGACCTTCGGGGAAAACCGGGTGATGATCACGTCCGGGCGGAACTCGCGGATCACGCGCACGATGTCGCTGAGGACGGCCTGCCGGTCCCAGACGCGCAACGTCTCCTCGGCATTCTTCGAATAGCCGAAGTCCTTCGCGCGCGTGAAGTACTGCCGCCCGCCGTCCACCCGACGCGCAGCGAGCAGCTCCAGCGTGCGCGCGACGCCGAGCGCGTCGCCGAGTTGCGGTCCGAGCACGTTCTGTCCGCCGTCGCCACGGGTAAGCGAGAGATAGGCGGTCCGGTATCCACGGCCGCGCGCCAGATAGGTGATGACCTGTGTGTTCTCGTCGTCGGGATGGGCGGCGATGTAGAGCACGCTGCCCGTGTTCGCGAGGCTGCGCAGCTGCTGTAGGATCGAAGCCCCCGTCGGCTCGGCACCGTGCGCGACGTAGGAGGAGCCGGCCAGGACTGCCATGCCGAAGGCGGCGTGGAATGCCACGTCGCGCACGATGTCGCGCCAATCCACCGAAGATCTCATCGGCTGGTCACACGATAGCACGGCACATGACGAAGGACTCTTGGGCGCGAACCTCTGCCGCGCTCACCAGCATCGAGACTCCCGATGCGAACACCTTAATTGAACACCCATCGGCAGCATCCAGTTCCGGCCATGCCGCAGTCCGAGGTCGCGGCAATCCGGAACTGAGTCCCAGTTCAATGCTCGCAAGTCGCCGAGGTAAGCGCAGCTGCATGTCGACCAGTGCGAACTTGCTCGGCGCTGCCGGGCCATCCTCTTCCTCGGCTTCATTCGTCCTCCGGCGAGGACACTGATCCGCTATAGTCCTTTCTCGGCCTCTCGGAAGGGTGGGGACTCGCATGGAGATCTGGACGGCTACGCAGATGCACGCGATCCACAAGATGCTCAACCCGCGGTCCATCGCCGTTGTCGGGGCGACGCCGCGATTGCAATACGGGGGACGGTTCCTGGCCGCCGCGCTCAAGGCGCAAGATCGGGTCCGCGTCTATCCGGTAAACCCTAACTACGACGCCATCCAGGGCGTGAAATCCTACCCGACCGTCGCCGACCTGCCGGAAGGCCCCGATCTGGTGGCGGTCGTCGTTCCGTACCATCAGGTGCTCGATGTCCTGGCGGCCTGTCACGCCAAGGGAGCGGGATCGGCCATCGTCATTTCTGCGGGGTTCGCCGAACGCGGGGAACCCGCGCGACGCGATCTGCAGACGCGACTGGGGGTCTTCGCCCGTGAGACGGGACTGCGCGTGAGCGGGCCGAATTGCCTCGGCCTCGCCAATGTCAAGGACGACATCTGGGCCACCTCGTCATCGCGCGGGGCGGGAGGCTTGACCGGGCCGGTGGGTCTCGTCTGCCAGAGCGGGGCCACCGCGTTCGGGCCGTTCCTAGCGCGGGCCACGGACGTTGGCGTCGGGTTCAGCTACATCATCTCCACGGGTAACGAGGCGGACCTCGATTGCGCCGACTTCGCGCGCTACCTGCTCGACGACGACGCGACGCGGGTGATCGCCGGCTTCGTCGAGGGATTCAAAGACGCGAGCAAGTTCCTCGAGGTTGCCAAGCTCGCGGCCGAGCGCGGCAAACCCATGGTGATGATCAAGATCGGCCGCTCCGAGGCGGGCGCGCGGGCGGCCCGATCTCACACGGCTGCGCTGACCGGCGCCGACAAGCTGTACGACGCCGTGTTCGCGCAGTACGGGGTCATCCGCGTGCACGACTACGACGCGCTCTTGGAAGTCTCCCAGCTCCTCGCCCACACCCGGAAGCCCGCGCATCCCGGTGTGGCCGTCGTGTCGCACTCGGGCGGGGTGAGCTCCCTCACAGCCGACATGTGCGGCGTCGCCGGACTCGATCTTCCGCCTCTCAGCGATCACGCCCGCGATGGCATCGACGGGATCCTCAAGGGATTCGGCTGGGCGGCCAATCCGGCGGATGTCACGGGCTTCGCCAACAGTTCGTCCTTCCCATCGATCATGGAGTATCTGATCGATGAGCCCCAGATCGGCACGCTGGTCATCGCGAGCGCCGGGGTGGACGCCCAGGCGGAGCAGGTGATCAGCCTTCGCCAGCGCACCGAAAAGGGCATAGCGTTCCTGTGGACCGGAAGCCGCGGCGACACGGCAGGACTCGCCAAGCTCAAGCGCGCCAACATCCCCGTGTTTTATACCCCGGACACACTGGCCTGGGGTCTCAGGCGCCTGCTCGACTATTACGCCTGGCGTGACCGTCGCCTGTCCGGCGGGTTCGCCGAAGCTCCCGCGCCTTCGGCCGAGCAGCGCCAGGCCATCGCACGGGTTCGGGCCGCCGGCCGCAAGACTCTGTCCGAGCATGAGTGCAAGCAGCTCATCGCGGCCTGGGGTGTGGCGGTGACGCGCGAAGTTCCGGCGTCATCTGCCGAGGAGGCGGTCAAGGCCGCCGAGAGCCTCGGGTACCCGGTGGCGCTGAAGATCGACTCGCCCGACATCCTGCACAAGACGGAGGCCGGTGGCATTCGCCTGGGTGTGCAGGGCGCCGAGGAGGTGCGCCGCGCCTACACCGAGATCATCGCGAGCGTGCTCGCTCATTCCCCGGACGCGAATATTTCCGGGCTCCTGGTGCAAGAGATGGTGGCGGAGGGGGTCGAGGTCATCGCGGGCGTCTCCTACGACGCGCAGCTCGGACCGATCTTACTGTTCGGGACGGGCGGAGTGCTGGTGGAGGTATACGACGACGTTGCCGTCCGGCGCTGTCCCCTAACCCTAGCCGAGACTCAGGCCATGCTCTCCGAGGTCAAGGGAGCCCGGCTCCTCCGGGGCTTCCGGGGCCGCCCGCCGGCGGACGTGGCCGCTCTCGCAGAGACACTGGTTCGGGTCTCGTGGCTGGCCGTTCATCTCGAGGGCCATCTGACAGAGTTGGACATCAACCCGCTGATAGTCTTGCCCGAGGGCCGCGGGGTGAGGGCCGTCGATGCCCTGGCGGTGTTGCCGGGCGCGTAGTCGTGCTGCCTTTCTCTCGGGCGATCGTGCCTACCGCGTTGCACGCGGGAGTCTACCTGCATCTGGATGTTCTTGCCACGGAGCGAGGGCGGCCTCGTCATGGGGTTGCAGGCTTTTCAGGAGCCTCCATGGGCGGCGCGCTTCTGCGCATCGCGGGCGTCGCAGGCTTCCGCCATGGCGAGCACGAACTTGGCCCATTCATCCACGGGCACATCGATCATGCGCCCGTCCAGCGGGACGGCCGCGGTGCCCGCCGCGACCGCGCTTGCGAAGACCTCGCGCACCCGCTTATGGTGCGCCACCAGATCCGCCGAAGGCGTGAAGGCGTCGTTGACCGGCGCGACCCAGCTCGGATCCGGACAGAGCACGCCCTTCATGCCGAGGTTCCTCGCGTCTGTGGCCATCCGGTGAACTTCCGCCGCAGGGAGGCGACGCGGGTGGATACCCAGCGGGTAGGTGATGCCGATCGGTTGCACACGGGCGGCCGTGGCCTCGACGACCAGCCGGCCGCGAGCATAGACGAACGGATCGTGCTCGGGCAGCGGCGTGATGCCGAGATCCCCGGCGAGGTCGCTCTCGTCGAGCCCTACCTGTGTGATGCGCGGGCTCGCCGTGATGATTGACCGGATATCCCATACCGCACGGGCGGTTTCGAGCAGCACGATCAGCTCCAGCGCGCCCACATCTAGGCCACGACGACGTTCGAGCGCCGTCGTCTGTTCCGTCGCCTCCGCCACGTCGGCTGCCGACTCGACGCGCGGCAGCACGATCCCGCGGAGACCCGGCCACACGGACGCGTCGAGGTCGGCGTGGAGCAGGGCCGCGTTCACGCGCACAAAGACCTCGGCCCCGCCCATGGCCGTCAGGGCAATGGTCTCCTTGACCAGCCCGCGCGCTTCCGCCTTGCGGGTCTGGACCACACCGTCCTCCAGATCCAGCGTGACCGCGTCTGCGTCGCTCCGCCAGGCCCGGTTGACCCGCTCGGTATCGGTGATAGGCACTAATAGGTTGGAGCGACGGACGAGGATCGGCATCACGATGCAGGCTCGGCCATCGCCGTCCGGGTACGGAGGACCGCTGCGGCCTTTTCTCGGTCGCGCTCAGCGCAGAGCGTTGCCCACTCCAGGGTGTCACGGGCCCGGGCGGCCTCGTAGCCGTCGATCACTCGGCCGTCGATCACCTTCCAGGTGTCCGGGGTCCCGGTCAGCTCCCGATACCGTTCCAGGACCCACCGGGCATCCTCCACGTCCTCCGCGGTCGGCGTGAAGCCTCGGTTCTGCGGCTCGACCACGGCGGGATTGAGCCCACCGCCGAGCCGGAATCCACACTTGCGGGCGGCTTGCGCCTCACGGAAGGCGCGGTCCGCGTCGCTGACGCTGCCCGTCGTGTTAGCCACGAAAGGTGCCGCGCGCACCTGCAGGCCGAGGGCCCGGGCCACCAGCTCCAGCTCGCCCTTGCCATACGCGAATTGCTCGAAGCCGACGAACATCTCTACTCCGAGATCGCGGGACATGTCGTAGCCGGACCCGCCGCCGAACTCCCTGACCCGCGAACTCGCCGAGGCGATTTCGTATGCGGCGGCTACGCCCTTCGCGGTTTCGATGTTGGCGCCGATCTCGATTGTGCCCGGGCGAATGCCCCGCTCGCGCTCGAGACGCGTTAAGACCGCGTCCAGGAGACGGATCTCGTCGGCACTTTCGGCCTTGGGATAATTCACCTTGCTGAGCCCCGGCCACACGATCGCCTCCAGGTCGGCGTGCACGTAGTCGTGATTGATGCGAGTGAACGCTTCGGCCCCGCCCTTCCGCACGACGGGGATGGCGCCCTTGATGAGGCTTCGGGCATGGGCCTTGAGGTGCGGCGGTACCGAGTCTTCCAGGTCGAGATTGATGAAATCGCACCCGCGGCGCCAGGCGTGGTCTATGAAGCGCCGCGTGACCACGGGCATGGTCAGCCCAGACCGGCGCACCTGACGCCAGGCCATTAGCGCGTTCCCAGCGAGGTCACGGTCGGGCCAGCGGCGGGCGCGCGCCCATCTCCGCCTTCTCTCGATCGCGCGCCGCGCATGCCGCCGCGCGGTCGAGAAGCGCACGGGCCTGCGTCACCGACCCGCGATCGACAAGGCTGTCGCCCTGCTCGACGACGGCGACTCCCCGGGCGACAGCGGCGCGATACGCGGTCATCAGCGCCTGGGCGGCCGCCACCTCGGCGGCGTCCGGCGTGAACCCGCGGTTCAGGGGCTCCACCTGGAGCACGTCGATGCACGGCGACCCCGTGAAGCCGATCGCGCGACCCCGGCGGGCCGCCTGATAGGTGTCGTCCGGACCCGCCAGCAAGCCACGAGCCGGTGCCCGCCACCAGGCGCCGATGGCCATCGCGCCGAGCGCCCGGGCCACGGCGATGAGCCGTTGCATGAGATACGGCATCAGGTGGATCTCCCCGGACGGCTCGGGGCGGAGGTCCATGATGAGGTCGGCGCGGCCCAGCGTCAGTCCCCAGATGCGCGCGCTGGCGCGCCCGATGTCATACGCAGCCTGGTTCCCCCGCGCCGTCTCCAGCCCGGCCACGATCTCCAGCGTCCCGGGGAGAATACCTCGCTTCGCCTCTAGGTCCGCCAGCAGCCCATCGACGTCCGCAACCTGCTGCGCCGACTCGAGCTGCGAGACGATCACCCCGGTCAGTCCCGGCCACGCGCAGGCGTGGAGGTCAGCTACAAATAGCTCGCGATCGACCTGCGCGAACACCTCCGCGCCGCCTGCCTGAGCCGTGCGGATCGCCGCCTCCACGCGCCCCCGCGCCCCAGGCTTGTCCTCTTCCGCTACGAACTCGACCAGGTCGAGCACGATCACGTCGGCGGCCGACCGCGCCGCCCGGGCAATCTCCTCCGGCTTGGATATCGGCACGACCAGCCACGACCGTCGTATCCGCGCGCTCATACCGCTCCCGTCCGATACGGCTCCTCGCGGGGCGACTCGACCAGCCCGACCCGCGCGCGAGCCGACGCGCCGGCCTGCGCCCTGACCAGGGTGCCGTCCCACTCATTCCCGAGTGGGCGAGCGTAGAGATTCAACGAAGCCCTTGTCAAGGGCGCGTATCGCGCCATCTAAACTGTCGGCGCCGAAGGAGTCGAGCGGGCGTGGCAGCACTCGGTCAGGATGACGGTGGGAAGTGAGATCCGTTTATCTAACACAACGGAGGGCGCGGTCGGCCAGTGAGAGCGACGAACTACAGCACGCTCCTCCGGACCTCCTTGATCTGCCGGTTCTGCCGCTCGAGCCGCGCGCCGCTCTGGAGCTCCCTGCGATCGCCGATCGACGCGGCCACCTCGCGCGCCAAGAACACGGCCCGCGCCGTCCTGGTCAGCGTGAGCTGCAGCAGCGTGAAGCCGAACGACACGACCACCACGATGGCAAGACCGCCGAGCACGAGCTTCTGGCGCAGGCCGAGACGCATGTCGGACACATACCACATCTGCTGGAGTGTCGAGTTTCAGGAGACGAGCGCGAGGGCGCCCGGCGTCCGGTCGCAGACATCGAGTGCGGTCAGCGCCAGCACCCGCGTCACCGTCACCATCTCGCTCACGAGCACGCAGCTGTCGTCGCCGTCGGGGCCGCCGCGCTCCACCCCGGGCCCGTAGAGCAGGCACGGGATGCCCGCCTTCCACAGATGACAGGTGTCGTCCGCCGAGTAGGAGTGCGGCAGCACCGTCCCGATCTTCGACGGGTCGCGTCCCGTCACCGCGCGGTAGCTCTCCGCCACCGCCCGCACGATCGGCGCGTCGATGGGCATGTCGAACGGATCCATGACCAGGCGCCGCCGTCCCCGGAACCAGTCCGGCGGCGGGATCTCGATGTCGTAGCGCAGCTCGGGATCGCGCGCGGCCAGCGGGTCCAGCACCCGGCGGATATCGGCGACGATCCCGTCGACGGTCATCCCGGGCACGAAGTGCACGTCCACGATCGCCGTGCAGAGATCGGGGATGTACGGCGGCTCGACCAGCACGTAGTCGTGGCCGCGGCCCCCGATGACGCTGCCGACGTTGAGCCGCGGAAAGGCCGGCAGGTCCGGGCGCGGCGTGTGGCGGAACGTCACGCTCCGGAGCGCGTCAACCACAGCCGTCATCTTGTGGACGGCGTTCACCGTGCCCTCGAGCCGGCCGATGTGCCCGGTGACGCCGTACGTGTGGATGGCCATGTGCACGATGCCGGCGTGCACGGTCACGAGGTGATCGGCGCCGAACGGCTCCGCCACGACGGCGGCGTCGGTCCGGAGGCCGCTCTGCATGAGGTGGTGCGTCCCCTCGCCGCCCTGCGTCTCGCCCGCCACGCAGGCGATCACGAGGTCGCCCTTGGGCCGGACGCCGGACAGGCGAATCGCCTCGGCCACGGTGATGATCGCCGCAAGACCGCCCTTCATGTTCTGGACGCCGTGACCGTACAGCCGGTCGCCCTCGAGGCTGGGCGTCCAGGGATCGCGCCGCCACCGCCGCGTGAGCGCGTTGATGTCGGTATGGCCGTTCAGCATCAGGCTCGCGCCGCCACCCGTGCCGGGCAGCGTGGCGATCGTCTGGAGCCGCCCGGACTCGACCTCCTGGACGTCGACGCGATAGTCGCGCTCCCGGAAGAACCTCTCGAGGAAGCGTGCGACCGGCGTCTCCTCGGTCTTGAAGCTCGGGATTCGGATGAGCGCACTCGCGAGATCAACCAGGTCGGCCGGGTCGATCGCCGCGAGCACGCGCTGTCGCGCGGTCTCGATCACGGCGGTCAGGATAGCTGATTTGACAGGACCGCCGCCGGTGTCTAGCATGACCACCTAGCTCACCGGAGCACGCGCGTGACGACCACGACCCGGCTGGGGTCCACGACGACGGGACGCCCAGCGGCACCGGTCGCGCGCGCTCTGCGACGAACCTGACCCACTACTAAGACGACGCTTCGGAACCACGAGGCCCGCGACCACCACACGGTGATCGCGGGGCTTTTGCGCTTGCTCGCGAAACCGTGGCCCCAGGCGGCGGAGTCCAACGTGTAGCCGAGCTCCGTCTCGTAGGTCAGCGCGATGTCAGCGGGCGCCCGTTCGCGCCCGAACCATGCTCTGCGCATCCCGTGCTCGGGCTGCGCGGATTCGACCACCATATCCGTCAGGCCGCAGCGTCCGATCAGCGCTCCGTCTGCCTTGCGCACGACCGCGAGATAGCCGAGCGCGAGCTCCTCATAGCTCGCAAGCGGCAGGGCGTCGCCGAGGAGTTCACGCGGACTACGGCGCGGGGACGGAGTCGTAGGCGAGCTGCCTCGACGGCCCCTCGTCCATGGTTCACACCGCCGGGCGGCCCAGAACGTCGCTCGCGACCCGGCGCGCCACCCAGCGGCCGTCCGACGAGCTGCCCACCAGCTTGCCGAACTCCACGATGACCTTGCCGCGCAGGATCGTCGTCACCGGGTAGCCCTGGCAGGCAAAGCCCTCCCAGATGCTGTAGTCCGCGTCGGCGTGCAGGTCCGCCAGCGCGATCGTCTTCCTGACAGCGGGATCGATCAGCACGAGGTCCGCGTCGCTGCCCGGCTGGATTGCGCCCTTCTGCGGATAGAGGCCCAGGATG
>JBKPCO010000229.1:0-13362 GCA_046727415.1 Candidatus Methylomirabilota bacterium
TCGACCGCCGGCTACGTAAGCCCGTCCGAGAAGCAGGCGATCATGAAGGAGCTCGGCATCGACCGGCCGTACTGGGTCCAGTACGTCGACTGGCTCCGTCAGATCCTCACCGGTGATCTTGGCAAGTCCTATCGGTACGACCAGCCGGCATGGGAGATCATCCGGCCGCTGGTGCCGGTGACGCTCGAGCTGGCGGCGCTCTCGATTCTGTTCGCCGTGGTCATCGGCGTGCCGACCGGCGTGGTCAGCGCGGTGCGCCAGGATACGGCGCTCGACTACGTGCTGCGCGTGTTCAGCCTCGCCGGGCTCGCGATGCCCTCGTTCTGGCTCGGCATGGTGATCATCCTCGGCCTGGTCACGTGGTTCGCGTGGATTCCGCCGCTCACCTACGTGCCGCTCCGCGAGAACTTCAAGCTGCACGCCGTGCAGTTCCTGCTGCCGGCGCTCGCCGTCGGCTATCGATCGTCGGCCTTGATCATGCGTATTACACGCTCGTCGCTCCTCGAGGTGATGCGCGAGGACTACATTCGCACCGCATGGGCCAAGGGCCAGCGCGGCCGCATCGTCATCTGGCGTCACGCGCTCAAGAACGCGATGCTCCCGGTGGTCACCGTCATCGGCATCGAATTCGCGTTCCTCATCGGCGGCTTGGTGGTCACCGAGACCGTCTTCAACCTGCCGGGCGTTGCGCGCTTCCTGGTCCAGGCGATCCTCTGGCGTGACTATCCGGTCGTCCAGAACCTCGTCATGTTCATCGCCATCGTCGTGATCCTGTCCAACCTGGCGGTGGATATGCTCTACGGCGTTCTCGATCCCCGCGTGCGCTATGGCCGTTAGGCCGGCCGAGATCGCAATCCCCGGGCGCCCTCGCGCGCGCAGCGGCGCGGGCGCGGCGCTCTGGCGATTCGTCCGCAAGAAGCCCCTCGGCGCCGCCGGCGGCGCGCTGATGCTGGTGATGCTGCTGACGGCAGTCTTCGCGGATCTCCTGCAGACCCACGATCCGATCGCGACCGACGCGGCCTACACGCTCGGCGCGCCGAGCGCGGAGCACTGGCTCGGCACCGACCATCTCGGCCGAGACATCTACTCGCGGATCGTCCACGGCGCGCGGGTCTCGCTGGTCGTCGGCGTCGCCTCGACGCTCCTGGGTTCCGTGCTCGGCGGGATCATCGGGCTCCTGTCCGGCTACGCCGGCGGCAAGACCGACCTGGTGACCCAGCGGATCCTGGACATCCTCCAGGGACTCCCGCTGCTCGTGCTGGCGCTCGTCATGTCGGCCGCGCTCGGCCCGGCGCTCCACAACGTGGTCATCGCCATCTCGATCCCGATCATTCCACGGGCGGCCCGGGTGATTCGCTCCAGCGTCCTGTCGATCCGCGAGATGCAGTACGTCGAGGCCGCGCGCTCGCTCGGCATCAACCACATGCGCATCGCGTTCCGCCACATCTTGCCGAACACCATCGGGCCGTTCATCGTGCTGTGCACGGCCCAGCTCGGCAGCGCGATCCTGGTCGAGGCAACCCTGTCGTACCTCGGGCTCGGCGTCCCCGAGCCATATCCCTCGTGGGGGCGCATGCTGTCGGTCTCGGCCGCCGAGTACGCCCAGAAGGCGCCGCACCTCGTGCTCTTCCCCGGCATTGCCATCAGCCTTGCGGTGTTCGCGTCGAACTTGCTCGGCGATGCACTGCGCGACACCCTCGATCCACGCCTGCGCGGAAGCTGAGCCGCGCCGAGAGCCGCCACTGATGAGAATCCGCGCGCCCAGGAGGATGGCCGATGGCTGACACGAGACTCGCCTGGCTCTCCGCGACGGAGCTGGCGGGGCTGATCCGAAAGAAGAAGGTGTCGCCGGTGGACGTAGTCGACGCGGTGCTGGCGCGGATCGAGGCCGTCAATCCAAAGCTCAACGCCTTCGTGACGCTGACCGGCGAGCAGGCCCGGCGCGACGCGAAGGCCGCAGAGCGCGCGCTCACGCGGCGCGCCGCGCGGCTCGGGCTGCTCCACGGCGTTCCGTTCTCGGTGAAGGACCTCGTCATCACCCGCGGCGTGCGGACGACCTTCGGCACGCCGCTGTATCGGGACAACGTGCCCACCGAAGACGCGCCGATGGTCGAGCGCATGAAGGCGGCGGGCGCCATCATGATCGGCAAGACGAACACGCCGACCTTCGGCTGGATCGGCGCCACCCACAACCTGGTCTTCGGGATCACCCGCAATCCCTGGAACCTCGAGCGCACGCCGGGCGGCTCGAGCGGCGGCGCGTCGGCGGCCGCGGCGGCCGGCCTGGGGCCGCTTCACATCGGTACCGACGGGGGCGGCTCGATCCGCATCCCGGCCTCGTGCACGGGGATCTTCGGCCACAAGCCGTCCTACGGACGCATCCCGACGTACCCGACGAGCGGCGCGTGGAGCCTCTCGCACATCGGCCCGCTCACCCGCACGGTGGCAGACGCCGCGCTGATGATGACGGTGTGCGCCGGTCCCGACGAGCGCGACCAGTACTCGCTGCCCGGCCTGCCGGTGGATTACGCGAAGGCGCTGCGCGGGAGCCTCAAGGGATTGCGCGTCGCGTACGCCGGCGACCTCGGCTTCGCCGACGCGGTCGACCCGGAGGTGCGCGCGGTATGCGCGAAGGCGGCCCGCGCCTTTCGCGAGCTTGGCTGCCGCCTGGAGGAGGTCGCGCTGCGCTGGCCGTCGCCCCGCGACGCGTGGGGCGAGCTCTTCTGCGGCGGCATCGCGACACGCATGGCGCCGTACCTCGATCGCCGCGCCGACATAGAGCCCGGGCTCTACCGGCTGATCGAGCAGACGCTCAAGAACCCGCCGACGAAGTACGTGCAGGCGTGGTTCGATCGACTCGCGTGGTGGTCGCACCCGAAGGTACTCTTCGAGACGTACGATCTTCTGCTAACGCCGACGATCGCGTGCCCGCCATTTCCCGTGGGGCTGGACAACCCGACGGAGATCGCCGGCAAGCCGGTCGAGCCGTACGCCTGGATTCCGTTCACGTACCCGTTCAACATGACGGGCCAGCCCGCCGCGTCCGTGCCGTGCGGCTTCACGAAGGAGAGGCTGCCGATCGGACTGCAGATCGTCGGCCGCCGCTTCGACGACGTTACGGTGCTCCGGGCTTCCGCGGCCTTCGAGCGCGCCCGGCCGTGGGCCCACCACCGTCCGACGCTGGACTGACAGGAGGGATCGTGGAGCGGCTCCTGTTCATCGTGTCGCAAGGCCGTCGAGAGCTTTACGACTCGTTGCGTGTGCTGCTCGGTCAAGAGCGCGGCGTCGAGGTAATCCTCGACCGGCGCGTCGTGAAGCGCCGCCGCCGACACGAGGCGCCGCCCGCGATGGAGCGTCGCCGCTTCGGTCGCCGCGCCCGCCCGCAGGAAGACAGCGAGATCGAGATTCGCGGCTGGACGGTCGTGCGTCTGCCGTAGGCGCGGGACGAGGCGTCCCGGCGGCGCCGGTCTCGTTACGTGTTGACGATGTCGAGGAAGCGCTCGATCAACGCGTTGACGCGCTCCGGATGCGTGAGGGGCGCCATGTGCCCCGCCCCGCTGACCTCGACGGCGGTCACTCGCGGCAGCGTCTTCGTGAGCAGCCGGGCAATCTCGCGCGACGAGCGCGGCGACTCGGCGCCGGTGAGGAACAGGACCGGCACGTCGAGCGCCGCGAACGCCGACAGGGGAGTCGGCTCCATGTACGCCGCGTGCCACTCGGCCTTCACCTGCCGCATCTGGTCGGCGATGGTCTCGCGTCGCGCCTGGGGCATGCGCGCCCAGGCGCCGGGTCCCATCCAGTAGTCGACGAACCGGGCACCGGACGCGTCCAGATTTCCGGCGCGCACCGCCGCAATGGTGTCGTCGCGGACGGCGGCGATCTCCCGAGCCGCCGCATGCCTCGGGTCCTCGGCGGTCAGTAGCGAGAACAGCACAGGCTCGAACAAGACGAGCGATTCGACCCGGCCCGGATTTTCCAGCGCCGCCCGGAGCGCCACGGCGCCGCCGTACGAGTGGCCGACCAGATGGAATCGCGGGCCCGCCGCCTCGAACACCGGCTCGAGCAGCGCCACCTCGTCGGCGAGCCACAACGGCCGCTCACCCGGCCACGCCGGGCTCCGGCCCGCGCCATACAGATCGGCCGCGAGCGTGTGGAAGCGGCCGGCGAGACGATCCATCAACGGCCGCCACTGGGCCGACGAGCTCGCGCTCGCGTGAAGGCAAACGACCGCGTTGCCGGTTCCCGCCTCGCGGTAGGAGACGCGTGTGACCTGCTCAGCTGCGATGACACTCATGGCCGTGTTCTCCCTTCTCGATGCTGTGGTCCATGAAGTCACGCTACGGGCGGGATACCGCGGTGTGAATGCCCGCGCGTCCGTCGTTCTTGTCCGCGCGTCCAGCCGCCCGAGGTGGCGTATCGCACGTTGGACATTGACGGGTCGGCGAGCTACCGCGACGCTGTTGGCATGCATCTCGCCGATTTGCTCGTGGCCGTGGCGCTTGTCGGCCTCGTGGCGGCCGCCGTGCTCACCGTGCTCCAGGAAGGGCTCCAGGGTTACACGATCGGCGCCTCCCGCGCCGAGTCGCAGCAGAGCGGGCGCGTCGCGCTCGAGCGTCTGGCCGGAGAGATCAGAGCGGCGGGGCGCGGTCGGCGGCCCGCGGCGTTCGCTGCGGTCTCGATCGCGGAGCCGACGCGCATCGTGCTGCACTCCGACCTCGACGGAGACGGCGTCGTCAACGGTGCGGGCGAGACGATCACCTGGCATCTTGCGGGGAAGACGCTGCGCCGCGACGCGGGCGGCGGCGCGCAGCCGATCATCGACGGCGTGCGGAGCTTCTCGCTCGAGTATCTCGACGTGCTCGGCAGACCCGTCTCGACGCCGGACGACGTCCGCACCGTCGTCATCACGCTCGCGACCGAGAGCGTTTTCGACGTGCCGCGGGCGCCAGTGACGGTCTTTTCGACGCGCGCGCGTCTGCGCAATCGCTGAACACGCGAGCGCTCGGCGATTGTCTGTTTGCTACCTATGAGTGACATCGACTCCGACGTCGACTCGCCCGTGACGATCGTGCCGGGTGAGATTCGCCGGCTAGGGGCCGGGAGGCCCGACCGAGCGGACAGGATCCGCTAGAACCCTCGACCCGCCACACCCCGTTCTGGTCCCCCGGCACCACCATCCGGGGGGCCGAAGTGGGATGGATCCCACCACCCGTCGCCTGCGCCAGCCTTGGCCCTAATCTCCCTGAAAAATCGTCAGTTTTTCCCTTGACACGCCATTCGGGATAACGCTAATGTCGCCTCTCAAGTGGGACAAAGTGGGATGAAGTGGAGGACGAGTCTCGTCGAGCGAGCTCATGTTTAGGGGGCGCTATCAGCACACGATCGACCCGAAGGGGCGCCTGAGCGTGCCGGCCAAGTTCCGGGACGCCCTCGCCCAGTACGACGGCGCGCTGGTGGTCGTTCCCAACGAGCACTGCCTCGAGGTGCACCCGCTCGAGGAGTGGCAGCGCATCGAGGCGAGACTGCGCGAGCAGTCGTTCTTCAGCGCCGAGGTGCAGGAGCTGGGCCGGCTCTACATCTCGCGGGCGAAGGACGTCGCGCTGGATGCCGCGGGGCGGATCCTGATCCCGCCGGACGCGCGCGAGCAGGCCGGGCTCTCCAAGAGGGAGGTCACGCTCGTGGGCGGGGGGCTGCCGCGATTCGAGGTGTGGGACCGCGGCCGGTTCGACGAGTACGAGCGGACGCGGGCGGAGCGGCTCCCGTCGCTGTTCGAGAGGCTGTCGAGCCAGGGAGTGTAGCGGTTCACGTTCCGGTGCTGGTCGACGAGGTCGCGTTTCTTCTGCGGCCGCGCAGCGAGGGATGGGTGATCGATGGGACGGTGGGAATGGGCGGTCATGCGGAGGCGATCCTGAGCCTCAGCGCCCCCTCGGTACGTCTGCTGGGCCTCGACGTCGACCGCGACGCCCTCGCGCAGGCCGGCGCCCGCCTGGCCCCGTTCGGCGACCGGGTCCGCCTGGAGCGCTCGAGCTTCCGCGACCTTCAGCAGGCCGCCGCGGACGCGGGCATCGAAACCACCCGCTCGATTCTCCTGGACCTCGGGGTGTCTTCCTGGCAGCTCGAGCAGTCGGGCCGAGGGTTCTCGTTCCAGGGCGACGAGCCCCTCGACATGCGCCTTGACCCCTCGGTCGGCGAGAAGGCGGCCGCTATGCTGAACCGGCTCACCGAGGCCGAGCTCGCGCGCCTCATCTTCGAATACGGCGAGGAGCCTCACGCGCGCCGGATCGCGCGGGCGATCGTTCGCCGGCGGCCCCTCCAGCGAACGGGTGATCTCGTCGCCGCAGTCCGCGCCGCGGTGCCCCGGGCGGCATGGCCGCGGCGGCTGCACGTCGCCACGAAGACGTTCCAGGCTGTCCGGATGGCGGTCAACGACGAGCCAGGGGCTCTCCGCCAGGCCCTGGCTCAGGCGCCTCGGCTCCTGGCGGCAGGTGGCCGGTTGGGTGTCATCGCGTTTCATTCGGGCGAAGATCGCATCGTGAAGCAGACGTTCCGAGCTCTTGAGCCGGCCGGATTTGCCGAGCTCGAGCCGTCGCCCCGACAGCCCGCGGACGACGAGGTGCGAGAGAACCCTCGCGCTAGGAGCGCGAAGCTGCGCGTGCTGGAGCGCCTCTCATGAAGAAGGACCAGCGGCTTCATCGCGAACCCGACCGACGTGTGCGCCGCTCTCTGGTCGTGGCCCTGGCCACCTCGGCGCTGCTGGCGGCCGCCGCCCTCACCGTCGTCGGCGTACGCATCGAGCAGGTTCACCTCGCGTATCGACTCGACTCGCTCCGCAGCGAGCGCGTACGCGCTCAGGACCGGATCCGACAGCTCGAGATCGAGGTGGCCACGCTCCGGTCGCCGAGCCGCATCGAGTCGAAGGCGCGCCAGATCGGCCTGGTGGTGGCTGCGCGCGATCAGATCCGGCTGGCCAAGGAGTACATGGCCGGCGGTACGGGTCTGGCCGCGGCCGGCCGTCGCGCTGCGTCCCTGCCGGTGTCGAGGCCGCCCGCCCAGTGAGGGACGCGGCCGTCCGCACGCGGGTGCTGCTGCTCGCGGCGGTTCTCGCACTCGCGTTCGGCGGCCTCACGGCTCGGCTTGGCTGGCTGATGATCGTCAAGCGCGGCGAGCTCACCGCGCTCGCCGAGCGCCAGTACTCCCGCACCGTCGTGCTTCCGGCCCTTCGCGGGCCCATCCTCGACCGCCGCGGCGCCCCGCTCGCCACATCGACCGCGACCGAGTCGCTGTTCGTCCAGCCCCGGAGTGTCGGCGATCCGGTGCGCGTCGCCGCCCGACTGGCGCCGGTCCTCGGCCAGCCCGAGCGGGAGGTGCACGCCGCCCTGACGAGCGCCAGGCCCTTCGTGTGGCTCCGCCGCAAGCTCCCGCCGACGATGGCCGAGCAGGTGAGGGCGCTCCGCGAGCCGGGGCTCGGCTTCCTGCCGGAGTCGCTCCGGCTCTATCCCAACCGCGAGCTGGCCGCGCACGTCGTCGGCTTCGAGGGCGCCGAGGGCGGCCTCGAGGGGGTCGAGCGAGCTTTCAACACGGAGCTTGCGGGCGTGTCGGGCAAGGTGATTGCCGGAAGGGACGCGCTCGGCCGCGAGGTGGCCACGCCGCACTTGCTCCAGGCGCCCCAGCCCGGCCACGGCGTCGCGCTGACGATCGACAGCACGATCCAGTACATCGCCGAGCGCGAGGTCGACGCCGCCTACCGGCGGACCCACGCGAAGGCTGCGATGGCGGTCGTGCTCGAGCCGCGCACCGGCGACATCCTCGCCATGGCGATCCGCCCGACGTTCAACCCGAATACCTTCCTCGACGTGCCGTCGGCGGACTACTGGCGCAACCGTGCCGTGACCGATCCCTTCGAGCCCGGCTCGACCTTCAAGGCAATCCTGGCGGCCGCCGCGCTCGAGGAAGGCGTCGTGAAGCCGGACGACCGCATCAACGGCGAGAACGGAGCGATCACCCTCGCCGGCACGACGATCCACGACTGGAAGAAGTACGGCTGGCTCACATTCGCCGAGGTGCTGCAGAACTCGTCGAACGTCGGGTCGATCAAGGTGGGCCTGTCGCTCGGCCGCGAGCGCTATCACCGGTACATGAAGGCCTTCGGCTTCGGGACGACGACGGGCGTCGGCCTGGCCGGCGAGAGCCGCGGGATGCTTCGTGACCCGCAGCGCTGGTCGCTCCTGTCGCTGCCGACGATGTCGATCGGTCAGGAGATCTCGGTCACGGCGCTCCAGCTCGTCGCGGCCTTCGGCGCCATCGCCAACGACGGCATGCTGATGCAGCCCCGGCTGGTGCGCTCCACGATCGACCCAGATGGGCGCGAGGCGCGCCGCTTCGAGCCCCGGGCCGTACGCCAGGTCATCTCGCCGGAGACCGCGCGGACCCTCACGGGCCTCCTGGTCCGGGTTGTGGAATCGGGCACCGGGCACTTCGCGGCCATCCCCGGATACGCGGTCGGCGGCAAGACCGGCACGGCGCAGAAGCTCGATCCGGCGACGGGACGCTACTCGCGGGCGCCGGGCGTGCTGTCGTTCGTGGGCTTCGCGCCGACCGACGATCCCCGCTTTGCCATGCTCGTCATGCTCGACGAGCCGAAGAACGAGAAATGGGGCAGTGAGGCCGCGGCGCCGGTTTTCAACGCGATCGGCCGCGAGATCCTCCGCTACCTCGAGGTGCCGCCGCGAGACGTTCAGCCTCTCCAGATCGTGACCGGCCCCGAGGTGATCGCCCCCCGCGTGAGGCTGGCGAGCACGGCGGCGGAGCCGGTGGACGCCGACGGTACGAAGCGCATGCCGGATCTCACCGGCAAGACGCTGCGCCAGGCGCTCGGAGCTCTCGAGCCCCTCCAGGTCGAGGTCCGGCTGGCAGGGCAGGGTCGTATCGTCCGGCAGATGCCCGCGGCCGGCGAGCCCGTCGAGCCGGGTGCCGTCGCCCGCCTGACGCTCACGCCGGCGGCCGGGGCCGGGTCGCCGTGCGAGGCGCGGCGCGTCGACCGGCTTGGCGAGAGCGCCCGCGCCGAGGCATCGTGTAATCGAGGTGAGCGGTGAGATGGCAGGGCAGGGCACGGCCATGAGCGAGTTGCTCGCGGCGCTCCCGGAGAAGCGGGTGATCGGCGACCCGCCGCGATCCGTCTCGTCCATCGCCGGTGACTCGCGCCGCGTCGAGCCGGGCGGCTGCTTCGTTGCGGTCCCCGGGTTCAAGCAGGACGGGCGGCGCTTTATCCCGGAGGCGGTGGGGCGGGGCGCGACGGTCGTCGTGACCGAGGGCGACCCGGTCGCCGGGCTCTCGGTGGCCCAGGTGCTGGTGCCATCGGTCCGCGTGTCGCTGGCCCGGCTCGCGGGCGCGTTCTACGGCCACCCCTCGCGCCAGCTCACGCTGGTCGGCATCACCGGCACCAACGGTAAGACGACGACGTCCTATCTGGTCGAAGCACTGCTGCGCGCGCGCGGCGTCGCCACCGGCGTGATCGGGACGATCCAGTACGTGCTCGGCAACGAGACGCGGCCGGCCAGCCAGACGACGCCGGAGGCCCTCGACCTACAAGCGATGCTCGCGCAGATGCGCGATAGCGGCGTGCGTGGGGTCGCCATGGAAGTCTCGTCGCACGCGCTCTCACTGGCCCGCGCCGAGGGCCTCGCCTTCGACGTGGCGGTGTTTACGAACCTCACGCAGGATCATCTCGACTTTCACGGCACGCTCGAGAACTATCGGCTCGCCAAGCGCCGGCTGTTCGAGCTCCTGGCCGAATCGCCCAAGCCCGTTCGCACCGCGGTCGTGAACGCCGACGATCCGGCCGGTGCGACCATGGCGCAAGGGCTCGACGTGGCCGTCCTGCCCTTCGGCCTCGGGCCGGCGGCGCGCGTGCGGGCCGTCGAGCACGTCTCGTCGATCGACGGGATCCGGATGACGGTCGAGACGCCGCGCGGGCGCCTGGGACTCACGTCGCCGCTCATCGGCGAGCACAACGTAATGAACCTGCTCGGGGCCGTGGCGACCGGACTCGCACTCGGGCTCGAGCCGCCCGCCATTGCCGAGGCGCTCGCGGCGGTCGGAACCGTGCCGGGCCGCTTCGAGCAGGTGCGGGCCGGCCAGCCGTTCCTGGTGGTCGTCGACTACGCCCACACGCCCGATGCCCTCGAGCGCGTCCTGACGACCGCGCGCAAGCTCACGCGCGGCCGGCTCGGCGTGGTCTTCGGCTGTGGCGGTGATCGCGATCGGACCAAGCGGCCGATCATGGGCGAGATCGCCGCGCGGCTCGGCGACCTCGTGTGGGTGACCTCCGACAATCCGCGATCCGAGCGTCCGGAAGCGATCATCGACGAGGTGTTGGCCGGCATGCGCCGGACCGGCGCGGCGGCGAGCCGCTATGTCGCCGAATCCGATCGGGGCGCGGCGATCCGCGGCGCGCTCGGGTGGGCCGAGGCCGGCGACACCGTCGTCATCGCCGGGAAGGGTCACGAGACCTATCAGATCGTCGGCGCCGAGGTGCTGCCGTTCGACGACCGCGAGGTCGCGCGACAGATCCTGTCGAAGGCCAGGGGCTAGGAGCGCACGTGCCGCCATTCACCGTGCAGGACATCGTTCGCGCCAGCCAGGGCGCTCTGGTCGCCGGTGACCTCGGCGTCCCGATCGGCGGGGTGTCGGTCGACTCCCGCTCGCTCGGTGTCGGCGAGGCCTTCTTCGCCATCCGCGGCAACCGTCTCGATGGCCACGCGTTCCTTGCCGAGGCCGCGTCGCGCGGCGCCGCATGCCTGGTGGTGGACACGCTCCACGACGACGTGCCGGCCAACGTGCCGCTCGTCCTCGTCGAGGACACCACGCGCGCCCTCGGCGCGCTGGCGGCGTTCCACCGCGCGCGGTTCTCCATTCCGGTCGTCGCGGTGACCGGCTCCAATGGTAAGACCACGACCAAAGAGCTCATCGCAGGCGTGCTGGGCGTGCGCTGGAACGTGCTGAAGCCCGGCGGCAGCTTCAACAACCAGTGGGGGCTTCCGCTGACGCTCCTGCGCCTCACTCCCGAGCACCAGGCGGTCGTCCTCGAGCTCGGCAGCTCGCATCCGGGCGAGATCGCCTCGCTGGCCGCGCTGGCGCGGCCGACCATCGCCGTCGTCACGACGGTCGCGCACGCGCACACCGAGTTCCTCGGCTCCCTCGAAGGCGTTCGCAGCGAGAAGGCATCGCTCGTGCGCGCCCTCGCCCCCGACGGCCGCGCGGTGCTCAACGCCGACGACCCGCGGGTGGCGGGCATGGCGCGCGACAGCCGGGCTCCTGTCATCACGTACGGTCGGGCCGCCGGCGCCGACGTGCGGGCGACCGGGGACTTCGTGGAAGACGGCGACTCGCTCGCCTTCACGATCGAGAGCGGCGGGGTGCTGACGCCGGTGAAGCTGGCCTTCGCTGGGCGCCACAACGTGACGAACGGTCTCGCCGCCGCGTCTGTGGGCGTGGCGCTGGGCTGGCCGCTCGAGGAGATCGCCCGCGGCCTCGCCGAGGCACGGCCGGTGTCCGGGCGCTGCATCTGGCGCGATGCCGGCGGCGTGCGGGTTCTCGACGATACGTACAACGCCAACCCGGTGTCGGTGCGCTCGGCGCTCGAGACCGCCGCGGCCCGGAGGGCCGCGGCACGGTCGGGCCGTCTCGTGGTAGTCCTGGGAGATATGTTGGAGCTCGGCGCGATCGCCGAGGAGGCGCACCAGGAGATGGGCCGGGCGGTGGCGGCGGCTGGCGCTGACGAATTCGTCGGCGTGGGGCGGCTGGCCCGGCTGGCCGTCGACGCGGCGCGTGCGGCGGGTCTCGCGGCGGCCCGCCATGCCACGACGTTCGAGGACACCGTCGCCCACCTGCTCAAGGGAGTGGCCCCCGGCGACGTCGTGCTGGTCAAGGGCTCGCGGGGCATGCGCATGGAGCGGGTCGTGGACGCCCTGGTGGCGCGCCTGGCCCGATGAGGGAGCCGGATGCTCTACTACTTCCTCGTCCCGCTGGCCAAGGACCACATCATTTTCAACGTCTTCCGCTACCTGACGTTCCGGTCCTTCATGGCGCTGATCTCGGCCTTCATCATCTCGCTCCTGGTCGGCCCCTGGCTGATTCGGCGCCTCCGCGTGGCGCAGCACGGCGGGGAGACGATCCGCGAGGACACGCCCGAGCGGCATCGCACCAAGAAGGGCACGCCGACGATGGGCGGGATCGTCATCCTGACCGCGATCCTCGCGACGACGCTCCTGTGGGCGAATCTCGCGAACCGTTACGTGTGGGTGGTGATCCTGGCGACCGCCGGCTTCGGGCTCATCGGGGTCTGGGACGACATGACCAAGCTGCGCACGCGGAAGGGCCTACAGAGCCGCGTGAAGTTCGGGGCGCAGGTTGTGGTGGCCCTTGCCGTGCTGCAGCTCGTCTACTGGCAGCCGCCCAGCGCCTGGCTTCCGGTGCTGGCGATTCCCTTCTTCAAGGGCTGGCTCTTCAACCTGGGCTGGCTTTGGATCCCGTTCGCGCTGCTGGTCATCGTCGGGGCCTCGAACGCCGTGAATTTGACGGACGGGCTCGACGGGCTGGCGGTGGGCCCGGTCATCATGGCCGGCGCCGCGTTCGGGGTGATCGCGTACCTCACGGGCAACTTCCGCGCCGCCGACTATCTCAAGATTCTCAACGTGCGCGGCGCTGGCGAGCTGACCGTGTTCTGCGGGGCGCTGATCGGCGCTGCGATCGGGTTTCTCTGGTTCAACTGCCATCCGGCCGAGATTTTCATGGGCGACGCGGGCTCGCTGGCCCTCGGCGGCGCCATCGGCACGCTGGCGGTGCTCACGAAAGCCGAATTGCTCTTGCCGCTGATCGGCGGCCTCTACGTGGTCGAGGCGGTCTCGGTGATCATCCAGGTCGCGAGCTTCAAGCTCACCGGCCGCCGCGTGTTCCGGATGGCGCCGCTACACCATCACTACGAGCTCTCGGGCTGGTCCGAGCCGAAGATCGTCGTCCGCTTCTGGATCGTGTCGTTCGCCCTCGCTCTGCTGGCGCTCACGACCCTCAAGCTCCGATGAGGCGCGCATGAGCTCGCTCGAGGAGGTGGAGACGGTCACCCGAGGTCGGGCCTATCTGAACTCGCTCGCCGGCCGGCGCGTCACCGTGGTCGGGCTCGGCAAGAGTGGCGTCGCGGCGGCGCGGCTCCTGCGTACCGCGGGCGCCGACGTCACCGGGCTCGACGCGAAGCCCGTCGCCGCGCTCGGCCGGGAGGCGACCGGCCTCGCCGACCTGGGCGTGCGCCTGCTCGGCGGCGGCGACGACGCGGCCTCGGCCTTCGCCGGGACCGACCTGGTCGTGGTG
>JBKPCO010000230.1:0-10914 GCA_046727415.1 Candidatus Methylomirabilota bacterium
GTGGCGGCCGGCACGTCGATGACGTCGTAGCCGACACCTGTCCGCACCACGGTCTTCAGTCCTTCCAGCGCGCTCATCACCGAGCGGGTGATCGGCGAGTAGACGACCACGATCGCGTCGGCGTCGCGCGTCTTCGCGATCACCTCGTCCTCGGTGACGAGAAAGGGCAAGATCGTCATGCGCGCCGGCACGGCGGCCAGCGCGGCCTGGCAGTCCGAATAGTCCTGCTGGGTGCGGCCCTGGATCACGTACACGTGGGGTTGAGCGGCCATGATGACTCCCGTTCTATTCCTTCAGATGAGGATCGAGCCAGTCCCGGAGCGCGTTGCCCATCAGGTTGATCACGAGCGTGGTGAGGAAAATCGCCAGGCCGGGAAACGTGGCGATCCACCAGGAGTTGAGCATGTAGAGACGCCCCTCGCCGAGCATGTTGCCCCACGCGGGCGTGGGCGGCTGCACGCCGAGACCCAGGAACGACAGGAACGACTCCAGGATGATCACCTGGGCCACCTGCAAGGTCGCGATTACCACGATGGTCGACACGAGGTTGGGCGCGATCTGACGGAAGATGATTCGCAGGTGGCTCATGCCGAGCGCGCGGCCGGCCGTCACGAACTCGCGCTCGCGGATGGCGAGTGTTTCGGCGCGCACGACGCGCGCGTAGATCGGCCAGCCGGCCACGCCGAGCACGAAAATCATGTTGGGCAGGCTCGGCCCGAGCACCGCGATGACCGCCAGCGCCAGGAGCACGAACGGAAACGTCAGCATCACGTTGATGACGGTCATGATCGTCCAGTCGGTGTTGCCGCCGAAGTAGCCGGCGCCGAGCCCGAGCAGCACGCCGATCGTGGCCGAGATGATCACGGAGGCGACCCCCACCACCAGCGAGACGCGCCCGCCGTAGATCATGCGCGCCAGCAGGTCGCGCCCGACCTGGTCGGTGCCGAGCAGGTGCTCGGCGGTGCCGTGCTCCATCCACGCCGGCGGAGACAGCCGGTGCCGGATGTCGACCGCCAGCGGATCGTGGGGCGCGATCAGCGGCGCCAAGACCGCGATGGCGATGATGAGCAGGAGCACGCCGGCGGCGCCCACGCCCCAGCGCAGCCGCGCCAGGCGGCGCCACGTCGCCAGGCGCGGCGTGTCCCCACCGGGACGAGCCGCGACGACCTCGCTGAGCTCGATGCGCGTCGGTGTGCTCATCGCATCGTCAGGCGGCGCGGATCCGCGGATCGATGAACCCGACGACCAGGTCGACGAGCAGGTTCACCCCGACGATGAGCAGCGCCAGGAGGACCACGGCGCACTGGACCACCGGGAAGTCTTGGTTGCGGATCGACTCGACCGTGAGCGTGGCCACGCCCGGCCACGCGAAAACCGTCTCGGTGATGATGGCGCCGCCCAGGAGCTGGCCGAACTGCAGGCCCAGCACGGTGATCACGGGGATGCACGCGTTGCGGAACGCGTGCTTCACGACCACCCGCCCCTCGGCGAGCCCCTTGGCACGGGCGGTCTTGATGAACTCCATGTTCATCACCTCGATCACGCCGGAGCGCACCAGGCGCATGGTGATGGGCGCGAGCGCCGCGCCGAGGCAGAATGCGGGCATCAGGAAGTTCTGCCAGGTGCCGTACCCCGACGCCGGCAGGAGCCGGAGCCGCACCGAGAAGACAATGATGAGCATGATGCCGAGCCAGAAGATGGGCGCCGCCTGGCCGGCCACCGCCACGGCGGTGCAGAGGCTGTCCACCCACGAATGTCGCCGGAGCGCGGCGATCGTGCCGAGCGGCAGCGCGATCACCATCCCGACGACCAGGCCGGCCAGGGTGAGATAGATCGTGGGCGGCATTCGCTCGAGCACCAGCTTGAAGGCCGGTGTGTCGGCGTACCACGACTTGCCGAAGTCGCCCAGGACCGCGCGCGAGACGAACTTCCAGTACTGGACGTACATCGGCCGGTCGAGGCCGAGCAGGTGGCGGTAGCGCTCGAACTCTTCCTTGCCCGCATTCTGCGGCAGGAGCAGCAGCACGGGGTCGCCCAGCACGTGCAGGATCGCGAAGGCGAGGAGCGAGATGCCGAACATCACGACGACGAGCTGGACGAGCTGGCGGGCGATATAGCGTCGCATGGGATGGCGGCCGGGCCGGGAGGAGCCCGGGCCCGGGCCCGCCGGTGCGCCTACTTCTTCCGCGGCGTCACGGTCCACATCCGGTCGACCTCGTCGCGCGGCGCTTCGTAGTCCACCCGGTTGCTGACGCCCCACACGCCGCGCAGCCCCCATTTGAACAGGTAGGCCGCGTCGTCGTGGATGAGCTTCTGGGCCCGGGCGTAGATGTCCGCTCGCCGCTTGGGATCGAGCGTCGAGCGGCCCTGCAGCACGAGGTCGTCGAATGCCTTGTTGCAGTAGTAGCTGTACGGCTGATTGCACGTCATCACGTCGTAGAAGATCGCGTCGGCGTCGAAGATCGAGTAGTAGCCCCACGACCACTCGAACATCGGATCGGCCTTGCTGTCACGGACCATGTTGGTGAGCGGTCCGGTCTCGCCGATCATGCGTGCCTTGGTCCGGATGCCGACCTTGGTCAGATCGGCCACGATCGCGTCGGAGGTCTGGATGACCCCGGGCTCCACGATGGGCTGGCCGCGCAGGAAACCGACCTCGAACCCGCCGGGATAGCCGGCGTCCGTCAGGAGCTTCTTGGCCTGCGCGACGTCCTGCTTGAAGGGCTTCAGGCCCGGGTCGAAGCCGAAGGCCATCGGGTTCACGGTGGTCGCCACCCGATCGCCGAGCCCGTTCAGCACGTGCTTGATGATCGAGTCGATGTCGACCGCCAGGTTCGCCGCCAGCCGCACACGACGATCCTGGAACGGATTGGCACCCGCGCGCCCGGCCTGGTCGAGCTGGATCATCGCCGTGCGAAGGATCGGCGAGGTGGTGATGCGGGCCTGACCGGACTTGTTGATGACGTCCATCTGGTCGGGCGGCACCGCCTTGATGATGTCCACGCCGCCGGAGATGAGCTCGGCGATCTGCGTGGCCTGCTCCGGGATGATGCGGATGCGCACGTACTTGTAGGCGGGCTTGGGTCCCCAGTAATCCTCATTGCGGATGAGCGCGTGCTCCTGCTTCTTCTGCCACCGCACGAGCTTGTAGGGCCCGGTGCCGATCGGGTTCTCCTGCATCCACTCGTGGCCCTTCTCCTTCATCACCTTCTCGGACTGCATCACCAGGGCGGTCATGCGCTCGACGAAGAGCGGATAGGGGCCGTCGGTCTTGAAGCGCACGGTGTGGTCGTCCACGATCTCCACGCTCTTGATCTTGGCGTGGTTGCCGCGGGCGGTGAGCTTGTTGTCGGGGTTCAGCACCCGGTCGAAGCTGGCCTTGACGTCCCGCGCCGTGAACGGCGAGCCGTCGTGGAACTTCACGCCCTGGCGGAGCTTCACTTCCCACGTCGTATCGTCGAGGTTCTTCCACGAAACGGCGAGGCTCGGCCCTACCTTGCCGGTCTTCAGATCGCGCGCGGCCAGGTGATCGAAGACGTTGTAGCCGAGGATGATGCTCTCGCGGAGGACCGAGTTGGGCGGGTCCCAGTTCTGGACGTCGCTCTGCAGCCCGTAGATGACGGTCTCGTCCCGGCTCTGCGCGCCGAGGTCCGCCGGCGCGAGTAGCAGAAAGGCCAGCAGGACCACCGAGGCCAGCGTGATGCCTCGTTTCATAGCCACCTCCTCTGAAGAATGGCGCTCATCGTATCCACGGGATCGCCACCGCGTCAAACGCGGTAGCTACCCGCCGGCTGCGCGCTATCCGAGGAGCAGCTCGCAGGTCTCGAGCCAGGCCTGGGTGGTGAGCGCCAGCGACTCCACGTCGACGCGCTCGTCGTTGCCGTGGAAGCGTCCGGACATCGCCTCGGCGGTCAGCGCGCGCGAGAACAGACCGAACCCGTACGCGACCGCGCCGTGGTCGCGGAAGTACGGCGCGTCGGTGAACCCGACGATCATGCGCGGCAGGAGCTTCGCGCCTGGATAGTGGGCCTCGACCACACGCCCCAGCACGTCCCACAGCGGCGTGCCCGTGGGCGACATCGACGCCGGCTTGGAGAAGAGCTTCTCGATCGTGACCTCCTCGGCCAGGTCGCCGAGCGCCTTGTCGAGATGGCGCTTGACCTCGTCCTCGGTATCGCCAGGGATCGTGCGGATGTCCACCTCGACGTCGACCACGTCCGGGATGACGTTGGTCTTCACGCCGCCGTGGCACATGTTGGGCGAGAAGGTCGTGTGCGTCGACGACCATGCGAACCTGGCCATGCCGCCCGGGAGCCGGGCGATCGCCTCATCGACGCGCGCGGGATCGGTCAACGCGCTCTTGACCGACGGATCGAGATCGAGCGAGCCGACGAAACCCGACCACAGCTCGCTCACGTAGGGCGCCGGCCGATACTCGGCCAGGCGCGTCACGACGTGTGCCGCCTTCACAAGCGCGTTGTCGGCGCCGTAGGGCATCGAGCCGTGGCCGGGCGTGCCCTTCACCTGGATCCGCCGCCAGGCCACTCCCTTCTCGCCCACGTGCACCGTCACGTGGAGCTCGCCGCCCCGCGAGCTGACGGTGCCGCCGTTCTCGGTCAGGAGGTAGTCGGCCCGGAGCGCATCCCAGTGCTTCTTGCACACGTGCCCGGCGCCGAGCGCACCGCCGGCCTCCTCGTCGGCGCACGCGAGATACGCGAGCGTGCCGCGCGGCCGCCACCCCTTGCGCGCCAGCGCCTTGAGCGCGACCGCCTGCGTGGCCGTGAGGTTCAGCATGTCGATGGCGCCGCGCCCCCACACCTCGCCGTTCACCAGCTCGCCCCCGAACGGGTCGCGCGTCCAATGGGCGGCGGTCACCGGCACCACGTCGGTGTGGCCCATGAGGCAGAGCGTGGGCGCCGCCGGGTCGGTGCCCTCGATGCGCGCGACGAGGCTGGTCCGGCCGGGCGCGCCCTCGGGCTCGAACACCTGGAGGTCGAGCCCGCTACCGCCGAGATACGCGCGCAGCACGTCGCTGGTACGTACCTCTTGCCCGGAGCCCACCGAGCCGTCGTTCACGCACTTGTTCCTGATGAGCTGCCGGAGCAGCTCGACGCTCTCGCCGGTCAGTGTGTCGCTCATCGCCCGTCCTCCCTCAGGATTTCTCGAGCAAGGCGGTGAGCGCGCGGTACGCGCGCTTCGCGCGCTCGGCCGCCGGCAGCTCGGCGGTGGCGCGGCACGGCGCCTCGATCGCGATGGGCACGCCGGGCGGCAGCGCCGCCACCAGCTCCGCCAGCGGCAGCACGCCCTCACCGGGCAGGAGCCGGCCGGTGCGCGCCTCGCGGATGAGCGCGGGCGTGTCGGTCGGGCCCGGCATGTCCGGACCGGCGTCGCAGATCTGCACGTAGCGCAAGAGCGACGGATCGACGTGCTTGACGTGAGCGGGAATGCCGCCGGAGCGGCTGAAGTGCAGCGCGTCGATCAGCACCGACGCGTTCGACCGCTTCGACCGGGCCACCATGTCGGCCGCATGGTCGAGCGTGCGCACGCCTGTGTAGACCGCGAACTCCAGGCACACCTGAAGCCCGTAGCCGGCGGCGCGATCGCAGAGCTCGCCGAAGCGCTCGAGAGTGCGCGATTCCTCCGGCTCGGCGCTCATGACGAGCACGTTCTTCGCGCCGAGACGCGCCGAGACTTCGAGAAACCCGTCGGGAATCCCCTTCGGGTGCTCCGGCTCGAAGCGCAGGAACTCCGTGTCGAGCACCGACACGCCGGTGTCGGCGAGCCGTCGCAGGGTCTCTCTCAAGATCGGCCCGTCGCGCAGGATGTCGTACGGGGGAACGCCCACGCTCGGCGTGGCCGTGAGGCGAATGCCGATGGTCTTGAAGCCCGCTTCCGCCGCGACGGTCACAAGCTCCGGCGGTGTGGCGTCGAGGACGGTCAGGTGAGCGAGCGAGATAGGCCGGCCGGTCGCAGGCATGGGGGAGATGCTACCATCCCGTCAACGCTCGACAAGGAGGATCCACCATGGCCTACCGCTTCGCAGTCGCCACCGGACTGGCTCTCGCCGTTCTCGGCACGACGGCCAATGTCTTGGCTCAAGCTCCGGCTCAAGGTCTGGTCACGACGCAGAAGCTGTCGGCCGCACTCGCCAACGAGCTGGTCGGCGAGTCGGTCGCCGCGTGTGCGGCGAAGGGCTACACGGTCACCGCTGTGGTGGTCGATCTCGACGGAGTCCGTCAGGCGCTGCTGCGTGGCAACGGCGCGCCCATCCATACACTCGACAACGCCTTCTACAAGGCGTACTCCGCCGCGTCGCTCACCCTGGCGCGCAAGGAGGACAGCACGAAGGCGGTCGCCGAGCGAATGGGCAAGAATCCGCCGAGCACGGTGCCGCAGACGCCGCTGCCGAACGTGACCTACGCGGTCGGCGGCGTGACCATCAAGGCCGGCGAGACGGCGATCGGCGCCATCGGCGTGAGCGGCGCGCCCGGCGGTCAGTTCGACGAGGAGTGCGCGCGCACCGCCCTCGCCAAGATCAAGGACCGGATGAAGTAGCGCTCAGGCATCGATGCCCCAGGCGATCGTGTTGCGCAGGAGCGTCAGGAACGCGTCGCTTTCCCACGAGCCGCGGAACGTGAGCGGCGTCGTGTCGGTCGGGTCCGGCGTGCGGGCGGCCCGGATCGCCGGGTTGTGACAGTGGCCCAGCGCGAAGTAGGCGACCGCGCCCTGGCCGACTTGACGCGTGTAGCCGAGGACGCGCGTCTTGCCGTCGGTCTGCAGCGACGTGTCGATCGGATAGAGCGTGCCGATCGTGGGCGACGTGGCGCTGGGGCCATAGTCGGCGGTCAACAAGATTCGCGTCGAGGCCGGGTCCTGGAGCTCGATGAAGTACGGCTCGTCCTCGACGACGAACGACGCGCCGAGCCCGCGGGCGAGCGGCGAGTCGCCGGCCTTCACGTCGACGCGGATCTTGCAGATTGGCGGATGCGTCAGGAAGTAGCTGCCGAGGAGCGCGTGATGCTCGGTCTTCACGGTTCGGCGCTGCCGCGCGCCCTCGACCCGCTCGGCGCGGCCGCCGCTGGTGCCGTGCAGGCCGAGCCAGCGGCCGCCCGCCTCCAGCCAGCGCTGGATGGCGCGGGACTGCGCAGCGTCGGGATACGGCCCGGCCACGTACGTGATGAGGAGCCGGCTCGTCGGGAGCCACTTCTCGACGTCGGCGAAGTCGTTGGCGACCGAGGCGGCCACACCCTGCTCGGCGAGAAGGCCGAGCAGCTTGAGGCGGGCGTAGTCGTGATCGTGCCCGGCCTGCGATCCCGGTGGAAAGCCGCCGGCGATGAGGTGCGCGCGCGTTGACTTCGTCTCTGTCATGGGATCACCTCGCGGCTAGAATCATGCCATGAACGCGAAAGCTATGCCCGACCGCATCGACACCGCGCGCGCCGCCCTGATCGCCTACGACGTCTGCCGCCGCGCCTTGACCCCTACCGACCCCGCGCGGCGCGCGACGATGCGACCGGTGCTCGACGCGTGGGCGACGCTGATCGGCGCGTGCCGCAAGCGCGGGATTCCGATCATCTACACGACCCCGGTCAGCCGGGCCGACGGCGCCGACGTCGTGCTGCTGCCCACCGACCTCAGCGTGGAGACCGGCGTGCCGTCGCTCACCAACTGCGTGGAGGGCTCGCCGGACGCCGGCTTCCCGGACGAGATCGCGCCGCGGCCCGAGGACTACGTCTACCTCAAGCGGAGGCCCAGCGCGTTCTACGGCACCGGCGTGGCCGAGCTCCTGCGCACGCTCAAGCGCACGGCACTGGTGATCGGCGGCGGCGCGACCAATCGCGGCGTCGAGACCAGCGTGCGCGAGGCGTTCAGCATGGACCTCGACACGGTCGTCGTGCGCGAGTGCTGCTGGGGCGGCGATGCGAAGGCCCACGCCTACAGCCTCGACACGTCGATGAAGATGTACGCGCGCGTGCGCACGCTCGAGCAGGCTCTGGCCATGCTCGCGTGAGCGCCGCATAATCGGGCAGCCGTCCGGAGGAGAGAGGCTCATGACGCTATCGCCGGCGCAGGTCGAAGGTTACGCGCGGGACGGTTTCGTCGCGTGCGTCCCGGCACTCACGCGCGAGCAGGCCGCGCAGTACCGCGAGAAGCTCGCGGCGTTCGAGCGGGTGGTCGGCGGGCCGCTCACCTCGGACGTGGTCGACGCGCGCTACCGCTCGCGCACGCACGTGCTCCTGGCCTGGGTGCACGGGCTCGTTCGCCATCCGGCGATTCTCGGCGCCGTCGAGCAGCTCATTGGCCCGGACATTCTCGTCTACACCTCGACCTGGTTCATCAAGGAGCCCGAGAGCGCGGCCATCGCCGCCTGGCACCAGGACGCGACCTACTTTGGGCTGCGCCCCTACGAGCACGTGACCGCTTGGCTCGCCCTGACCGACGCGACGGCGGAAAACGGCTGCATGGAGTTCCTGCCGGGCAGCTATCGCCGCGGCCAGCTGCCGCATCAGGCAGGTGTCGTCGTCGCCAGCGTGAATCGCGCCGGTCAGGCCGTCACGATCGACGTGGACGACGCGCCGGCGGTGCACGCTCCCCTGCATGCCGGTGAGTTCTCGCTGCACCACACACTCTGTCTGCACCGCTCGCAGCCGAATCGATCGACCGGACGCCGGGTCGGCCTGGCCATCAGCTACGTGCCCACGCGCGTCCAGCACCTGGGTGTGAAGCACAAGACGCCGGCCATGCTGGTACACGGTGTCGACACGTTCGGCCACTTCGCGCTCGAGCCGGCTCCGAAGGCCGATCTCGACGACGCGGCGCGCGCCGCCTACGATCGCTCCTACGAGGGCTACAAGGCCGCGTACGCCGAGCAGGTCGCGCTCGAGGCCCGGTGATGGCCGCCAACGGACCGACGCGGGGCCCGCTCACCGGTATTCGCGTGATCGAGCTGGCCGACGAGCAGGCGGAGTACTGCGGGCTCACGCTGGCCGGCCTGGGCGCCGACGTCGTCAAGGTGGAGCCGCCCGGCGGCAACTCAACCCGGCACATCGGGCCCTTCTATCAGGATCAAGAGGGCCCGGAGCGCTCGCTGTTCTTCTGGCAGTACAACCGCGGCAAGCGCTCGATCGTGCTCGATCTGCGCCAGCGCAACGACCGCGAGCGCTTTCGCTCGCTCGTGGGCACGGCGGACATCCTGGTGGAGTCGACGCCGCGCGGCGAGCTCGACGCCGCGGGGCTCGGGATTCAAGGGCTGATGAAGGAGTTCCCCGCCCTGATCGTCGCGCGGACGTCGCCCTTCGGCGACGACGGCCCGTGGGTCGACTTCAAGGGCTCCGACCTGATCCACCTGGCGCTCGGCGGTGTCATGATGAACTGCGGCTACGATCCGGCGCCCGACGGCAAGTACGACCTGCCGCCGATCGCTCCGCAGATGTGGCACGCCTACCATGTGGCCGGCGAGCAGCTCTCGGTCGCAATCATCGCCGCGCTCCTCTACCGCTGGCGGACGGGCAAGGGCCAGTACTTGTCGTGCGCCGTTCACGAGGCGGTCGCGAAGTCCACCGAGGTCGATCTGATGACCTGGGTGATGCGCCGCTCGCTGGTGCAGCGCCAGACTTGCCGCCACGCGCGCGAGGGCGTGACGCCCCATCCGTCCATCGTGCACACCAAGGACGGACGCTGGGTCATGGCGAATCTCGGGACGCGACCCGGCGACACCGCGCAGCTCGTCGGCCTGATGGAGAAGTACGGCATGGAGGCCGGCATCGATCCCGACAAAGCCACGGTGCCGACCAGCGGACGGTTTGTTCCGGGCACCGGCCCCAGCACGCAGAAACGCGATCACGCCATGGAGGCCGTGCAGCGCTTCGTGCGCGCGTTCACCTACGACAACGTGCCGTGGCGCGAGGCCCAAGAGGCCGGCATGCTCTGGGCGCCGCTCCGCAAGCCGCACGAAAGCGCGACCGATCCCCACTGGCTCGCTCGTCAGAGCTGCACGGACATCGAGCATCGGGAGCTCGGCCGCTCGTTCCGCTACGCGACCAGCAAATGGCTGGCGACACGCACCGCGTGGTCGGTCGGCCGCCGCGCGCCACTCCTGAACGAGGACGCGAAGACCGTCATGCTGCCGCGCGAGCGAGATATCCCGGCGATCTCAGCGGACGCTCGGCCACCTGTCGACGAAGGGCTCTCGCCTCACGGCAAGCCCTTTCCCCTGGGGAAGATCCGCATCCTGGACTTCACCTGGTTCCTGGCATCAGCCGGCGGCACCCGATTCCTCGCCGCGTTCGGCGCCGAGAGCATCAAGGTGGAGCTCAAGAGCCACCCGGACACGCGCATGGCCGCGATGGCGCCCGTCGGCGGCCGCGCCGCCCGCGACGCCGCGACAGGGCCGCTGCGGGGCGTAACGGATCCCGACATGGGCGGACAGTTCAACAACAAGAATCCCGGCAAGCGCGGGATCTCGCTGAACGTCCGGCATCCCAAGGGCCTGGAGATCGCGCGCCGCCTCGTGGCGATGTCCGACATCGTCGCCGAAGGCTTCTCGCCGGGCGTCCTCGACAACTGGGGGCTCGGGTACGACGCGCTGCGCGCCATCAAGCCCGACATCATCTACGTGCAGCAATCGGGCATGGGGGCGAAGGGGACGTACGGGCGCTTCCGCACCGTCGGGCCCATCGCGAATTCGTTCTCGGGCCTCTCGGAGATGTCGGGGCTCCCCGAGCCGGCGATGCCGGCCGGCTGGGGCTATTCGTATCTCGACTGGATGGGCGCCTACAGCTTCGCGCTGGCGATGCTGAGCGCGCTGTTCCACCGCGCGCGCACGGGCGAGGGCCAGTGGGTCGACGCCTCGCAGTCGGAGGTCGGGCTGATGATCAGCGGCACGGCCATCCTCGACTGGTCGGCCAACGGGCG
>JBKPCO010000231.1:0-12811 GCA_046727415.1 Candidatus Methylomirabilota bacterium
GGGGTGATCGGCGCGCCGAGTGGAGCGCCGCTCAGCGCGCTGACGAGCTCCGGACGATGCACGTGCTCACCGTCGAGGGGCCGGCCGAAGACGTCGGCGCCGACGACCGGAACGACCAGCGTCGTCTCCACGGGGATCACCGGCTCGTGCGCCGCCGGGGCCTTGAACGGTCGCATGCGCGAGCCGTCGGCCTCGTTCAGGAGACACACGTCCGCAAACCAGTCGCGCAGAAGCGTGAAAAGCTCGAGCGAGACGCCGCCGGCCCGGCCGGACCCGGCGTCGGTGGCGCCGACGACCAGCACATGCCCGTGGGTCGCCAGCGCGGTAGCCACGGTCTCGCGGGTCGCGTCGGCCGCGACGACATGAGCGGGCGCCTGGGCGATCTGCGCGGCGAAGATGTGCGTCGTGGTCGTCGTGAGGGCGCGCTCGCCTCGCGCCGCGATCTCGCGCGCCAGCCTGAACATGGCCGCGGTCTTCCCGCCGCCACCGACGAACGCCACGACCTCGCCGCGCGACACATCCAGCGCCTCGGCGAGCCTCACCCGCGGGCTCGGATCTCGTCCAGCACGGGCAGGATGTACTCACGAAAGCGCGCGGGATTCTCGCACATGGGGAAGTGTCCGAGCCCGGGCATGACGCGGAAGCTGGCGCCGCGCACTTCGTTGGCGAGCGCCTGACCCATTGCCGGTGTGCTCGACCAGTCGTACTCGCCGGTCAGGACGTAGAGCGCGGTCTTCGTCGTGTCGATCTTCGCGGCGACATCCGTCAGATCGTGGTCGACGTTGTAGTAGAACAGATCGCCCTTGAACACGCCGGGCGCGCCCTGCGAATAGACCCATGCGGTCTCGCGCCGGTAGGCCTCCGGGCTCTGCGGCGCGGTGATGCCGTACATGATGCCGGCACGGTACTCGTTGCTGACTCGCGGGTGATGCAGGAACGTGAGGTCGCGCTTCGCCGGTGTGCGCAAGGCACCCTCGAGGCTGATGGCCGCCCGGAACACGCCGGGGTAGAAACAGGCGAGATCGGCCGCCAGGTGGCCGCCGATCGAGCAGCCCATGAACACCGGGCGCTCGAGCTCGAGCGCGGCGGTGAGCGTGACGGGTACCTTCATGAAGAAGTCGCGCGTCAGCGCGTACTCCTGCTTCCACCACTCGACGCGGGCCGGCGGCACCGACTTCGCGTGATACGGCAGATCACAGGCGATCATCCGGAAGTGGCGAGCGATGTCCCGGTCCTCGAGCAGGTGGCGCCACTGGCGGCCGTCCGCGCCCGCCGTGTGCTGGAGCAGCAGCGGAATGCCGGCGCCAGCCTCCTCGAAGTAGACGCGGTACTCCACACCCTCGATCGTCAGGTAGACGTAGCGGCCGGTAGCGGCGTCGAAGCGCGCCATCAGCGTCCGGACCGCAAGGCGCGCATGACCGCGAAGAGTCGCTGCGTGGCCTGGTAGTACGCGCTCAGCGTGAGCATGTCGCCGGCCACCGTGAAGCCATGGTGCTGGACGCAGCCGCCGAGCAGATCCTGATAGAACGGACGCGGCTCGGGCGCCAGGAACTCGGCCCAGCCGTCGTCGGGCGCGGTGACCGTGATCGTCGCCGGCTCACCGGCCGCACCTTCTCGGCAATTCGCGACCCGGCCCTCGAGGATCTCGACGCGCAGCGCGCGCGTCGGCGACTCGAGGCTCAGCGTGGCGTTCCAGTACCGCGCCGCCAGGCGAAATTCCGCGTCGGCGTTGGCACCGGCCTGGAGGCCCGCCGGATCGGCGAGATGCAAAATGATTTCTCTGGTCGGCGAAGCGTCAGCCCCGGGCGCCCGCCGCCGCGCGATCGATCAGATCCTTGGCGCCGGCCTGGACCCACGGGAAGAAGCTCGTCATCACCACGCGCACGCCCATTTTCGTGTAGCGCTCCACGTTGGCGGAGTTGACGAGCGTGCCGGCGACCCGGCGCGACTGGACGATCTTGGTCAGCGCCCCGTCGACCGTCTTCTGGACCTCCGGGTGGCCCATGTTGCCGATGTGGCCCATCGAGGTCGCGAGATCGTTCGGCGCCACGAAGAAGACGTCGATGTGGTCGACCTTGAGGATTTCATCGAGCGCGCGGACGGCGACGATGTCCTCGATGAGGACGATGAGCAGGCTCTGATCGTTGGCGGTCTTCAGATAGTCGCTCACACCGAAGCCCTGGCGGCTCGTGTACATGCCGCGCTTGCCCAGCGGGGCGAACTTGCCCGCCGCCACCACCGAATCCGCCTCGGCGCGTGTGTTGACATGTGGGACCACGATGCCCTGAGCTCCGCGGTCGAGCGTGCGGTAGATCGTGGCGTAGTCGTTGTCCATGACCCGGACCACCGAGGTCTTTCCCCATAGATCGCACGACCGCGTCAGGTTGCCGAGGTCGGCGTAGTCGACTCCGCCGTGCTCGCCCTCGAGCCAGATGCCATCGACGTCGAGCGTGCCGAGCTGATCGATCAAGTCGGGGTCGTTGGTGCCGGACAGGATCGTGGCGACCTGGCCGGCGGCGAGCTTCTCTTTCACGCAATTCGGTCGGATGTTCACGTCGGGCCCTCCGCGGCGGCGCGAGTGTCCTCGCCGCCGCGCGGATTCTACCACCTGGAGGCGGGGGCTCGCGGGGCTTCGGCATAGTGCGTCAGCAGAACCGGCGGCCCCGGACGCGTGCCGAGCGCGGCGGCCGGCACCAGATCAGCGCCGAGCGCCGCGCTCGGGGATGTTCGGGTCGCTGCTACTTCGGCTGAGCGACGAAGCGCAGGTAGGGCTTCACCGTCTTGAAGCCGGCGGGATACGTCTTCTTCGCCTCGTCGTCGGAGACGGCGGTGACGATGATGACGTCCTGCCCCTGCTTCCAGTTCACCGGCGTCGCCACCTTGTGCTTCGACGTGAGCTGGCAAGAATCGAGGAGCCGCAGCACCTCGTCGAAATTGCGGCCGGTCGACATCGGGTACGTCAGCATCGCCTTGACCTTCTTGTCCGGCCCGATGACGAACACCGAGCGCACGGTCGCGTTGTCAGCCGGCGTGCGCCCCTGCGACGTGGTGCCCGCGCCTTCCGGCAGCATGTCGTACGCCATCGCGATCTTCAGCTCTGGATCGCCGATCATCGGGTAGGTCACGGTGTGGCCCGCGGCGTCCTGGATGTCCTTCGACCAGCGCTCGTGATCGCTGACCGGGTCGACGCTCAGCCCGATGATCTTGCAGTTGCGCTTGTCGAACTCGGGCTTCAGGCCCGCCATGTATCCCAGCTCGGTCGTGCAGACCGGGGTGAAATCCTTCGGGTGGGAGAACAGAATGGCCCATCCGTTGCCGATCCAATCGTGGAAGTTGATCTTCCCCTGGGTAGTGTCGGCGGTGAAATTCGGTGCTTCGCTGTTGATCCGCAATGCCATGTTGCACTCCTCCGTGAGTTCTGGTTTGTCCCCCGCCCGGCGTCGTGTAGCCGAAGACCCGGTATTGTATGCCGCGGCGCGGCTTTGCGCCACACCCGGCGGGTTTGACTTCTCTCGGCCCGATCGCGATAGTGATCCCGGCGGTTGGACCGCCTGAGCACCAGCTCCTAGAGTCGATTCTAACGCCGACGCAAATCTAACGCCGACCCAAAGAGGGAGAAACGATGCGCCATTTCCGATCGATAACGTGCGCGCTTCTCGCGCTGCTCGCCGTCGCCGCGCCGGCCGCGGCGGCTCCGGAAGGCCAGATGACGTGGGGTGTTCACATCTCGCTCGCGCCGACGTGGTTCGATCCCGCCGAGACGCTCGGGATCATCACGCCGTTCATGGTGCTGTACGCCATGCACGACGCGCTCGCCAAGGCCATGCCGGGGAACGCGACCGCGCCCAGCCTGGCCGAGTCGTGGCAGGTCTCGCCTGACGGGCGCCTGTATAGCTTCACCCTTCGCAAGGGCGTGAAGTTCCACAACGGCGACACGCTCACCTCCGAGGACGTGAAGTTCTCGTTCGAGCGCTACAAGGGCGCCTCCGCCCAGGCCATCAAAGATCGCGTGGCCGCTGTAGAGACGCCCGATCCGCTGCACGTCCGTTTCCGCCTCAAGAATCCGTGGCCCGACTTCATGACGTTCTACACCGCGGCCAGCGGCGCCGGCTGGATCGTCCCGAAGAAGTACGTCGAGAAGGTCGGCGACGAGGGCTTCAAGAAGGCGCCGGTGGGCGCGGGGCCGTACAAGTTCGTCTCGTTCAACCCGGGTATCGAGCTGGTCATGGAGGCGTTCGACGGCTACTGGCGCAAGACGCCGAGCGTGAAACGGCTGGTCTTCAAGGTCATCACGGACGAGGCGACGCGGCTGGCCGCGCTGAAGCGTAACGAGGTGGACGTCGTGTACTCGATCCGCGGCGAGCTGGCCGAGGAGCTCCAGCGCACCCCGGGGCTCGCCCTGAAGCCCACCGTGATCCAGGCCCCGCAATGGGTGAGCATGCTCGATCAGTGGGACCCGAAGTCGCCCTGGCATGACCGCCGCGTGCGGCTGGCCGCCAACCTCGCGATCGACCGCAAGGCCATCAACCAGGCGATCACGCTCGGCCACTCGCGGCTGACGTACAGCATCATCCCCAGCACCTTCGACTTCTACTGGCAGCCGCCCGCGTACGAGTTCGATGCGGCCCAGGCCAAGAAGCTGCTCGCGGAGGCCGGGTACCCGAACGGCTTCGACGCCGGCGACTACTTCCTCGACATCTCCTACGCGAACGTGCAGGAGGCGATCGCCGGGTACCTGCAGCAGATTGGCATCCGCACCAAGCTGGTGACGCGCGAGCGCGCCTCGCACTGGAGCACGTACGCCGACAAAAAGTACAAGAACCTCGCCTATACGGCCAGCGGCGCCTTCGGCAATGCGGCGACCCGGATCGAGAGCTACGTTGCCGCCGGCGGCACCTACGTCTATGGAAGCTATCCCGACATCGACGGGCTCTTCCGTGACCAGGCGGCCGAGCTCGACCGCAAGAAGCGCGAGGCGCTCCTGCACAAGATCCAGCAGCTCATGCGCGAGAAGGTCATGCACATCCCGATGTGGGAGCTGGCGTTCATCAACGGCCAGGGCCCGCGCGTGGCGGAATCGGGCCTCGGGCTTATTCCCGGCCACGCCTACTCGGCGCCCTACGAGGACCTGAAGCTCAAGTAACCGATGAGACCGGCTGCTACCGGCGCCGCGCGCGGACGAGCCGCGCGCCCACGCGCGTGCCGGCGGCGGCCAGCAGCTCCGCCAGACGCGCCAACGCGGGCTGTCGCCGCGCGGCCGGGCGCCAGATCAGCGCGACCGGGAGCGGCGGCACACGCGCGGGTGTCGTGACGACTCGATCCGGGAGCGCCTCGGCGAGCGCGAGCGCTGGGACCAGCCCGATCCCGAGCCCGCCCGAGACATAAGCGAGCAGCAGCGACACGCTCGGCACGTCGATGGTCGAGACTGGGCGGATGCGCTCGTCGGCCAGGTACTGGTCTAGGAGCGCGCGCCCGCGGCTTTCGGCGGCCAGACGAAGCACGGGCTCGCGGCGCAGCCGCTCCGTCAAGGGCGCGCGCTCGGCCCGCCGGCGCGGTCCCACCCAGAAGAAGGGCTGATCGAAGAGGTGCCGCTCCTCGAGCCCGCGCGGCGTCTCCTGCCCCGTCACCACCGCCAGGTCGACCTCACCGGCGGCGACGAGGCGCACGCCGGCGCGCGAGTGCGTCGTGACGATCTCGAAGCGCGCCGGCGGATCCTCGTCGAGCAGATCGCGGAACACCGGCGCCAGGAGCCCCTTGCCGAGGTAGTCGCTGGCCGCCACGCGCAGCGTGATGGCCGGACGGCCGGCCAGCTCGGCGAGCTGGCCGAAGGCCGACTCGGCGCCGTTCCACAGCTCGCGCACGACCGGCAGCGCCGCCTCGCCGGCGGCGGTGAGGCGCACGCCCCGGCCGGCGCGCTCGAAGAGCTTGATGTCGAAGTGGGTCTCGAGCCGCCGGATCTGCTGACTGACCGCCGACGAGGTGATGTTCTGCTGGCGCGCTGCCGCGCCGACCGAGCCCGTGCGCGCCACCGCCAGGAGCGTCTCCAGCGCGGGAAAGAGCGCGGCGTTGATCATTAAGGCGAGATTACCATTCGGCCCAGAATGTTTCACTGGACTACATAATCCGGCTGAGGCAGCATGCGCGGCGAGGAGGAGCTTCAATGGCACGCACGCTGCTCGACAAGGTGTGGGAGGCACATACGGTCCGGACGCTGCCGTCCGGCCAGACCCAGCTGCTGATCGGCCTGCATCTGATCCACGAGGTGACGACGCCGCAGGCCTTCCAGATGCTGAGAGATTCGAAGCTCACGGTGCGGATGCCCGAGCGCACCTTCGGCACGCTCGACCACATCATCCCGACGACCGACCAGACCCGTCCCTACGCCGATCCGCTGGCGGAGGAGATGGCCGTTCACATGATCCGCAACATGAAGGACTTCAAGCTGCCGTTCTTCGACATGTCGACCGGCAAGCAGGGCATCGTGCACGTCATCGGCCCCGAGCTCGGCCTCTCCCAGCCCGGGATGACCATCGCCTGCGGCGACAGCCACACCTCGACCCACGGCGCCGTCGGCGCGATCGCCTTCGGCATCGGCACCACGCAGGTGCGCGATGTGCTGGCCACCCAGTGCCTCGCCATGGCCAAGCCCAAGCTCCGCCAGGTGCGGGTCGAGGGCGCCCTGTCCCGCGGCGTCTACGCGAAGGACGTGATCCTGGCGATCATCAACCAGCTCGGCGTGAAGGGCGGCGTGGGCTACGCATACGAGTACGCGGGATCGGTCATCGACCGCATGACGATGGAAGAGCGGCTCACCGTCTGCAACATGTCGATCGAGGGCGGCGCGCGCTGCGGTTACGTCAATCCCGACCAGACGACGATCGACTACCTGCGCGGCCGCCAGTACGCGCCCGCAGGCACCGCGTTCGACAAGGCCGCGGCCTGGTGGAAGGCGATCGCGACCGAGCCAGGCGCCAGCTTCGACGACGTCGCGCGCCTCGACGGCGGGTCGATCGAGCCGATGGTGACCTGGGGCATCAATCCCGGCATGTCGGTCGGCGTGAGCCAGCGGATCCCGTCGCCCGACGCCCAGCCCGAGCCCGAGCGCCCCACCTTCCGCGAGGCGCTGGCGCACATGAGCTTCGAGGCGGGCCAGCCGATCAAGGGCGCCAAGATCGACGTGGCGTTCGTCGGCTCCTGCACCAACGGCCGGTTGTCGGATCTGCGCATGGCCGCCGAGGTCGCCAAGAAGGGCAAGGTGGCCAAGCACGTCCGCGCGCTGATCGTGCCCGGCTCGCAGCAGGTCGCGAAGGCCGCCGAGGCCGAGGGGTTGCACGAGATCTTCCAGACCGCCGGCTTTCAGTGGCGCAAGGCCGGCTGCTCGATGTGTCTGGGCATGAACCCCGACCAGCTCGTGGGGCGCGAGATGAGCGCCTCGTCCAGCAACCGCAACTTCATCGGCCGCCAGGGCAGCCCAACCGGCCGCACGCTCCTGATGAGCCCGGCGATGGTGGCCGCCGCCGCGATCACCGGCGCCGTCGCCGACGTGAGGGAGATCCTGAAATGAGCGCCGTCGACTACAAGCGCCGCCAGATCACCGGCCGCGGCATCCCCGTGCCCGGCAACGACATCGACACCGATCGGATCATCCCCGCGCGCTTCCTGAAAGAAGTGACGTTCGAGACCATGGGCGAGCACGCCTTCGAGGACGCGCGCAAGCAGAACCCCGAGCACCCGTTCAACCAGAAGGTGTTCCAGGGCGCGTCGGTGCTGGTCGTGGGCCAGAACTTCGGCTGCGGGTCTTCCCGCGAGCACGCGCCCCAGGCGCTGATGCGCTGGGGCATCGCCGCCATCGTCGGCGGCTCCTTCGGCGAGATCTTCTTCGGTAACTGTGTGATGCTGGGCATCCCCTGCCTGCGCGCCTCGCAGGAGGACCTGGAGTGGCTCCAGAAGGGCATCGGCCGGGCGCCGCAGACGCCGGTCACGGTCGACGTGGAGAAGCAGGAAGTCCGCTTCGGCGACCGCGTCATGAAGGCGACCATCCCCGACGGCCCGCGCAACCAGCTCGTGGGCGGCACGTGGGATTCGACGGCCGTGCTGCTGGAAGCGGGCCCGGCAATCGAGACGACGGCGAAGAAGCTCCCCTACGTCGCGGGGTTCTGACCGCACGCAGCCGAGAGCCGTCGCTGAGCAAAGGAGGTCATCATGGCTCCGGAGACTCACGCCAGGCCCCAGGTGGCCATCATGAACGCGGTGCACGACCTGCCCGTGCTGGTCGCGCGCGACAAGGGGTTCTTCCGCGACGAAGGGCTCGACCTCGAGTTCGTGACGACGCCGGGCATGGCCCAAGTGACGACCACACACACCGTTCGGTTCGACTCCGTCTTCGAGCGCCCGCTCGACTCGGTCTACAACGAAGGGGGCATCGACTGCTACCGCATGTGCGAGTGGGGCATCATGAAGCGCGCCGTCGAAGCGAGCGCGCAGGGGCTGCGCGGGCGCAAGATCGTCGCGCTGGGCGCCTCCATGTCGAAGTTCGCCGTCGTCGTGGCCCGCGACTCCGCTATCTACGAGCCCGAGATGCTGAAGGACAAGCCCATCGCGGTCACGCCGAACAACGGCTCGGAGTTCACGACGCTGAAGATGATGGAGGGGTTCCTCGAGCCCGAGCACGTGAAGCGGACCAACGTCGGCTCGATGCTCAAGCGCATCGAGGCCGTGCGCGACGGCCGGGTCGCGGCGGCCAGCCTGAGCGAACCGTGGATCAGCGTGGCGCAGAAGTGGGGGATGCGCATCCTGATCGAGTCGCACTCGACGCGCAGCGAGGCGGCGGGCGACGACCTGGATGGCCCCACGCTCGCCAAGATGTTCCGCGCGCAGGCGCGGGCGGTCGAGGTGCTCGAGAAAGATCCGACGCCGTTCGTGCACTATCTGGCGCGCGAGACCGGCGGCCTGCTCGAGCCCCACGAGCTCTCGACCTGGCGTCTCCTGCACGCGGCGCCCCAGCCCTACACGCGCGAGCGCTTCGAGGACACCTACGCCTGGACGGTGAAGTGGAACATGACCGTACCCGGCGCAACCTACGAGAACACTGTCGATAACCGCGCCTGGCAGTAGGCGTCCGGGTCAGGCCTCCCTGACCCCCTAGCCGCGCCCGGCAGCGAGTGGCGGCGGCCCGAACGCGCCGCCCGCAGTGGCCGGCATGTCCAGCAACGCGTTGACGAGATCGGCCAGCGCCGCCCGTGACGGCCCATCGGCGAGCGCGCCGTCGCGGAAGTGTGCGGACTCCAGATAGACGCTGGTCGGCACCACGCGCGCGCCGAACCACGCCAGTACGGCGCGGAGCTGCCAGTCTACCCCCAGGTAGTGATGCGACGTCGCGCCCATGGCCACGATGCCCACGGGCTTACTGCGCAGCGCCTCGATCGGCGTGAGATCGAGCAGGTTCTTCAGGGCGCCCGTGAACGTGCCGCGATAAACGGGGCTCGCCATCAGCACGCAATCGGCGCCGGCCATGCGTGCGACGACCCGGCCGGTGTCGTCGTCGAACCTCTCCGGCGGGCGACCGTCGGCGAACGAGACGCGGTAGTCGGCCAGATTCAGGAGCGAGGCCGACACGCCAGGCCGCGCCGACGCCATCTCCACCGCCGAGCCGATCGCGGCGTTCAAGCGGCCGGGCGGCGTGACGCTGCCGACAACGGCGAGGAAGGTCGTCACGCCCGGACCACGGCTGCTCGGTCGCGGCGAGCCACCTCGGCGCGTACCAGAGGGATCAGCTCGCGGCCATAGTCGAGGGCGTCGTTCAGCGGATCGAAGCCGCGGATGAGCAGCGTGGTGCAGCCGATGTCGTAGTAGTCGAGCAGCGACTCGGCCACCTGATCCGGCGTGCCGACCAGCGCGGTGGTGTTGCCGGCACCGCCCATGGCCCCGGAGATCGGCGTCCACAGCCGCTTGTCGTGCACCTCGGCCTCGCGCGCAAACTCCACGAGCCGACGCGCTCCGACGGCCTGAGGACGCATACCCGGGCCCTCGCCCACCACGCTCGGCCGCGTCTCCATGACCCGGGCGAGGATGCGCCGCGCGCGCTCCCACGCCTCGGCCTCCGTCGGCGCGATGATCGGGCGTAAAGACACACTGATGCGCGGGCGGCGCCCGAAGGCCGCGGCCTGCTCGTGAATGTCCGCGATGCGCTGCTTCACGGCCGCGAGCGGCTCGCCCCACACGGCGTAGACGTCGCAGTGCTTGGCTGCCACCCTTGCGGCAGCGCCCGAGGCGCCGCCGAAGTAGAGCGGGATCCCGGCGGGCTGGAGCGGCTTGACCTCGGAGAACGCGCGGGCGAACCGGTAGAACTCGCCCTCGTGATCGAACGGCTCGGGCGCCGTCCACATGCGGCGCAGCACCGTCAGATACTCATCGGTGCGGCGATAGCGGGTGTCGTGGTCGAGCCAGTCCCCATCGCGCGTTTGCTCGGCGTCGCTGCCGCCCGTGATGATGTGCAAGGCGACGCGGCCGCGTGTGACGTGGTCCAGCGTGGCCGCGGCGCGGGCGGTGAGCGTCGGCGCCACGAATCCCGGCCGGTGCGCGATGAGGTAAGAGAGCCGCTCGGTGTGAGCTGCCGCGTAGCCCGTCACCGCAAAGCCCTCGGCCGACGTCGAGGTGTAGCCGACGAGCACGCGATCGAAGTCGGCCTTCTCGTGAGCCTGGGCGAAGGCGCGCAGCCACTCGGTATCGACCGCGCCGCCGATGACATGCACGGCCGCGCCGTCCGCGCCCTCCGGCTTGACCCCGATCATGCCGATGATCTCGACGGGCACGGTGGGGACGCTCCTCGGGGCAGGGCCCTGCTAGCGCATCCGCGGGCCCGGGTCCATGTTCATCAGGGCCCGCCCGCCGATCGGATACCACTCCGGCATGATCGTGACCGCCTGGCCGACCACGTGCAGATCGCGCCAGCACTCGGCCAGCCGGCTCTCGCGCTTGTACGACGTGCTCCCACCCTGGCGATAGACCAGGTCCATCGCGGTGCGCGCGCTGTCGGCGGCATTGGCCGCGGCCATCCGGCAGCGCGCCCGCTGCTCGAGCGTGGTCTCCTCGCCGGCCGCGACGGTGTTCCAGACCTCGGTGACCATCGCGGTGCGATACGCGCGCCCGGCGTTCAGGATCGAGTCGGCGCGACCGATCGCGTCCTGCACCTGCGGGTTGTCGCAGAGCCGCTCGCTCCGGCCGCGCGGCGTCTTCGCCCCGGCCAGCTCGATCAGCGCGTTGATGCCGGCGCGGCAGATGCCGGTGATCACGGCGCTGTGATGGGGCCCGACCCAGGCCTGCGCCGGCAGCGCGTACGAGATCCCCGACCAGCGGCTCCACTGGTTGTCAAGCGGGATGCCCGCGTGCACCATCGTGCGCCGCTCCGGCAGGAACACGTCCTCGACCGTCCAGTCGAAGCTGCCGGTGGCGCGAAGCCCGGCGACGTCCCAGCTTCCGTCGACGATTCGCGCCTCGGATCGCCTGAAGACCCCGCGCCAGTGCGACGAGTTGCCGTCCGGGCTGCGGCGCGGTCGGTCACCGTCGAAAATCTGGAAGCTGCCCAGCATCCAGGAGGCCTCCTGGCAGCCCGTGCCGAAGGGCCAGCGACCGGTGACCCGGTAGCCGCCGTCGACAGGGACGGCGCGTCCGCCGCCCATCACGGCGGTGCCGGCGATGGGCGTGTCGGGTCGCTGCGAGTAGAGCTCCTGCACGCCCTCGCCCGGCAGCCCGAGCGTGACGAGCTGCGCGATGCTGTTGTTGCACAGGTTCCAGCCGACCGAGCCGGCAGCCTCGGCCAGGAGCTCCACGACGCGCAGGTACGTCAGCGGGTCGACCTGCAATCCGCCCAGCTCGCGCGGAATGGTCATGTTGTAGAAACCGGCGGCGTGGAACTTCTCGACCAGCGGCTTCGGCAGCCGCTGCTCGCGGTTGATCTCGTCGAGATGCCCGCGGATGAGGGGTTGCAGCGCGGCCGCTGCCCGCACCAGGGGCTGCGCGTCGATGTCAGCGGGCAGCTGCTTGTCTTCGGCTATCTGTCGCATGGTGTCGCGATGTTCCGCTGGCCGAGCAAAGGTGTCAAGAGCCACGGGGCCCGAGAAAAAGAAGGGGCCGCCCCTGGCAGGAGCGGCCCCGGTTGGTGGAGGCGTCAGCCGATCAGCTGTGCCAGCGGAACTGCTGCGGCTTGCGCGCCGACTCCTGCGAGATCATGACGTTGACGAGCGCCGGGCCCTTATGGGCGGTCGCCTGCTCGAGCGCCGACTTCAGGTCTTTCGGGTTCTCGACGAACCAGCCCTTGCCGCCGAAGGCCTCCATCATCTTGTCGTAGCGCGCGCCGTAGATCAGCGCGTTCGGCTTCAGGTTCTTGAGCGGGTTGTCCGGGTGCTTGGCGTGGCCGGGCCCGATACCGCCGTTGTTGAAGACGACGATCTTGACGGGCAGGTTGTACCGGCAGCACGTCTCCATCTCCATGCCGGAGAAGCCGATCGCCGAGTCGCCCGAGACCGAGATGATCGGCTTGTCCGGGTGCACCACCGCGGCTGCGATGACGAAGCCCATGCCGATGCCCATCGTGCCGTAGCTGCCGGCGTCGAGCCGATGCCGCGGCTTGGAGTTGAAGAGCTGGGTACGGCCGATGTCCATCGTGCTGGCGCCCTCGCCGATGATGATCGCGTCGTCCGGCGTCCACGCCGCCACGTCCTTCAGGGCGCGGTAGTAGTTGGCCGGCGCCTGGTCGTCGGCGAGCTGGGGCGCGATCTGCGCCGCGTTCGCCGCCGCCTTCTCGGCGATCGAG
>JBKPCO010000232.1:0-25092 GCA_046727415.1 Candidatus Methylomirabilota bacterium
GGAGGCATCGTCAAATGTAACCAAGACGTGCCCGACCTTTACAGTCTGCCCGGGCTGAACATGAATCCCAGCCACGCGCCCGGAGAAAGGAGAAGGAATCTCAACGGTAGCCTTGTCGGTCTCGACCTCGAGCAGAGGCGCGTCTTCGGAAATGACGTCGCCCTCGCGCACGAGAACCTTGACGATCTCGGCCTCGGTCAGGCCCTCACCCAGGTCGGGCAGCGCGAACGGCCGTGGCATACCTCAGAACGCGAGGGTCTCGCGCGCAGCGGTGACGACGCGGGAAACATCAGGAACGTTCGCCTTCTCGCGGGCGAAGCCCACGAACGGCACATCGTGGGCGGTTACCCGTTGGATGGGTGCCTCGAGCGAGAGAAACGCGCCGTCCATGATCGCGGCGGCGATCTCCGCGCCGGGGCCGAAGCTCCGGGGCGCCTCGTGAACGACGACCGCGCGCCCGGTCTGCTTGACCGAATTCACTAGCGTCTCCCGATCGAGCGGCGCGATGGTGAGCAGGTCGATCACCGTGATCTCGACGCCGTCTTCCTCCTGGAGGACGTCGGCGGCCTCGAGAGCGACGCGGACCATGGCGCCGTACGCGATGAGGGTGAGCGCGTTGCCCTCGCGCACCAACTGCGCGCGGCCGAGCGGCAGGGCCTCGCTTTCCTCCGGCACCTCTTCCTTGGCGGCGTGATAGAGCGCCTTCGCCTCGAAGAAGACGACCGGGTCGGGATCGCGGATGGCGGCGGCCAGCAAGGCCCGCGCGTTGCGCGGGCCCGAGGGGATCACCATCTTCAGCCCGGGAATGTGGGCGTAGAACTGCTCCTCGGACTCGGAGTGGTGCTCGAGCGCGCGGACGCCGCCCCCGTAGGGCATGCGGATCACCATCGGCACGTGGAAGCGCCCCTGCGAGCGCGCGCGGTAGCGCGCGCAATGGTTCTCGATCTGGTGGAAACACTGGAAGGCGAAGCCAGAGAACTGGATCTCGCAGACAGGCTTGAGGCCGTAGAGGGCCATGCCGACCGCGGTGCCGATGATGGCCGCCTCGGCCAGCGGGCTGTCGATGACGCGCTGGGAGCCGAATTTCCGCTGCAAGTCGTCGGTCACCCGGAAGACGCCGCCGTCGACGCCGACGTCCTCGCCCAGCACGAGCACGTCGCCGTCGCGCTCCATTTCCTGAAAGAGCGCTAAGTTGAGGGCCTTGACCATGTTCAGCTTGGGCATGGCGTCAGCGCCTCGTCATCCGCTGGCCACGCATGGGCGTGGCGCGCGGGGGTAATGGGGTTGGCTCGCCGACGCGGGGTGGGCCCGCCGCCTCGCGCTCAGCCAGCTCGGCCCGCTGGGCCGCGAGGTCCGGCGGGAGCTCGGCGTATACGTGATCGAACATCGTGAGCGGATCGGGCGGGGGCGTCGCCTCGAAGCGTTGCACGGCCTGGGCGATCTCCTCGTCGACACGCGCCTCGACGTCCTGCTCGAGAAGACTCCGCTTCTCGAGGTAGGCGCGGAAGCGGGTGAGGGGATCCTTCTTCTCCCACATGGTCACTTCTTCTTCGGCGCGATACTTTGACGGATCGTCGGCAGTGGTGTGCACGCCGAGCCGGTACGTCACGCACTCGATCAGCGTGGGCCCGTCGCCGGCGCGCGCCCGATCGACGGCCTCGCGCGCGGCTGCGTAGACGGCGAGGACGTCATTGCCGTCCACCTGGATGCCGGGTATCCCGTAGGCGAGCGCCTTCTGGGCGATCGTCCGCGAGTGCGTCTGCTTCTTCAGTGGCACCGAGATGGCCCACTGGTTGTTCTGGCAGACGAAGACCACCGGCACGTGCCACACCCCGGCAAAGTTCATCGCCTCGTGGAAGTCGCCCTCGGACGTCGCGCCGTCGCCGAAGTACACCATGACGACCACGTCGTCGCCGCGGTACTGGGCCGCGTACGCGAGACCCACCGCGTGCGGCAGCTGCGTGGAGACCGGGATCGTGATCGGCAGGTCGTGCTGGTCGTCAGCAGGCCGCCCGCCCTCGACGTGGCCAGCGAAGAAGAGCAGGAGCTTCTCGATCGGCCACCCGCGCCAGATCATCGCGGCCGTCTCGCGGAACGACGGCACCATCCAGTCGCTTCGTCGGAGGGTGAACGCGCTCCCGACCTGCGAGGCTTCCTGACCTTTGATGGGCGCGAAGGTCCCGATGCGTCCTTGACGCTGGAGCCGCACCATGCGCTCGTCGAGGCGACGGCCCACGACCATCGCGCGGTAGAGCGACTTCAGCTCGTCCGCCGACAGCTTGGGCTCGAGGGCAGTGTCGAGGTTGCCTTCGCTGTCGAGGACCGACAGGTGTTCGACTTGGAATCGCGGCTCGAGGGCAATTCTGGGCATTGGCGGCGCCCAGATCCATTCTAACCCTCAGGCGCCGGAGAGCTACCTCTTTGCGGCCGCCTTCTTCGCCGGCGCCGCGGGGGCGGCGGGCTCGGCCCGCTTGGCCTTCGCCAGGGGCTTCTTCTCCCCGGAGGCGACCCGCTTGGCGAGGCTCTCCTTCAGGGCCTCCATCAGGTCGATCACCTGGGCGCGCTGCACTTGCGGTCCGACCGCGGTGACTTCTTTGCCCTCGACCTTCTGGTTGATGAGGTCCAGGACGCGGTGGCGATACTCGTCCTGGTACTTCTCCGGCTCGAACTCGTCGCTGGCGAGGCCGTCGATGAGCTGCAGCGCCAGCTCCATCTCGCCCGGCTTGATCTTCGCCGACTGGCCCCGGTCGATCTCGCCGAAGTCGCGCACCTCGTCGGCGAAGTACATCGTGTGCAACATGAGGCCGCCACGGGCCGGGCGGATGAGGACGAGGCTCTCCTTGCCGCGCATGACGAATGTGGCCAAGGCCACCCGGCCGCCTTTTTCCATCGCGTCAGCGAGGAGCCGGTACGCCTTGTCGCCGCCCTTGTCGGGCCCGAGATAGTAGGTCTTCTCGAAGAAGATCGGATCGACCGACGGGAGCGGCACGAACTCGGCGATGTCGATCACTTTCGAGGCTTCGCCCTCGAGACCCTTCAGCTCGTCGTCGGTGACGCGGACGTACTGGTCTTTCGCGAACTCGTAGCCGCGCACGAGCGACGCGCGATCGACGACCTCGTTGCAGGTCGGGCAGAAGGTCTGCTGCTTGATCCGCGAGCCACACTTGGCATGGAGCAGATGGAACGACACGTTCGCCGAGGACGCCGCGGTGTACATCCGCACGGGGATGGAGACCAGCCCGAACGAGATCGTCCCCGAGCCCAGTGAGTGTGGCGGCACGGTTTGCACGATAGCACGTTGCTCCCTATGATGCCCGCAGGCATGGACTCACCCACGGATAGCGTTCCCGCGCCCGTCGAGCGTCAACATGTCGGGGTTTTGACCGCCCTGTCGGCGCTCCTCCTGGTCGCGTTCATCGTGCTCATGGCATGGCTCGCGTACAGCGGCTCGCGCATGGAAGCGGTGGACGAGCCCGAGCGGGCGCTGGCGCTGGTCGTCGGGCGCACGATGGATCTCGACGACGCGATCATGCGCTCGGCGGGGCTGGAGCGGCTCTTCTATCGCGTGACCTCGAACGATCCCGCCGAGGATCTCGCGGAAGGGATCCGCTGGTACGAGGAGCTCGCCGACGCATCGGTCGATCCGGCGGTCGATCTCCACCTGGCGGTCCTCGAGGGCGAGGCCGGGCGCCTCGACCGCGTGCGACGGCGCGCCGCCGAGTGGGCCCTGCGTCCCGATCCGTTGCCCGCCTTCGGGCGTCTCGTCGTCGCCGCCTACCTCGGCGACGAGGCGGAAGCTATGGAAGGCGGGGTCGTCGCCGAGACGCTCGAGCGCGGTCTCGAGCCCGGATGGTTTCGCGATCGGATCGCCGGGCGCCTGGCGGCGCGCGCCGGCGACGGCGACGCGCTCGCCGCGATCGCGGCGACCCAGGCCGCGCGGTCGGCTCGCCTGCTGGCACGGATGCGCGTCATGATCGCGCTCGAGGTGGCGCTGCTCGCGGTCGCCGTGCTCGTGCTGCTCCGACTCGCGTGGCGGCGCAACCTCTTCTCGCGCGTGGGCACGGCGATGTTGCCGCCGCCCTGGCGCGGGCGCGAAGGCGTGGTTGTGCTGGTCCGAGGCGGCGCCCTTGGCGCGATCACCCTCGCCGCCGTATACGTCTATTCCGCCTTCGGACCCGAGCATTCGCGGGGGTTCAACCGGGTCCTGTTCGGCCTCGTGACGAACCTCGCGTTCGTGCCCGTGCTGATCCTCGCCGATCGGCGTCTGGTGCGGCCGGCGGGGATGCGCTTCGGCGAGAGCTTCGGCCTGGTGCCGGTCGCAGGCGGCATCCGAAGTCTCGGCCTCGTGCTGCTGGTGCTGCTCGGCGTCGGGCAGTTGGGCGAGGGCGCGTTGGACCTCGCCGGCCGATGGCTCGGCCTGTCCTCGCACTGGACCGAATGGTTCGATCCCGACCTGGCCTGGGGCCATCGGATCGATGTTGCCGCGACGATCCTCGACACGGTCGTCCTCACGCCGGTGTTCGAGGAGATCGTCTTCCGGGGGCTCCTGTTCGCGACGCTGCGCCGCCGGCTCGGCACGGGCGCGGCCGCGGTGCTGAGCGCGTCGATCTTCGCCATCGCCCACGGCTACGGTGTCCTCGGCTTCGCCGCGGTCTTGTGGAGCGGGCTCCTGTGGGCGTATGCATACGAGCGCACCGGCAGCCTGCTCCCATCGATGGCGGCGCACGCGGCGGACAACCTCATGGCCTCGCTCGGCGTCATCCTGGTCCTGCGTGGCTAGCCGCGACCTCGAGGAATATCGGCGAAAGCGCGTCCCCGCGGCGACGCCGGAGCCGTTCGGTGGGCCGAGCACCGCCGGCGGCAGCCGCTTCGTCGTGCACAAGCATTCGGCACGGCGGCTCCACTACGACCTGCGCCTTCAGATCGACGGCGTGCTGAAGAGCTGGGCCGTGCCCAAGGGGCCCTCGATGCGCTCGCACGAGAAGCGCCTGGCCGTGCACGTCGAAGACCATCCGCTCGAGTATGGCGACTTCGAAGGCGTGATCCCCGAGGGCAACTACGGCGCGGGGCCGTCGATCGTGTGGGACGCCGGCCGCTTCCGGCTCGTGAAGCCCGAGCCCGCGCGCGAGCAGATCGAGCGCGGCAAGCTCGAGTTCGAGCTCTTCGGCTTCAAGCTGCGCGGGCGATGGACGCTCGCCCGCATGAGCGGTAAGGACAAGGAGTGGCTCCTCTTGAAGAAGGCCGACGCGTATGCGAGCGAGGTGGAGCCCACGGAACGCTTTCCGGCATCGGTCCTGTCGGGTCTGACGGTGGAGGAGCTGCGCGACGGCGTCCAGCGGATCGAGGCGCTGCGCCGGCGCCTGACCGAGCGCGGCGCGCCGCGCGCCGACATCGCGCCCCGCGGCGAGCTCGTCATGCTCGCCACGCTCGTCGAGACGCTCCCGACCGGGCCGGATTGGTTCTTCGAGATCAAGTACGACGGCGTCCGGGTGCTCGCCTCGCGTGTCGACGACAAGGTCGAGCTGCGCGGCCGGAGCGGCCAGGTCGTTACCACCAAGTACCCGGAGGTCGCGGCCGCCCTGCGTGCGCTGCCGCTCGCGCGGTTCCTGCTGGACGGCGAGATCGTCGCGCTCGACGACGAGGGACGCGCGAGTTTTCAGCGGCTCCAGGAGCGCATGGGCCTCACGCGCCCGGCCGACGTCGAGCGCGCGCGCGCCGAGGTGCCGGTCGGCATGGTCGTCTTCGACGCGCTCGGGCTGGACGACCGCGATCTGCGCCGCCTGCCGCTCGAGGCGCGCAAGGAAAGTCTCAAGCTCCTGGTCCCCGCGCGCGGCGTCATCGCCTACGGCGATCACGTCGAGGGCCACGGCGCCGAGTTCCTCGCCGCCGCCTGCGAGCAGCGGCTCGAGGGCGTGATCGCCAAGAGGCGCGACAGTCTTTACGTCTCCCGGCGCTCGAGGGACTGGCTCAAGATCAAATGCCAGCTCGAGCACGGGTTCGTCATCGGCGGCTACACCGTGCCCCAGGGCACACGTGGTCATTTCGGCGCGCTCCACCTCGGACTCTACGAGAACGGCGAGCTCGTCTACGTGTCGAAGGTGGGCACGGGCTTCGACGACAAGACGCTCGCGCTCGTCGTCGAGAAGCTCCGTCCGCTCTCGCGCTCCACATCGCCGTTTGCGAGGCGAAGTCCGACCGGGCGTGGACACCACTGGGTCGAGCCCCGGCTCGTGTGCCAGGTTCGTTTTACCGAATGGACGCGCGATGGTGGTATCCGGCAGCCCGCTTTCCTCGGATTGCTTGACGACAAGCGTCCCGAGGAGTGCGTGCGCGAATCTCCCGGGGCGGCGCCGGAGGCGGGAGGAGCGGGGGAGGCGGGAGGTGTCCCGGGACCACGCGGCGCGCGTGCGCTGCCCCGGGGTGGCTGGGCTCCATCCGGGCGCGCCTCGTCCGACGATGGTTCACGGGAACGGGTCCCGGCGACACCTCCCGCCTCCCCCGCTCCTCCCGCCTCCGGCGGTCGTGCGCGCCCGCGTGCCCAGAGGTCGCGGCGCTCGACACGCAGAGCTCCGGCCGCCGCGGCGGCGGAGCAGAGATCGCGGCCACTTCGGGACTCTCGCGTGGGGGAGGGGCGAGGAGGAGTCGGGACGGAAGAGCGGGCGGTCAATGTTACGAATCCCAGAAAGGTGTTCTGGCCGGACGAGGGGTATACGAAGTCGGATCTGATCGAGTACTACGATGCGGTGGCGCCGTGGCTCCTGCCGTACCTCAAGGACCGGCCGCTCGTGCTCACACGCTATCCGGATGGGATCAAGGGCAAGTCGTTCTTCCAGAAGGACGCGCCCGAGTGGATTCCGTCGTGGGTCAGGACCGCGCGGATCCATTCGCACGACGTGGGCCGCGACATCGACTACTTCATCGTGGACGACCGCGAGAGCCTTCGCTACGTGGCGAATCTCGGTACGATCCCGCTGCACCTCTGGGGCGCGCGGTTGCCGGGCCTCGACCACCCGGACTGGCTCGTTCTCGACCTCGACCCCAAGGGCGCGCCGTTCACCGATGTCGTCAAGGTGGCGAGAGCGCTCCACAAGATCCTGGACGAGCTCGAACTGCCCAGCTACGTGAAGACCTCCGGGGCGACCGGCCTTCACATCCTCCTGCCCCTGGGCGCCCGCTACGACTACGAGATCGTGCGCACCTTCGCGCGGCTCCTGGCGGTCATGGGCGTGGAGGCGGAGGCGGCGATCTCGACGATCGCCCGGCCGCTGCACTCGCGCGGCGGAAAGGTGTACATCGACTTCGGCCAGAACGGCCGCGGCCAGACCATCGTTGCGCCGTTCTCGGTGCGCCCGCTGCCCGGGGCGCCGGTCTCGTGCCCACTCCGCTGGGAAGAGGTGAACGCCCGGCTCGATCCCGCGCGCTTCACCATCAAGACTGCGCCTCCACGCTTCGCGCAGTTCGGCGATCCGGTCGCTCCGGTGCTCGCCGGGCACGTCGATGTCGCGGCGGCGCTCCGCAAGCTCGAGCGCCGCACCGCCCCGGATCGCTGAGCGCGCGGTCTCAGTCGAGGCTCGCCCGCAGACGCGCAGTCATCTCGTCGATCTCCTCCCGGCTCACGGTCAGCGCCGGCATGAACCGGAGCGTGTCCGAGCGCGGGGCGTTGACGAGAAGGCCGTGATCGAGGGCGGTGGCCGAGACCTTCTTCGCGTCCCGCCCCCTGAGCTCGAGCGCCTGGAGCAGACCGCGACCCCGGAGCTCGCCGTGGCCGAGCTGCGCCGCGAGCGCACCGAGCCGCTCGGTCAGATAGGCGCTCGTCGCGGCGACCGCCTGGAGAAACGCCGGCTGCTTGACGGTCTCGACGACTGCGCAGCCGACGGCGGCCATCAAGGGATTGCCGTTGAAGGTACCGCCCTGATCGCCTGGCTCGAAGCAGCTCACGCGCCCAGACGCCACGAGCGCCGCGAGCGGAACACCGCCGCCGAGCCCCTTGCCGACCGTGACGATGTCGGGCTGGATGCCAGCGTGCTGATAAGCGAAGAAGCGGCCGGTGCGGCCGACGCCCGTCTGGATCTCGTCGACGATCAAGAGAATGCCACGCTCCGCCGTCAGCGCGCGCAGGGCGCGCAGGTAGTCGTCGCCGGCCTCGAAGACGCCGGCCTCGCCCTGGATCGGCTCCAGCATGACCGCGACGGTCCGGGGCGTGATCGCGTCGGCGACCGCGCCGATGTTCCCAAGCGGCACCTTGCGGAAGCCCGGCACGGCGGGCGCGAAGAGCGCGTCCCATCCCGCCTTGCCCGAGGCGGCCATCGTGGCGAGCGTGCGCCCGTGAAATCCGCCGTGCATGGTGACGATCTCCGCGGCGCCGGCGCGATGGCGAGCGCCCCACTTGCGCGCCAGCTTGATCGCGCCCTCGTTCGCCTCCGCGCCGCTATTGCAGAGAAACACCTGGTCGAGCCCCGACGTCTCGGCGAGCAGGGCCGCGAGGCGCCCCATGGGGCCGTTGTAATACGCGGGACTGCAGTTGATCAGCCGCTCGCCCTGCACCGCGAGCGCGTCCCGCACGACGCGCGGGCAATGGCCGAGGCAGTTGACGGCCCAGCCCTGGACGAAGTCGAGATAGCGCTTGCCATCCTGATCCCAGAGCCACGACCCGGCCCCTTTGACCATCACGGCCGACGGCCGGTCGGTGATCTTCATGACGTTTTCGAACTGTTCGATCATCGCGTGGTTCTCCCTTTCTTGGATCGCGTCGAGGCTCAGACCCTGTCGAGCCGACGCTGCAAGATTGTGACGTCGTGCCAGCGGCCGAGCTTGAACGCCGATTCGCGCTCGACGCCGATGGGCCGGAAGCCGTGGCGCGCGTGCAGGCGCAGCGACGCCGTGTTCTTCGCAGTGATGCGCGCCAGGATCGAATGATGGCCGCGCGCCTGCGCCCGCCGCACCAGCTCGGCGAGGATCATCGCCCCGAGCCCGGCGCCGCGGCTGTCCTGCCGGACGTAGACAGAATCCTCGACGGTGCGGGCGAAGGCGGGCTTGGGCTGGTAGGGCGTGAGCGAGCCGTAGGCCACCACATCGTGATTGGTCACGGCGACGATGACCGGGTAGACATCGCTGTGGCGCGCCAGCCACTCGCGCTGGGCGGCGTCGTCCCGGGGTTCGGTGTCGGTCGTCGCGTCGGTGCCGATCACTTCCTGATCCCAGATCGCGGCGATCTGCGCGAGATCGGCCTCGCACGCGTCGCGAATCTCGACGCGCCCGGGGGCAGAGGCGGGGGCGCTAGAGAGCGCGCGCGGCCCGAGGGCCGCGAAGAAGCCTCCGGCGCGCGGCGAACGCCAGCGCGCTGTCCAGACGCTCCCGCGCGATGGTCTCCGCGACGAAATGGTTCAAGTCCACGTCGCGCAGCATGCGGCAAGTTCGATCATCAGTAAAATCAATTGTCATGATCGTTACGATCAGATACTTTTTGCCATCATGAGCGTGCAGCTGGCGCACCTCCACACACTTCAGTCGGTGGCGCGCCACGGTAGCTTCTCGCGGGCCGCGCGTGAGCTCAGGCTCACCCAGCCGGCCGTCAGCATGCAGGTACGCCAGCTCGAGCGCGAGGTCGGGCTGCCGCTGCTCGAGCGGGTCGGCAAGCGGACGTACACGACCAAGGCCGGTGAGCTCTTGTTGGCTCACGCCGGTCGCGCCATGCGGGAGCTCGACCGCGGCCTCGAGCTCATCCAGGAGCTCCGGGGCATCGTGGCCGGGCGGATCCGGCTTGGCACGAGCGCCTCGTTCAGCATCTATCTCCTGCCGTCGGCGCTGCGCCGGTTCCGAGCCCGCTACCCGCGCACGGAGCTGGTCGTCGTCACCGGCAATGCACCGGAGATCGCGCGGTCGGTGGTAGCGAATGAGCTCGACGTCGGCATCGTGAGCCTGCCGGTCCGCGAGCGCGAGCTGTCGGTGACCACGCTCCATCGCGACGAGCTCGTGGCGATCGGTCCGCCCGGCCGACGGTGGCCGCGGGGCCGGCGGGTGAAGGCGGCCGCGCTGGCCGGCGAGCCCATGATCCTGTTCGAACAGGGGGCGACGCTACGGCGCGTGATCGACGACTGGTTTCATCGCGGGGGCGCGGCGCCCGCCCTGCCGATGGAGCTCGGCAACACCGAGGCTATCAAGAAGCTGGTCGAGTCGGGGCTCGGGCTCTCGATCACCTCGTGGTTCGCGGCCAAGGCCGACGTGCGGGCGGGCCGGCTGACGGCGGTCAAGCTCGACCCGCCCCTCTTCCGGCAGATCGGCATCGTGCTCCGGCGCGACAAGCCGCGCGCGCCGGTGCTCGACGCGTTCTTGGCGATGCTCGACGACCTGCGGCGCTCGCTGGCGTAGGGCGGAGCTCCTCCTTCGCCGCGATGTAATCTACCTTCCACTTCCCGAGGGGGAGAACTCGATCATTCGGCCCTCGGGCGCATCCGGAACGCGAGGCCTGAGGAACGGCTTCTCCGAGGCCTGATGGCAGGCGAGACAGCCGCTCAGCGCGTCACGATAAGCCTTCTCGAAGCCCGTCGGATCTCGGGTCTCGATCGTTCTTTGCACGGCTGTCAGCAGCGAGCGGTCGAAGCCGTCGAGAATCGGGCTCAAGTCGAGCTCCCCGGTGCTCGTCCGGCGCACGGGTCGGACGCGCACGGCCCAGCGCAGGTGTGACCGCGTCTCGTTCAAGTAGAAGCCTGCGAGGGGCCAGTTCTGGGCCCTGCCCGCGAACCACAGGTTCGAGAAGTGATAGGCGATGTCTTTCATGATGTGTGACTGGTCGGGCACGAGGCTCTTCAGACGCTCGATCTCCTCCTTGAGGCGCGCCACATCGGCGGCCTGATCGCCCGCGGCGCTCGGCGCCGGAGGCGCGGCCGACTGTGCTCTCACGGCCGGTGTGACTCCGCCGGTTGTCAGCGCTGCTGCCACGACGACGATCAGCATCCATTCACGTGTCCGCATGGGCTCCTCCCTCGTCGACCGCCGCTCTTCTCACGACCGGACAAGGGCGATCAGCGCGCCGCCGGCCGCGGCGAGAATGACAACGAGCCACGGCGGCGCCTTCCAGAATGCCAGCAGGCCGAAAGCCGCCAGAGCGAGACCCACATCGGCCGGCCCGTGGATCGCGCTCGTCCACACGGGTTGATACAGCGCGGCCAGGAGCAGGCCCACGACGGCTGCGTTGACCCCGCGGAGCGCGGACTGGAAGCTCGCTCGACCGCGCAGCGCGTCCCAGAACGGCAAGGCGCCGACGACCATGAAGAATGACGGCAGGAAGATCGCGACCAGCGCGAGGGCAGCGCCCGCAACGCCGTTGGGTTGCGGCCCCATCACCGCGCCGAGGTAGGCGGCGAAGGTGAAGAGCGGGCCCGGGACCGCCTGCGCCGCGCCGTAGCCGGCGACGAACTCTTCGCCGGTCACCCACCCGGGCGGAACCACCTCCGCCTGGAGCAGCGGGAGAACCACGTGGCCGCCGCCGAAGACGAGCGAGCCGGCGCGGAAGAAACTGTCGAAGACGGCGAGCGCCTGGCTGCCGACGAGCTGACGGACGACCGGCAGCACGATCAGGAGGACGAAGAACAGCGCGAGCATCGCTGCGCCGGTCCCCCGTCCGACCGCCACCGGTCTGCGAGTTGTCAGGGCCGCGGCGGCACCGGGCAAGAGTCGCAAGCCGACGAGCGCGGCGACCGTGATGATGACGACCTGCCCGACACCCGTCGGCCACAGGAGCGCGCACACGGCGGATACGATCGCGATCGTCGCCCTCTCGCGATCCGGGGCGAGCGATCGCGCCATTCCCCAGACGGCCAGGGCCACCACGGCCACCGCCGCCACCTTGAGCCCGTGCAGCCAACCGGCGTCGGTGACCCCGAGCCCTCGCAGTCCGTACGCGAACGCGACGAGTGCGATCGCGGACGGCAGCGTGAAGCCGAGCCACGCCGCCACGCCCCCGAGCAGGCCGGCCCGGGTGATCCCGATGGCGATGCCGACCTGGCTGCTGGCGGGGCCGGGAAGGAACTGGCAGAGCGCGACGAGATCGGCGTAGGTGGCTTCGTCTAGCCACCGGCGTCGGGCCACATACTCCTCGCGGAAGTAGCCGAGGTGCGCCACCGGCCCGCCAAAGGAGGTCAGCCCCAGGCGCGTGGCGACGCGGAGCACCTCCAGAACACGAGAAGGGCCGCTCACGGATCGGCGGCAGATATATCACCCACCCTCGAGCCCCGCAACTTCGACTGGAGCTCGAGGAACCGCCGGCTCAGTGCGGAGAGGTTTGGCTCACTAGCGGCTTCGCGCGGCCGCTTCGCTGCGCGTCGCGCCCACGTCCTTGTCCGACAACACCTGCGCGGCGTTGTTCCAAATGCGACGCATCCCGGCGAGATTCTTCATGGTTTTCGACTGCAGGTCGTCGAACTGCTCCTTCGCCTCGACGACGGCCGTGTTCACATCGGTTGTCACACGGCTCGCCAGCGCCTCGATTCCGGTCTCGAGCCCTCTAGCACTCGGTTGACGTGAAGCGCTCGGTTGACGCGGTGCACCGCTCAGGGGCGCGGCTTCACCCGGTGTCGAGGCAGTGTGGGCTCTTCGCGGGACGCTGCCTTCGGATGGCCGAGTGGGATCGAGCGTACTCGCGGACAGGCTACCGAGTCGAACCGACGGCGGCACTGGTACCTCCATCACCGAGGCCGCTTGCGCCTCGATCGGAGGCTCGGGAGTCCGTTCCCAGGTCGGTAATGCGACCGGCTGTGCCCGGTTCATCAGCGATGTCCCGGGAGTCATCTGGACGAAGAGGACAACGAGCACGCTGAAGGCTCCGGCGATCGCGGAGATGCGCACCAGTGGACCGATCCGCGCCTTGCGTCGGTGCTGGAACTCGACAAGGCGCCCGCATTCGCGCCAATCGACTTCGGCATCGGCATCGTCGTAGGCAGGTTGGTGGTCGACCACGTGCTCGATCCAGGGCAGAGCGTCCGTCGTCGACAGGGACACGATCGCAAAGCCGTCCCTATTCACCTTGGTATCGATCGATGGGTGGTGCCGACGTTCGATGGCCGGGCGAACGGCGACATTGTCCAAACCCGCTCGGCGCCTGTCGACGATGATCGTGAACTCTTCCCTGGCCCTCAGCGCCGGGCTGAGCGCCCCTATGAAGGCCCGAAGCGGGTCGTTCGAGATGATGCAAACCTGGGTTGGGGCCGGGGGGGCCGGCGGTATTTTGCTGTCGTCGGCCCTGACTTGATCGCTGTCCGGCTCCGACATAGCTCCTCTGACGGTACGCCTGCGGACGCGGTCTCGCAACGCCATGCCGAACCGGTGACACAACGCTTGGCAGCGGGGTCGGCGCCGAAGAGCTCAGGGATCAGCGGGCGTTGAAACGCCAGCGGCGAAACGTCCAGCTGCTCAATGGTGAGGTCTTGCCCTCGGCGATCAGGTTCGCGCCCTCCGATGCGAAGTCGAAAATCTTCAGGACGCCCTCGTGCGCCGACTCGTCGATCACCTGATCCGTCAGCGTCACGAATACTTCGTCGAGGAGCCCGGCGACACGAAGAGCGCGCAGGACTTGCTCGCCGCCCTCGCACGCCAGGTAGCGCACGCCTCGTTCGGCGAACAGACGCTCGTGCGCGCGCCGGAGGCCTATGGGCTCCAGCACTCGCTCTGCGATGACGTCGACCGCCTTCGCGGTGGCTCCATGGGCCGACAGCGTCGTCGCGGCGCTCGTCGTACCCACGACAATCACGCCCATCCCGGGCGTGTTGAAGATCGGGAGGCTGAGCTCCAGGTTGCCCTGCAGTGAATAGATGATTGCCCGTGGATGGTGCGGCAAACCATGGGCCTCGCGAAAACGGTAGAGCGCGGGCACCGGAGGATCGCCAAGCTCTTGTGGGCTCGGTACCAGGCGCGGTTGGTCGCGCACCGTCTGCGCGCCGAGTGCGACATCGCCGAAACAGCGGAGATGGCGGAGATGCCGGCTATCCGCGACACGTTCCGATCGCCATCCGTGACCGAGCACGGCGAGAACGGGATCGTCGTCGGCGCCGGCCCGTCGCCAGGCCAGTACACCGTTGGCCGAAGCGACCACCACGCCGTAAATCCACGGACGATCGGGCCACGAGGGCGGGAATCCGATCGGCTCGAACCATTCGGGATCCGGTGAGCGCTCGCCGAACGGATAGCGTGTTTCCAGGTTGGTGTGCCAGCGGATCTTCGACAGGTCAGCGGCGGTATTCTCCGGTCGACGGCCCATCGCAGCCAGTTGTACCTCATTCCAGAATTGCCGGGCTACGCGCCCATGGGTACCTGATTTTGAAAGCGCCGTGCGAGTGCCGGGGCGCCACGCTCGTGCTTGAAGAAGACGTAGGCGTCGCCCCAGCCGGCGCCGATGCGCGCCATCGTGTCGAGCCAGGCGCGCAGTTGATCGTCGGTGTACTCCACGGCGCGGAGCCGGAGATAGCCGAAGTCGGCCGTCGCCACGGCCGGTGTCGCGCCCTCCTCGGTCTCGGCGACGCAGAGCGCGGCGTTGCGGGCTCGCAGGAGCGCGTACACCTCGTCGTCGAACCAGCTCTCGTGGCGGAACTCGAGGGCAACGCGACGCTCCACAGGCCAGGCCGCCAGCAGGGCGCGGAGCCGGTCGGCTGCCTTCTTGAAGTTCGGGGGGAGCTGGAAGAGGACCGGCCCGAGCTTGTCGCCGAGCGCGGCCGCGGTGTCGGCGAAGTAGCGGAGCGGCTCGTCGACATCGCGAAGCCGGGCGAAGTGCGTGATCTGCTGTGGGGCCTTCAAGACGAAGGTGAAGCCGGCGGAAGCGGTCGCGGCCCAGGTCGCGAGCGTCTTCGCGTTTGGCATTCGATAGAACGTCGCGTTGATCTCGACCGTGGCGAAGCGCTCGACGTAGTACGCGAGCATCTTCGCAGCCGGTAGCTTGTCGGGATAGAACGTCCCGCGCCACTCCGGGTAGTTGTAGCCGGAGGTCCCGACGTGGATGTTCAGGAGAGGCTCGTCTCGAGCGGCGCCGGCTTCTCGCCGAGAGCCTCGGCGACCGCCGGGTGCACGATCTTGCCCCGCCAGACGTTGACGCCCCTGGCCAGTACGGGATTCGCGCGAACGGCCGCCGCTACGCCGTGGGTGGTCAGCTCGAGGGCGTACGGGAGCGTCGCGTTCGTGAGCGCGAACGTCGACGTGCGCGGGACGAGCGCGGGTATGTTGGCCACGCCGTAGTGGACGACGCCGCCCACGAGGTAGACGGGGTCGAGCAGCGTGGTCGGATGAATGGTCTCGACGCAGCCGCCCTGGTCGACCGCGATGTCCACGATGACAGCGCCCTCTTTCATCTGCGCGACCATCTGTTTGGTGACGAGCACGGGCGCACGCGCGCCGGCGACAAGCACGGCGCCGATCAGGAGGTCGGCGCGGCGCACGACCTGATCGATGTTGAAGCTGTTCGACATCAGCGTGACCACCCGGCCGCGGAACAGATCGTCGACGTGGCGCAGCCGGTCGAGGTTCACGTCGAGAATCGACACGTCGGCGCCGAGCCCGACGGCGATCCGGGCGGCGCTGACGCCGGCCGTGCCGGCGCCGATGATCACGACATTACCGGGCGGCACGCCGGGCACGCCCGAGAGCAGGATGCCGCGCCCGCCGTGGGCGCGGCCGAGGTAGAAGGCGCCCTCCTGGACCGCGAGGCGGCCCGCGACCTCGCTCATGGGCGTGAGGAGCGGAAGGCTGCCGTCTGGGCGCTGGACCGTCTCGTAGGCCACGGCGATGGCGCCGGTGGCGCGGAGCCCGCGCGTCAGCTCCGGCGCCGGCGCGAGGTGCAGGTACGTGAAGAGCACCTGGCCGTCGCGGAGCCGCGCGACCTCGGGCGCGAGCGGCTCCTTCACCTTCAGCACCAGGTCGGCGCGCCGCCACACCTCGTCGACCGCGGCGAGTCCCGCGCCGACGGCGGTGTACTCGTCATCGCGGATGCCGCTTCCCGCGCCGGCTCCGTGCTCGACGAGGACGCGATGGCCCGCCTCGGTGAGGGCGCGGGCCCCCGCGGGCGTCAGCGCGACGCGCTGCTCGCCCGGCTTGATCTCGCGTGGAACCCCGACGTTCATGCAGTCTCCCGGACTGTCACCTCACGTATAACAGGAAAAACTCGGCGAGGCGCGCTCCGAATCCGGGCGGCAGCTCGCCGTGACGGCCGTGGTCCATCGTCATGACCTCCGCCTGCGGGTTCCCGGCGAGCGCCCGGCCGAGGCGCTCGGCGTGGGCGAAGGGGATCTGCTCGTCCGCGCGGCTCGCGACGAGCAGGACCGGCACGGTGATTGTCGCGGCGGCGCGCTCGGGCGAGACGGCGGTGATGTCGTGGCCGAAGAACAGGAGCGACCAGCCCTGGAGGAGCGCGACGAACGGATATTTGAGCACCCAGAGCCAGCCGTAGAGTTGGTAGGCGAGCGACCTCAGATCGGCGAACGGCGCGTAGGCGGCGACGGCACGGATGCGACTGTCCTCGGCGGCGGCCAGCAGCGCCACTGCACCGCCCAGCGAGAGGCCGAAGACGCCGACGTCACGATAACCGCGCGCGGCGAGGAAATCGATCGCGCGCCGGAGGTCACCGCGCTCGCGAAAGCCGATCGTCGTCGCGCGCCCGCCACTCGCGCCGAAGTATCGCTGGTCCAGCAAAAGGACGGTGAAGCGCGGCGCCAGCGCCGCGGCGAGTGGGAGTAGATCGGCCTTCTCGGCCGGGTAGCCGTGGAGCAGCACGAGTGCCGACGTGCCGGGCCGCGCCGCGAGCCACCCGGCGAGCTTCACGCCGTCGGCGGCAGTGATCGTCACATCCTCGACCGCCAGGCGGAATTCGTCTGGGCGGAGCGGGACGGCGATGCGCGGCGGGCGTACGGCGAGCCAGAAGCTCACGAGGCTCAGCAGCACGAAGCCGCCGACGAGGACGGCCGCCGCCACGAGAATCTTCACGGTGTATGATCTTCGCCGTGCGATGCCCGAGTTGTCGAGCCGGGAACGCGCCCCGGCTCGGCATAGCCCCGCCCGTTCCCCGGTGATCTCCGAGACGACACTCGGCGCCCTCGCCGCGCTGGGATCGGCGGTGGCGTGGGCGGTCACCAGCCTCCTGGCGCGGACGCTCATGCTGGAGCTCGGCTCGGTGGGCGTCAACGCCGTCCGCTCGAGCATCGGCGGCGTGATCCTCGTTGTCTGGGTGCTCGCCACGGCCGGGGCCGGCGCCTTCACCGCAATCTCGGCGAGTGCCTGGATGTTCCTCGCGCTCTCCATCGTGGTGGCGATCGCGCTGGGCGACACGATGTTCTTCGAGAGCTCCCGGGCGCTCGGCCTCGCTCGGGCCATGACGATCTCGACGACCTATCCCCTGGGCGCCGCAGCGATCGCCGCTGTTTTCCTCGGCGAGCCGCTCACCGTGCCGGTCGCTCTCGGCGCGCTTGTGACGCTGGTCGGGCTCATCCTGATCGTCGCGCCGTGGGCCCAGCGCCCGCCGGAGGAGCGGTTCTGGTTCGGCGTCGGGACGGCCGCGGTGGCGTCGCTCGCGTGGGCGGTTTCAACGGTGATGGTGAAGCCGCCTCTCGCCGAGATGGACGCGGTCACCGCGCAGGCGATCCGCCTGCCGCTGGCCTCGGCGTTCCTCTGGCTCCTCCCGTGGGCGCGCGGCACCTCGGGCGCGCTGGCCCGGAGCAGCCGAGGCGCGCGCACCCGGATCGTCGTGCTGGGCGTGATCACGTCGGTCAGCTCGGTCATGTTCGTCGCCGGCGTCAAGCACGCCGGCGTGGCGATCGCGTCGGTGCTGTCGTCGACCGCGCCGATGTTCGCAATCCCGCTGGCGGTCGCCTTCCTCGGCGAGCGGCTGACGGCGCGGGCAGTCCTCGGCGTCGCGGTGACCGTCGGCGGGATCGTCGTACTGCAGCTCTGAGGCGGCCGGGCGCCCCGGTCGTGATCAGCGCGGAGCCGGCGCCTGAGCTTCAGGGAACGCAAAGCCCTTCCATGGAGACGGTGTACTCACCGGTCCGCGCATCGTGCCGGTGACACGCGAGAGTCGGATAGAAGCCGCTTCGCCCCACCGCCGGCGGTATCTTGATCGGGTAGCACGTGCCGGGCTTGCTCAGGATGAATGCCCGCGTGACCCTCTCCTCGTAGAAGGTGACCTTGCCGTTGTACGCGCCGAAGATCCACGTGCGCGTGAAGGGCTGCTTGTTGAACTCGGGACCCGTCAGGTCCACGAGGTGGTTACCCATCGCCGGCACCGCCGCCTCGACGTCCTTGAAGTCTGGGTGCATGTAATTCGCCGGCAAGGGCCGCCGGGCCACCTCGAAGTGGTCACAGTGGATAAATTCCGGCCCACAGGGCCCCGACGCGATGGCGAAGACGTTGGCGATCGGCTCCATGAAGAAATGGACGTCGAAGTGGGGCACGTCGTACACCCCGGGCGGGATGTGACCGATCGGGTTCCAGTTCAGGAGCACCCACTTGAACGGAATGTCCCTGCCGCGCGCCACGACGTCCGGCAACGGGAGCACCAGCTCGTACTGGTGCAGACACTCGGTGCCGGCATCGACGGTGCCGTCCTTGTTTCGGTCGAAGCAGTGATGGCCGTCCGACCCTCCGCTCGGTAGCCCGTCGAGCGCGCCCTCCGAGAAGACGATGCCGAGGGCTCTGGGCGTTCCGGAGGCGGTGAACTCCGCGTAGCTGGACACCGTTCCCTTTCCCAGGTCCGACTCCCACCCGAAAATGCGTGCAGGCGTCACGCCGTCAAGTCCACGCGGCCGCGCACAGCCGCCGAGGACCGCCCATTGCTCCAAGCCCGATCAATACGAGTCGTACAGACTGCCAGCGTGTCATATCGTCTCCCTGGAACGCGTTGCCGGCGCTGGCCGAGTGAATGGCCAGGCGGTGCGATCGCGGCACGATCCAAAATGACCGGGGATCGTGTCAAGCGGCTCGAGAAGGAGATCTAGAAGCGGCGGCGTCCGACCATGCCGCGCTTGCGCAGGCGCAGCGACTTCGGTGTGACCTCGAGCAATTCGTCCTCGCGGATCCACTCCAGGCACTGCTCGAGGTTCATGACGCGGGGCGGAGTGAGCTTGGCGGCCTCGTCGGCGGTCGACGCGCGCATGTTCGTGAGCTTCTTTTCCTTGGTGATATTCACGTCCATGTCGTTCTCGCGCGCGTTCTCGCCGATGATCATCCCCTCGTACACCTCGAGGCCCGGCGCGACGAACATGACGCCGCGCGCCTGGAGGTTGTCGATGGCGTAGGAGGTGGTGCGCCCCGGTCTGTCCGCGACGAGCGCGCCCGTCTGGCGATGGGCGATGTCGCCCTGCCAGACGTCCCAGCCGTCGAAGAGATGGTTGAGGAGCCCGGTGCCTCGCGTGTCGGTGAGGAACTCGGTCCGGTAGCCGATGAGGCCGCGGGCCGGAATGCGATACTCGAGCCGAACTCGGCCAGTGCCGTGATTGACCATCTTGGCCATCGTGCCCCGGCGCGGGCCGATCTTCTGGGTGACGGCGCCGATGAACGCCTCGGGGATGTCGATGACCAGATATTCCATCGGCTCGAGCGTCTGGCCGTTCTCGGTCCGCGTGATGATGGTCGGCTTGCCCACCTCGAGCTCGAACCCCTCGCGCCGCATCATCTCGATCAGGATCGCCAGCTGGAGCTCGCCGCGCCCGGACACGCGAAAGGTGTCAGGCGAGGCTGTCTCCTCGACGCGAATGCCGACGTTGACGTGCCGCTCCTTCATGAGCCGGTCGCGGAGCTGGGGCGAGGTGACGAACCGCCCTTCCTTGCCGGCCAGCGGGGAGATGTTGGCCGAGAAGAGCATTGAGACAGTTGGCTCGTCGATCCGGATGAGCGGCAACGCGACCGGTGTTTCCGCGTCAGCGATCGTTTCTCCAATTTCAATAGCGTCGATGCCGGCGATGGCGACCAGGTCGCCCGCGCTCGCCTCGGCGATCTCGACGCGCTTGAGCCCTTCGTAGCCGTAGAGGACGGTCACCTTGGCGAGCTCGACCGAGCCGTCGCGGTGCACCACGCCCACGCGCTCGGCCTGGCGAACCTGGCCATTGAAGATACGGCCGATGACGAGGCGGCCGACGTAATCGTCCCAGTCCAGCATAGCTCCGCGGAACTGCAGCTTCGCCTCCGGATCGAAGCGCGGCGACGGGACGGTGGCCAGGATCGCTTCGAACAGCGGCTCGAGCGAGCGGCCGGGCTCGGCGAGCTTGGTGGTGGCGGTGCCCGTCCGGGCGTTCGTGTAGAGCACGGGGAACTCGAGTTGATCCTCGGTCGCCTCCAGATCGATGAAGAGGTCGTAGATCTCGTCGAGCACCTCAGCGGGGCGCGCGTCGCTCCGGTCGATCTTGTTGATGACGACGATGGGCGGCAGGCTCGCCTCGAGGGCTTTCTTCAGCACGAAGCGGGTCTGCGGCAAGGGCCCCTCGGCGGCGTCGACTAGCAGCAGCACGCCGTCGACCAGCGTCAGCGTCCGCTCGACCTCCGAGCCGAAGTCGGCATGACCGGGCGTGTCGACGATGTTGATGTGGACGCCGCGGTACGTGATGGCCGTGTTCTTGGCCATGATCGTGATGCCCTTCTCGCGCTCGAGGTCGATCGAGTCCATGATGCGCTCGGGGACCGATTCGTTCTGGCGGAAGAGCCCCGACTGCCAGAGCATCGCGTCCACCAGTGTGGTCTTGCCGTGGTCGACGTGGGCGATGATCGCGATGTTACGAACATTCTCGCGGTGCTGCATCAGTCCATCCTATCACGCCGTCGTGACGGCTCCGGCTACGCGACATGTATAATGGCGCTCGCGCTTCACCATTTGAAGCCGCCGCCGGAGGTCGCTCACATGCGCTACCTGCTCGCTCTTGCGCTCGCCGTCATCGTCGCCGCGCCCGGGCTCGCCCAGGACAAGCCGGCCGCCAAGGCGCCGACGGCCGTCATGACGCTCGAGAACGGCGGCGTGATCACGCTCGAATTCTTCCCGGCCGACGCGCCGAAGCATGTGGAGAACTTCCTCAAGCTCGCGCGCGAGGGGTTCTACGACGGTCAGCGCTTCCACCGGGTCGAGCCGGGGTTCGTCGTCCAGATCGGCGATCCGCAGTCGAAGACGCAGCCGATGAACGCCCCGGGCATGGGCACCGGCGGCCCCGGCTACACGATCAAGGCCGAGTTCAACAAGCGCCCCTTCGAGCGCGGCATCCTCGGGATGGCGCGCTCGAGCGATCCCGACTCCGCCGGGAGCCAGTTCTACATCATGCTCGGCCCGGCCGGCCATCTCAACGGCCAGTACACCGCGTTCGGGCGCGTGGTCAGAGGCATGGACGTCGTCGACAAGATCAAGGTCGGCGATCGCGTGAAATCCGTCAAAGTGAACTAAGGAGACTGCCATCGTGAAGCAGATCGGCGTCATTACGCTCGAGAAAGGCGGAGAGATCCGGCTGGAGTTCTACCCGGAGGACGCGCCGAAGACCGTCGAGAACTTCGTCACCCTGGCCAAGAAGGGGTTTTACAACGGCCTCAACTTCCATCGGGTCGTGCCCGACTTCGTCGTGCAGGGCGGCTGCCCGAAAGGCAACGGCACCGGCGGCCCCGGCTATCAGATCAAGGCTGAGTTCAACAAGCAGAAGCACGTGCGCGGGACGCTGGCGATGGCGCGCAGCCAGGATCCGGACTCCGCCGGCAGCCAGTTCTACATCTGCTACGGCCCGACCCCGCACCTCGACGGCAACTACACGGTGTTCGGCCGCGTGGTGTCCGGCATGGAGCACGTCGACCGCATCAAGCAAGGCGACAAGATGACGTCGGTGACCATCACCGAGGAGTAGCCGATGGCCTGGTCGCTCCTCGTCCGGAACGGCTCGCTCATCGACGGGAGCGGCGCGCCGGCGCGCGCGGCAGACGTGGCGGTCGAGGGCGAGCGGATCGTCGCGATCGCGCCGCGGCTGTCCGGCGAGGCCTCCCGGGTGATCGACGCCGCCGGCCACGTGGTGGCGCCCGGGTTCATCGACATGCACTCGCACTCCGACTTGTTCTACTTCACGTGCCCGTCGGCGGAGTCGAAGGTGCGACAGGGTGTGACGACCGAAGTAGTAGGAATGTGCTCGTTCTCCCAGGCACCATTGCGTCCGGGTTTCGAGGACACCGTGCGGGGTTGGGCCGGTGGTCTCGTCGGCAGCGACACGTTCCTAGACGTTCGGTGGACGACGTTCGCGCAGTACCTCGATGCGCTGCGCGCGATTCGTCCCTCGGTCAACGTCGCGCACCTCGTTGGCCACGGGGCGCTGCGGATCGCCGCCATGGCGGGCGCTGCGAAGCCCGCGGGACCCGACGATCTGCGCGACATGGAGCGGCTGCTCGGCGAGGCCATGGACGCCGGCGCGTTCGGCTTCTCGACCGGACTCGTGTACGCGCCCAGCGCGTACTCCGACACCGCCGAGCTCATCGCGCTGGCCCGCTCGATGTCGCGGCGCGGCGGCTACTACTTCTCCCACATCCGCGGCGAGTCCTCGATGCTGCTCGATTCGATCAACGAGGCGATCCGCATCGGCGACGAAGGTGGCGTCGGCGTGCAGGTGTCGCACGTGAAGGCCTCGGGCCGCGAGAATTGGCCGAAGATCGACGCGGCGCTGCGCCTGTTCGAGGACGCCCGGGCCCGCGGCGTCGACGTGGCGGGCGACGTCTACCCGTACAACGCCGGCAGCACCAAGCTCGACAACATGATGCCGGCGTGGGCCCACGACGGGGGCACGGCAAAGCTGCTCGAGCGGCTGGCCGACCGCGCGACGCGGCGGCGCATCGTCGAGGAGTGCCTGATCGACGGCGAGCGCTGGGGCACGGTCTCGCAGGGCGGCATCGGCTTCGACCAGGTGTTCATCGCCACCTGCGCGCGCCGCGAGCTGGAGGGCCTGAGCCTCGCCCAGATCGCCCGCCAGTCCGGCATGGCGCCGGCCGAGACGCTGATGAACATTCTCCTGGAGCAGCGGTGCACGGTCGGCATGGTGAGCTTCGCCCAGAGCATCGAGAACGTCGCCAAGGTACTGGCGCATCCGATGCTTATGATCGGCTCCGACTCGATCCCGCTCTACTCGGGAGACGGCGACCGCCCGGGCAAGCCCCATCCCCGCACGTACGGCACGTTCCCGCGGGTGCTCGGCGAGTATGCCCGCGACCAGCGCCTGTTCCCGCTCGAGACGGCTGTCCACAAGATGACAGGCATGTGCGCCGCACGGCTTCGCCTGCGCGACCGCGGGCTCGTGCGCGAGGGCTACGCCGCCGACCTCGCGATCTTCGATCCACGCACCGTCAAGGACGAGTCGACGTTCCCCGAGCCTCACCGCTATCCGACCGGCATTCCCTACGTCGTCGTCAACGGCGCCGTCGTGGTGGACGGCGGCCGTATGAAGTCGTCCGGCACAGGTCGCGTGCTCACACCGTGATCCGGACAAAATCCATAGGCGCGCCTCGGCCGGCGGGGCCCCAGCCCCGCGACGGCCTGCGGCGCGCACATCCACACCGTTCATAGCTCCAGGAGAGTCAGCCATGAACACCGATCAGCTCTTCATCGCCGGCAACTGGCGTCCGCCCGTCTCCGGGGCGACCTACGCCACGATCAATCCCGCGAACGAGGAGACGAGCGCGCAGGTGGCAAAGGGCGACGAGCGCGACGTCGACCTCGCCGTCGCGGCGGCCCGCAAGGCGTTCGACTCGGGCCCGTGGCCGCGCATGAGCGCCGCCGAGCGCGGGCGGATCGTGTGGAAGCTCGGCGACCTCATCGTGCAGAACCTGGACGAGATGGCCCGGCTCGAGAGCCTCAACACCGGCAAGACGCTCTTCGACTCCGGCAAGGTCGAGATCCCGTTCGCCGCGGAGGTCTTCCGCTACTACGCGGGGTGGGCGACCAAGATCCACGGCGAGACGCTCGGGCTACGCGAGACCGCCTTCACCTTCACGCTGCGCCAGCCCATCGGCGTGATCGGCGCGATCGTGCCGTGGAACTTCCCGTTCCTGCTCTCGTCGTGGAAGATCGCGCCGGCCCTGGCCGCCGGCAATACGGTGGTGCTCAAGCCGGCCTCCCTGACGCCGCTCACCGCGCTCAAGTTCGCCGATCTCACGCGAGAGGCAGGCCTGCCCGAGGGCGTGTTCAACGTCGTCACCGGCTCGGGCGGTCAGGTCGGAATGGCCATGGTGCGCGACCCGCGCGTCGACAAGATCGCCTTCACCGGCTCGACCGAGGTCGGCAAGGGGATCATGCGCGAGGCCGCCGGCACGCTGAAGCGCCTCTCGCTCGAGCTCGGCGGGAAGTCGCCGAACATCGTCTTCGCCGACGCCGACATGGAAGCGGCCGTGAAGGGCGCGCTCACCGGCATCTTCTACAACAAGGGCGAGGTCTGCGCCGCCGGCTCGCGCCTGTTCCTCGAGGAGAAGATCCACGACGACTTCATGGCGAAGCTCACCGACCGTGTGAAGACGCTCAAGGTCGGCGATCCGATGGACAAGGCAACGCGGATGGGGCCGGTCGTGTCGAAGCAGCAGATGGAGACCGTGCTTTCCTACATCGAGGCGGGCAAGCAGGAGGGCGCCCACCTGGTCGCGGGCGGCGGCCGTGCGAACGTCGGCTCGGGCAAGGGCTACTTCGTCGAGCCCACGATCTTCGACGGTGTCACCAACCGGATGAAGATCGCGCGTGAGGAGATCTTCGGCCCCGTCCTCTCCGTCATCCCGTTCAAGTCGATCGACGACGGGATCGCCGAGAGTAACGCGACCACCTACGGGCTCGCCGCGGCCGTGTGGACGCGCGATGTGGCCAAAGCTCTGAAAGCCGCGCGCGCCATTCGCGCCGGGACCGTCTGGGTCAACGCATACAACCTCTTCGATGCGGCTTTGCCGTTCGGTGGCTTCAAGGAGTCCGGCTTCGGGCGGGAGCTTGGCGCTTCTGGCCTCGATCTCTATACCGAGGTCAAGTCTGTTTGGGTCGATCTCTCTTAGCTGGTCGTCGCGTGGCGGGGCGGCCGGGCCGGGACGCGGCAGGGGTCGAGACGACCACGCCGCACGCGTGCGCTGCCCGGGTCCCTTCGACCC
>JBKPCO010000233.1:0-7277 GCA_046727415.1 Candidatus Methylomirabilota bacterium
CTCGAGCCCGCGGAGAGCGACGCGCTGATCGACGAGCTGACCGAGCGCATGATCCAGCCCGACGGCGAGTACCACCACCAGTGGCGCAAGGGCGACATCGTCATCTGGGACAACCGCTGCTCGTACCACAAGGCGGCCGGCGACTATCCTCCGGACGAGGATCGGATCCACTGGCGCGTGTCGATCAAAGAGCAGGTCTGACGGATGTAGTGCGACCACCGCGGCCAGACACAGCCGCGGTGGTCGCGGAGCTCGTTACGACTTGATGCCCAGGAGCTTCGCGGCGGTCCCCCCGAGCATCGCGATACGCTCGTCGTCGCTCAGGCCCGGCGTGCCCAGGATGTGGTCGACCGAAGTTCGAGTCCACGGGAACGGATAGTCCGTCCCTATCACGATCTGCCCCGTCCCCGTCTCGGCCACCAGGTGGCGCAGCGCCTCCGGCGTGAAGACGAGCGAGTCGAAGTAGAGCTGACGCAGATACTCGGTCGGCTTCTTCCGGAGGGGCTTCATGCACCGGTCGGGGAAGGTCACGCAGATCGCGTCCGAGCGCGCCGCGTAGGACGGCAGATAGCCGCCCCCGTGCGCCGCGCAGATCTTCAGCCCCGGGAACTGGTCGAGCGTGCCCTCGAAGATCAGGTGCGAAAGCGCGATGGTCGTCTCCAGCGGGTTGCCGATCGCATTCTCGAGCCCGCCGCTACCCTTGAGCCGATTGCCGAGAGTGGCCGGCGCGCCGTCCGCCTGCGGATGAATGAAGATCAGCACGCCGAGCTGCTCGGCCTTCGCCCAGAACGGGTGAAAGCGCGGACTCGACAGCTCCTCGCCGTCGACGCTGCCGCCGAGTCCGGCGCCGCGTAGCCCGTATTTCTTGACCCCTTCCTCGAGCTGCTCGGCAGCCAGCTCGGGATGCTGCAGCGCCACCGACGCGAACGCCACGAAGCGGTCGGGGTTCGCTGCGCACGCCTCCGCGAGCTTCTCGTTCTGGATCCGTATCAGCTCGCGCGCCACGTCGCGGTCGGCCTTGTACCAGTAAGGATTGATGCTGAGTGCCTCGACGTCGATGCCCTGCTCGTCCATCGCGCGGATCCGGTCCGAGGCCTTCGACATCAAGAGCGTCTCCGGCTGGACCTTCCGGTTCATCAGGGCCATCGCCTCTGGTACGGCGCAGTGCGCGTGCACGTCGACGGTCTTCACGCGCCGGCCGTTCACGACCACCTCGCGGCGGCGCGGCTGCGCCTGGGCCTGGGCCGCGTCGGAGCCGCCGGCGATGCCACAGGCCACGAATGCGAGGCCGGCCATGACGCCGGCGGATTCCTCGATGAACTCTCTGCGAGTGTTCACGGCATCCCCTCCCGTCGCGTCGCCTGTCAATGCGCCTCTCAGTGGGCCGCGGGCGCCTGTCCGGCACGCCATGCGATCATGCCGCGGATGTTCAGGGCCAGGAACTCGTCGAAGCGCCGCCACGCCCCGTACTTCGGGTGCAGGATCGCGCCGACCAGTGTCGTCATTTCCGGCGAGCCGTCGGCCAGGCCGGCCGCGCGCGCCGTCGCGATCGCGTCCGAGAGGTCGCGGTAGTAGCCGCGCTGCTCGGCCACGTCGTGCTTGGCGCCGCTCATCTGCGGCGTCGCGTGGCCGGAGACGATGACGTCGAAGTCGAGCTTCTCCTCGAGCCACTGCAAGCGCTCGACGATGCGCTCGGGATGGCCGAGCAGCGTCCGGAACGGGACGTTGCGCGGCTGCATCAGGTCGACGAACATCGCGACCCGGCTCGTCGGGTCGTGGACGACGATGTAGTCGTCGGTGGGCGAGAGGTCGGCCGGATAGAGGTCGACGCGGCGGCCGCCGAGCTCCAGGGTCGTCTTCTGGTCGAAGACCATGTCGGGCACGGGCGTCGTCGGATCGTTGGCGGCCCGGATACGCTCGACGGTGTTCTTGTGCCCCACGAAGCGCGCGGTGTCCGCGAACACGGCGCCGCCGGTGCTGTGATCGAACGCGGAGTGGCTGTAGACGAAGTACTTCACCGGCTGCGGCGTGACCGAGCGGATCGCTTCCTTGATGAGCAACGGGGTGCGCGAGTTCAGCTGTCCGTTGGCGTCGACCAGGACGACGCCGGCCTCCGTGACGATGAACAGCGCGACGTGGTTCACCCAGCGGACGCCGTAGACGTCCGGAGCGAAGCGGACCAGCTCGGCGAGAGACTCGGTGGGCATGGCGTCCCTCCTCGCGGCTCAGTCGTTGGCGGCGCGGGCGGCAACGGCCGCCAGCGCCTCGGCCAGACCGGCCGGATTCTCCATCTGGAGCGCGTAGTCGCCCTCGACGTCGACCACGGCGGCGTTTTTCCAGCAGCCGGCGATTTCCTTCGCCTCAGCCAGCGTCAGCTCCGAAGAACGGGTGCCCCGCAGGATCGCGACCGGGCAGGTGGCCCGGGCCGCGTACTTCCGGAGGTCGTCGGCCATGTGCGCCAGCCCAATCGCGACGCGCACCTTGTCGTACTTGACCGTCACGCCGGCGCCGGTCTTCACGAAGTTGTGCTCGAGCCGGTGGCGCAGAGCCGATTCACCGTCGCGCGGGCGCGCCGATTTCAGATAAGCGTACGCCGCGTCGAGGGACGGAAACTCGGTCGGCGACTCCAGCATCCGGTTCGCCGCACCGAGAACCTTGATGGTCTCCGCGCGGGTCGGGAAGAAGTTGCTGGTGTGCGGTCCGCCGACGAGGCCCAGTCCCTGGATCTGCTCCGGGTGGAGCGCCGCGAACACCTGCCCGACGCGGCCGCCGAGCGACTGGCCGGCGACGATAGCCTTGTCGATCCCGACCGCCTGGAAGAACAGGAGCAGGTCGTCGGCGTATTCCTCCGCGGAGTAATCGCCGTCGGGCCGGCCGCTGTCGCCGTGACCCCGCTGATCGAGCGCGTACACGTGACAGCGCGTGCCCAGCGCGCTCGCCGTCGCCTCCCACATGCGTCCATAGCCGGAGGACGGGTGCAGGAGGACCAGGTTCGGCCGGGGCCCCGGCCACTCGTAGTAGTGAATCGTCAGACCGTTGCCCAGGGTGATGTTCTTCTCGAGGAAGGCGCGCGGCGTGGTCATCGTCTGGTCCCTCCCGGCCGGCATTCTACGGTCCGTCGAGTCCGTGCGCACGCGTATACTGTGCCGGCTGTAACGGGAAGGAGGGCGCCGATGCCGAGAGTGGCTCTGGATCTGAACAAGGCCGAGGATCGCCGGCACGTCAAGGGCGAGTGGCGCGTGGCGGCGGGGCTGGTGCCCGGCGCGCCCAACGAGGGCCTGACGGCGCAGCTCCTGTCGACCCCCGCGCGGCTCGCCGACCACGACGACTCGGGCTGGGAGGTCTGCGCCAACATTCGCGAGAGTCGCTCCGTCGGCTTCACGTTCGCGTGGTACCGGATCAAGGTCGAGGTGCCCGCAACGATCGGCGGGACGGCACTGCCGGGCTCCCGCGTGTGGTTCGAGACCAACATCGACAACTACGGCGAGATCTGGATCGACGGCAAGATCGACCGGAACACCGGGGTCATCGTCGGCCTCAACGCTCAGCATCGCGTCGAGGTGAGCGCAAGCGCGGTGGTCGGCGCGAAGCACGTCATCGCGTGTCTCGTTGGCAACGGTCCACTGGCCGAGCCGCGGGGCGGTATCTTCATGCGCTACGCGACGCTCGCGTTCGAGTCGCCGGGATAGACGTCTACCGGCTTGCGAAGCGGATCGCGCGATGGGTAGCGGCCATCGTGCTGATCGTGGTCGGGCTCGTGCTCTCGATTCCCGGCATCCCGGGCCCCGGGCTGCTCATCGCGCTCATCGGCGTCTTCGTCCTCTTGCCGGAGAGCCGGTGGCTGCGCAAGAAGTACGTCTCGCTGGCCCGCCGATATCCAAAGCTCTTCCATCCCGTCGAAGCCTGGCGCGCGCGATCCCGGCACGGCCGCCGCGTCCGGCGACGAAAACAGTCGCCATGACGATGGTCCAGGAACGGCGCGCCGACAGTCCAGTTGCGATTTTCGTCGATCGTCCTTATAGTTCCGCGAAATGCTCGAGTGCTCCGTAGTTTCCTTGCGCGGCGCCGGATGGCTCGTCCTGGTCGTCGCGCTGACGGTCGTCGCTCCGCTCGCCGCCCCCGCTCAGCCCTACGATGTGCCGCCGACCTGGGGCGGCGATCTCTGGTCGCGCCCGCGGCTCACCGGCGACTGGTCCGGCTTCCGCGACGAGATGGGCAAGAAGGGTGTCGTCGTCGACATCGACCTGCTGCAGATCCTGCAGGGTAATGCGACGGGCGGGAAGGAAACCGGCGTCGCCTACGGCGGGACCGCCGATTACACGCTTCACGTGGACACGGGAAAGGCCGGCCTCTGGCCCGGCGGCTTCTTCACAGTCTACGCGATGTCGGGCTTCGGCAAGAGCGAGGACGGCGACGTCGAGGCGCTGGGCGCCGTGAACACGGCGGCGCTCCTGCCCGAGCTCGACACGTCGACCGCCCTCATGAACCTCACGTTCATGCAGTTCTTCGCCACATGGATCGGCGTGTTCGCCGGGAAAGTCTACGGGCTCACCGCGGACAACAACGCCTTCGCCCACGACTACCGCACCCAGTTCTCAAGCTTCGGGCTGAACATCAACCTGGCCGCCGCCCTGGCGCCGATCTCGGCGTACGGGGGCGGGCTCGTGCTGGTCCCGTGGAAGGACGCGCTCGCCACGGTCACCGTCATCGATCCGAGCGGCACCCCGGGGAGCAACAACCTCGGAAAGGCGTTCGACGACGGCGTCCTGCTGGCATCCGAGGGCCGTGTGACCATCAGGCCCTTCGGACTCGTCGGCCATCAGCTAGTGGGCGGTTACTGGAGCAACAAGGAGCGCTTTCAGCTCGATCAAGATCCCAGCAACATTGCACGCGCGCTCGCCGAATCCCGATTCCCGCTGCTCTCGGATCCCGGCCCGATCCTTCGGCGGATCCTCGAGCGGTTCTTCCCGCAATTCCTGACACCCGTGCAGCCGGCGAAGACTCAGAACTACACGTGGACGATCTACTACAACTTCGATCAGTACCTGTGGAATCCCGGCAGCGATCCGAATCGCGGTCTCGGGATCTTCTTTCGCTTCGGCGCATCCGACGGCCAGGTGAACCCGGTCAAGTATGCGTACAACGTGGGCTTCGCGGGCAACGGGGTGGTTCCCGGTCGCCCGGACGACACGTTCGGCGTGGGTTGGTCTCGTCTCCAGATCACCAACAAGATGGTGCCGTTTCTCCGCGACGCCCTCCACCTGGGCCTCGATCACGAGGACGCCATCGAGCTCTACTACAACCTCGCGGCCACCAAGTGGCTCGGTCTGACGGTCGATCTGCAGATTGTCAATCCGGCGCTCAACAAGACGCTGACGCCGGGCGGCCGGTTCAAGGACGTGGACACGGCGGTCGTCGGTGGCCTGCGCGCCTTCGTGCGCTTCTAGCCGTGTGAGCTTCTCGAGAGGTGGCGCGTTGGATCCCGATGGTGCTCGGTCTCGCGACGATCGTGGCTTTGGCCGTGCGCCGAATCCGGCAGCCGGTCTCGCGACGGTCCCTGGGAGGGAAACGATGAAGACTTTCGTCCTTGCTCTCGTTCTCGCGCTGGGCCCGCTGGCGACAGCCGTCGTCGCACAGGCGCCCGCGCCGTCGCGCATAGTGCTGCCGACGGACCGGACGGTACTGCCGATCCCGGAGCCTGCCACGCCGCCGATCACGGAAGTCGACGCGCGCAAGGCCGCGCTGCCGCCGCGCTTCGAAGTGAAGGCGCCGGCGGAGGCGCCGAACGTACTCATCGTGCTCATCGACGACATGGGCTTCGGCCAGTCGAGCGCGTTCGGCGGGCCCGTTCGCATGCCGACCGTGGAGCGGCTGGCCAACGCCGGGCTGCGCTACAACGAGTTCCACACGACGGCGCTGTGCTCGCCGACCCGCACGGCGTTGCTGAGCGGGCGCAACCATCATGTGAACAACATGGGCTCGGTCACCGAGACCGCCACCGGGTTTCCCGGACAGACCGGCCAGCGACCCAGCAACGTGGCGCCGCTGGCCGAGATGCTGCGACTGAACGGCTATAGCACTGCCGCGTTCGGCAAGTCGCACGAGACGGCGGCCTGGGAGGTGAGCCCGTCCGGGCCGACCGATCGCTGGCCGACGCGGTCGGGCTTCGACAAGTTCTACGGCTTCATCGGCGGCGAGACCAACCAGTGGGCGCCGCTGCTCTACGACGGGATGAACCAGGTCGAGCTGCCGAAGGACCCGAACTACCACTTCATGACCGACATGACCAACCAGGCGATTTCCTGGGTGCGCTACCAGAAGTCGCTCACGCCGGACAAGCCGTTCTTCGTGTACTTCGCGCCGGGCGCGACCCATGCGCCCCATCACGTGCCCAAGTCGTGGATCGCGAAATACAAGGGCAAGTTCGACCAGGGCTGGGATGCCGTGCGCGAGCAGACGCTGACGCGCCAGAAGAGCCTGGGCGTCGTACCGCCGGAGACGCAGCTCGCGCCGAAGCCGGCGGCCATCAAGAACTGGGCGGCGCTGAGCGCGGACGAAAAGAAGCTCTTCGCGCGCCAGATGGAGGTCTTCGCCGGCTACGGCGAGTACGCCGATACCGAGATCGGTCGGCTGATCAGGGCCATCGACGACCTCGGCCAGCTCGACAACACGCTCGTCTTCTACATCGTCGGCGACAACGGCGCCAGCGCCGAGGGCGGTATGGTTGGCCTGTACAACGAGATGACGTACTTCAACGGCGTGCACGAGACGGTCGCCGACATCCTGAAGCACTACGACGAGCTCGGCGGCCCGACGACGTACAACCACTACGCCGCCGGCTGGGCGGTCGCCGGGGACACGCCGTTCACGTGGACCAAGCAAGTCGCCTCGAGCTATGGCGGCACGCGCAACGGGATGGTGATTCACTGGCCGAAGGGGATCAAGGCCAGGCGCGAGGTGCGCTCGCAGTGGCACCACGTCATCGACATCGCGCCCACGATTCTCGAGGCGGCCGGCCTGCCGGAACCCAGGACGGTCAACGGCACCCAGCAGAAGCCGATCGAGGGTGTGAGCCTGGCCTACACGTTCGCCGACGCCAAGGCCCCGAGCCGTCACACCGTCCAGTACTTCGAGATCTTCGGCAACCGGGCGATCTACAAGGACGGCTGGCTCGCCGGCACGGTTCACCGGGCGGCGTGGGAGTTCAAACCGCGTACGACGCTCGAGAACGACACGTGGGAGCTCTACGACACACGCAACGACTTCAGCCTGGCCAA
>JBKPCO010000234.1:0-11265 GCA_046727415.1 Candidatus Methylomirabilota bacterium
GCTTCCTTCACGGTCGCCGAGATCAGCTGCCGCTGCAGCTCGACGTTCTCGACCTCGACCTCCGCGAGCTTGCGGGCCGCGTCGGTCGCCGCGAGGTTCTTGCCGAAGTCGAAGAGGAGCTGAGACAGCAGAAGCTGGGCCACGAGGCTGTCGCCCCACTGGCGGTCCTGCAGAGTGGGTTGGCCGCCACCGGAGCCGGAGAGCACGGTGTTGTGGCTCCGGGAGGAGCTGACTTGCCCGCTCAGCTGAGGCAGGAGCGGCGCGAAAGCCTGATTCACTCGATAGCGCGCCGCAGCGTAGGCCGCAAGCCTCTCCTGGATCGTCGGCTGGCCCTCGAGCGCGATCGCGATGCACTCGTCGAGCGTCAGCGCGCGACCGGTGATCTGGGTGGGCTGTGTCAGGGTCTGCGTTGACGGCGCCGGCATCTGCGTGGGCGGCGGCGGTGTCGGTGCCGACGGCGGCGGTGTCTGCGAAGGCTGCGGCGGCGATGTCGTCTGCGCGAGCGTAGCGTCGTGAAGAACGTGGAGAATGAGCGCCAACGCGATCAGCGTGATGGTTGTAGGACGGGCCATGGCGCCCAAGAATACCACGCAGCGCGGCACCGTCTTGACCGCCGGAGCGGTGGACAGACGGTGGACACGCGGTGGACACCTTTTTTCTTGACGCCCGCTAGATTCAGCGTGCTAGATTCGCGCTCACCACAAGATATAGTGAGGTCAGGGGTTCCTCATTGGATGCAGCCGGTGACGGGAGGAGGCGCGGAATGCTGTCTGAGACTCGCCCAGCGAAAGTCGGCAAGTGGACCGAACCCGCCCTTCGGATCCTCCGGGAGCGCTACCTCATGCGCCAGGGAGGCGAGGTCGTCGAGACCCCGGAGGAGATGTGCTGGCGGGTGGCACTGACCATCGCGACGGGTGAGGCGCGGTATGGCCGGAGCGAGGCGGCGGTCCGGGAGGTCGCGGCCGCCTTCTACGACATCATGATCGAGGGCGAATTCCTCCCGAACTCCCCGACCCTGATGAACGCCGGCAAGGGTAACGGGCTGCAGTACTCGGCCTGCTACGTCCTGCCGGTCGGGGACTCGATGGAGGAGATCTTCGACTCGGTCAAGGCCGCCGCGATCATCCACAAGTCGGGCGGCGGGACGGGCTTCGCGTTCTCCCGCCTGCGACCCAAGGACGACATCGTCGCTTCCACCGGCGGGCGCGCCTCGGGCCCCGTCTCGTTCCTCCGGGTGTTCAACGGGGCCACGGAGGCGGTGAAGCAGGGCGGCACCCGGCGCGGCGCCAACATGGGGATTCTCCGGGTCGACCACCCGGACATCCTCGAGTTCATCGACTGCAAGCTCGACGGCGGCATCACGAACTTCAACATCTCCGTGGCGGCGACCGACCGGTTCATGGACGCCTTGGCCTCGGGCGGCGAGTACGACCTGATCAACCCGCACAGCGGTGCGGTGACGGGACGGCTCTCGGCCAAGGAGGTCTTCGACCGCATCGTCCGCGCCGCGTGGCGGACGGGGGATCCGGGCATGGTCTTTATCGACCGGATCAATGCGAGCCCGGCCAACCCAACGCCCGAGATCGGCGTGGTCGAGGCGACGAATCCGTGCGGGGAGCAACCGCTTCTGCCTAACGAGGCGTGCAACCTCGGCTCGCTCAACGTGTCGAAGTTCGCGCGGCGGAGCGAGGCGGGCGAGTGGTCGGTCGACTGGGACGAGATGGAACGGGTGGTGCGGCTCTCCGTGCGATTCCTCGACGACGTCATCGAGATGAACCCGTATCCGCTGCCGCAGATCGACGACACCGTCAAGGCCAATCGCCGGATCGGCCTGGGCATCATGGGCTGGGCTGACCTGCTCTTCACGATGAGCATCCCGTACGACAGCACCGAGGCGATCGAGCTCGCGACGCGGCTCATGGCCTTCGTCAAGGAGAAGTCGCACGATCAGTCGGCGAAGCTCGCGGAGGAGCGCGGGCCGTTCCCGAACTGGGAGCGCTCGATCTACAAGCACCAGCGGCCGATGCGCAACTCGACGGTCACGACGATCGCGCCCACCGGGACGATCTCGATGATCGCAGGCTGCTCCTCCGGCGTCGAGCCGATCTTCGCGCTCGCGTTCGAGCACCGCGTGAAGCAGCCCGACGGCGAGCGTGTCCTGACGTTCGTCAACGAGACGTTCGAGCGGATCGCGAAGGACCAGGGGTTCTACTCGGACGCGCTGATGCAGGAGATCGTCAAGCGAGGCTCGCTGCATGGGATCCCTGGGCTTCCGGAGCGCGCCGCGCGGATCTTCAAGACTTCGCACGAGATCGGCTTCGAGTGGCACGTGCGACATCAGGCGGCGTTCCAGCGCTCCACGGACAACGGCGTCTCGAAGACGATTAACCTGCCCAACAGCGCGTCCGAGGAGGACGTGGCGCGCGCGTACCGGCTGGCGTGGGAGCTCGGCTGCATCGGCATCACGGTGTTCCGCGACGGCTGCAAAGGCGAGCAGGTGCTCAACATCGGCGTCTCGGCGAAGAAGGACAAGACCGCCGCGGCGGCGACGACGGGCTCGCCGGTCATCAAGCCCCGTCCGCGCAGCCTGAAGGGATCCACCTACCGCACCCAGACGCCGATCGGCACGGCGTGGATCACGATCACCGAGAACGAGGAGCACGAGCCCTTCGAGGTCTTCGTGCAGGTCGGCAAGGGCGGCTCCGATACGATGGCCGTAGCCGAGGCTCTCGGGCGACTCATTTCGTTAATTCTGAGGCTTCCTTCGCCGCTCTCGGCTCAGCGGCGGCTGGAAGAGGTGATCGGCCAGCTCTCACGGATCGGTGGGGGTCAGCCGACGGGCTTCGGGCCAGCGAAGATCCTGTCCCTGCCGGACGCGCTGTCGCGGACGCTCGCCGAGCACATCGGCGAGGTGAAGCCGGGAACCGAGGCGCCGGTCGCCGCGACCGAATCGCGCAAGCAGATCGGCGACCTCTGCAAGGAGTGCGGCCAAGCGACGTTCGTGTACGAGGAAGGCTGCAAGAAATGCCTGTCGTGCGGCTTCAACGAGTGCTGATTCGAGTCGATTGATCCCGCGCGGGGGACCGGCCGCGGTCCCCCGCGCACCGATGGGTCGTGACGATCCCGTCGCGCCTGATGCTAGAATGCCCGCGTGTTCTCGGGCGGCACGTATCACGAGGTATCGCGCTGGCTCCTGAACTTCCTGACCGCCCACGCCAAACGGGTCGATCCGCGCGTCGAGGTCGCATTCGACGATGACGACCATCGGAAGGGGAAGTCCTACGGCGCGCGCCTGCGGTTCGGCCGCCATCTCGGCGCGCCCATCGAGTTCGCCTTCCGCGAGGTCGCAGACAATCGCGGCAGCCTCGCCTGGTGCAGCCGGTTGGCCGAGCGTACGCGCGCGCTGGCCCGTCAGGTCGTCGAACAAGGAGTAGCCGACGCCCGATCCGGCTAGCTCGCGGCCGCGCTGGATCCATGCCGGAGACCTGAACGGCTTCCTCGGCCTCGCCCTCGACAACGTCACCCAGCTCGTCATCCTCGCGTCGCTTCTGATTGGCGTCTTCAAGTTCCCCGCCGACCTCGTGCTGCAGCGGATGGTCCCGGGGACGGCGCTCGGCGTGCTGGCCGGAGATCTCGCTTACACGTGGCTCGCCGTGCGTCTGATGCGCCGCACCGGACGGGGTGACGTCACCGCGATGCCATTCGGCATCGACACCCCGACACTGTTCGCGATGGTCTTCAGCGTGCTCGGACCGGTGATGCTTGCGACCGGTGATCCGGTCCTGGCCTGGAAGGTCGGTATGGCGGCGACGGTCGCGATTGGCCTGGCCAAGCTGGGTCTCGCGTTCGGCGGCGACTGGGCTCGCCGCGTCGTCCCGCGCGCTGCGCTGCTCGGCTCGATCGCCGGAATCTCCATTCTGTTGATCGCCTTCTTCGCGACCCTCAAGATCATGCGCGACCCGTCGGTCGGCCTCGTTGCCCTGCTCGTCCTGCTGCTGGCGCTCTTCGGGCGCGTGCGCATGCCGTTCGGCCTTCCTGGCGCGCTTGCCTCGGCCCTCGCGGGCACGCTGATCTTCTGGGGCCGCGCCTGGCTCGACATCGGCCCGGGCGCCGCGATCGCCGCCGGCCCGCTTCGCATGGCGCTTCCGTGGCCCACGCTCGGCTGGATCGACGCGCTCTCCGCGACGTTGCCGTATCTCTCGATCGCGCTCCCGTTCGCGCTGGTCACGATCATCGGCGGAATCGACAACACGGAGAGCGCGGCGGCGGCGGGCGACGAGTACCGAACCCGCGACATCCTCTTGACCGAAGCGGCGGCGACGATCCTCGCCGGATGCTGCGGCGGTGTCGTCCAGAACACGCCCTACATCGGCCACCCGGCGTACAAGGCGATGGGCGCCCGTGCCGGCTACACGCTGGCGACCGGAATCGTGATCGGGGTGGGCGCGGCGGCGGGTGTCCTCTCGCTTCTCGTCGCCGTGCTGCCCGAGGCGGCGATCGCGCCGATCCTGGTCTTCATCGGACTCGAGATCACGGCCCAGGGATTCCTGGCGACGCCGCACCGGCACGGCGCAGCGGTCGCGCTCACGTTCGTGCCGGTGGCGGCCGCGGTGGTGCTGATCGAATCGGGAGCGCTCCTCTCGGCGCTGGGCGCGTCGCCGGCCGCCCTCGGCGGCGAGGCCGCGCTCGGCTACCAGGCGCTCCTCCTGCTCGGCAACGGATTCATCCTGACCGCAGTCCTCTGGGGATGGGCGCTCGCGTCGATCATCGACGGCCAGCTGGGACTGGCGGGCATCGTCTTCGTGGTCGCGAGCCTCGCCACTCTCTTCGGCGTGATCCATTCGCCGCTCGCCTCCGGCGCGCTCTTCTGGCCGTGGACGACGCCCTCGTCGATGCCGGCACGGCTAGCTGGCGCCTACGGGGTCCTGGCCGCGCTCGCGTGGTTCGCCGGAGCGCGCGCGCGTCGAATAACTGCTTGACCTCGTTCGTCTCAGGAGTGTTAAATGGCTTTCGTTTTTGTGAACGACATCACGATCTTCCGTGCCGCGCGAGCTGCTACCCGAGAGGAGGCGTCATGAGCCCGTTCTGGAAGTCAACGAGCATAGCGGTCGCCGCGATTCCACTCCTCGCATGGGCCGGCGTGGCGGTGGTCTCCGCCCAGGGGCCGTGGGTGGCGCCAGCCGACGCCAAGGCGATGAAGAATCCGGTGAAGGGTATCGGGAACGCAAAGAAGACGGTCGAGACGAACTGCGTCTCGTGCCACGGGGCCTCCGGCAAGGGCGACGGACCCGCGGCAGCGGCGCTGCCTCCGCCGAAGCCGGCCAACTGGACGTCGCCGGCGATCCAAAAGGAGAGCGACGGCGAGCTCTTCTGGAAAATATCGAATGGTCGCGGCGCGATGCCACCGTGGAAGCACCTGCCGGAGCAGGAGCGCTGGGAGGTCGTGAACTACATCCGGACCCTGAAGGGAAAGTAGCCGCTTCGACTTCTCGACGCGAACGCCCCGCCGGCGCGGCGGGGCGTTTTCATGCTGATCCGTGCGTCTCGCCACGATCGACGTCGGTAGCAACACCGTTCGACTCCTGATCGCCGACGTGCTCGGCGCGGCGACCTGGCGGGTCGTCGACCAGGACCAGACGGTGACCCGCCTCGGCGAGGCCCTGGCCCACTCGGGCCAGTTGGGCGAGGCGCCGATGGCGCGCACGCTCGGCGCCGTCCGAGTGTACGTTCAGCGCAGCGTCAGCCTCGGCGCGCGCGACGTCCACATCGTGGCGACCAGCGCCGTGCGCGAGGCGTCCAACGGCCATGCCTTCGCGGCGGCCATCGAGGCGGCGACCGGCCGGCCAGTCGACGTCGTGAGCGGCGAGACCGAAGCCCGGCTCACGCTTCGCGGCGTGCGCTGCGGGCTCGGCGCGCTGGCCGGCAGCATGCTCACGTTCGATATAGGTGGAGGCAGCACGGAGTACGTGCTGGCCGATGGCGACTCGATCCGGTCGATGGCGAGCCTACGTCTCGGGGTCGTCCCGCTCGCCGAGCGCTTTCCGTTCCCGGGCCGGGTGGACGCACCGCACTACCGCACGCTGTGTGACGAGATCCGCACCCGGCTCGAAGGCGAATTGCCCGCGGCCATCCGCACAGCCCGCGTCGACCACCTCGTGGGCACGGCCGGCACGGTGACGACCCTCGCGGCCCTCGACCTAGGCCTCGTGCGCTATGACGGCGCACGGGTGCAGGGCCACGTGCTGAGCCGCGCCGCCGTCGACGGGCTGGCGGCCCGGCTGGGCCGGCTTACGGTCGGCGAGCGCGGGACGCTTCCGTGTCTCGAACCGGGCCGGGCCGACCTCATCGTTCCGGGCACCGCGATCGTCACGGTCACCATGGACCTAGCGCGTGTCGACCGCTTGAAGGTGAGTGACTACGGGTTGCGCGAGGGGCTCCTCATGGACGCCATCGACGGCCGACCGTGATTTGACACTCTGGGGGGCGGCGACTAGACTAGCTCGGTAAGTATGGATGAAATCGCGGTATTAGTGCTCAACTATACCTTTGAGCCGCTGCATTTCACCAACGCCCGCCGCGCGATCACGTTGCTCCTGGCCGGGAAGGCTGAGGCCGTCGAGGCGTCCCCCCGCGTGGTGCGGTCCCCCTCGGTGACGTTCGCGCTCCCGGCGGTGATCCGGCTGGCCATGTACATCCGCAAGCCGTTTCTCGATCGGGTGGCCTTCAACAAGAAGAACATCCTGCGCCGGGACGGCTACACCTGCCAGTACTGCAACCGCCGGGGTGAGCGGCTGACCGTCGATCATGTCGTGCCGCGCTCGCGCGGGGGCGAGACGACCTGGATCAACGTGGTCGCCGCGTGCTTGCGCTGCAACTTGCGCAAGGGCAACCGCCTGCCCGACGAGGTCGGCATGCGCCTCATCCGCGAGCCGATCCATCCGAAGTTCGTGTTCTCCACGCACATGCTGCGCCACCCCCACGCCCATTCGCTGCTCGATTCGTGGCGCAAATACCTGCTGGCGGTTCCGACGCCGTCCTGACGTAGCCCGTCTGTGTTCCAGCTGTCCTCCGAATATTCGCCGCGCGGCGACCAGCCGCGGGCCATCGCCGGGCTGACCGACCTCGTCCGCGAGGGCCGTCGCCACATGGTGCTGCGCGGGGTCACCGGCTCGGGCAAGACCTACTCGATCGCCAACGTCGTCGCCAACGTGGACCGGCCGACCCTGGTCATCTCGCCGAACAAGACGTTGGCCGCGCAGCTCTTCAGCGAGTTCCGCGCCTTCTTCCCGTCGAACGCGGTCGAGTACTTCGTGTCGTACTACGACTACTACCAGCCCGAGGCGTACATCCCTCAGTCGGATACGTATATCGAGAAGGACGCCCTGATCAACGACGAGATCGACCGGATGCGCCACTCGGCGACCAAGTCCCTGCTGGAGCGTCGCGACGTCATCGTCGTCGCCTCGGTCTCGTGCATCTACGGCATCGGCGAGCCCGACACCTACCAGGGGCTCCACCTCGAGCTGGGCGAGGGTGAGCGCATCGAACGCGACGAGATCATCCGCCGGCTCATCGCGGTGCAGTACGAGCGCAACGACTACGATTTCCACCGCGGCACCTTCCGCGTGCGCGGCGACGTGGTGGAGGTGTTCCCGGCGAACGAGGAGTCGATCGCGCTGCGGATCGAGCTCTTCGGCGACGTCGTCGACGCGATCTCGCGCATCGACCCCCTCCGGGGCGCCGTGCTGGAGCGCGTCGATCGGGTTCACATCTATCCGGCGAGCCACTACGTCACCGAGGCGAGCCAGCTGGCGCGCGCGTTCGAGACCATCCAGGAAGAGCTCGGCGAGCGGCTCGGATTCCTCCGCCAGAAGAACCGGCTGCTGGAGGCGCAGCGGCTCGAGCAGCGAACCCTCTTCGACATCGAGATGCTCCGCGAGCTTGGCTACTGCCACGGCATCGAGAACTACTCCCGGCACCTGACCGGCCACCGTCCGGGGGAGGCGCCGCCGACCCTGATCGACTACTTGCCGAAGGACGCCCTGATCGTCATCGACGAGAGCCACGTCGCGGTGCCGCAGATCCGGGGTATGTACTACGGGGATCGGTCGCGCAAGGAGGCGCTGGTCGAGTACGGATTTCGGCTGCCCTCAGCGTTCGACAACCGCCCGCTGACGTTCGATGAGTTCACCCGGCGGACCGGACAGACCATCTACGTCTCGGCGACGCCCGGGGCGTACGAGCTCGAGCTCGCCGGCGACGCCCTCGCCGAGCAAGTCATCCGGCCGACCGGGCTGATGGACCCGCGCATCATCGTGCGGCCGGCGAAGGACCAGGTCGACGACCTACTGGGCGAGCTCCGCGCGCGCGCGGACCGCGACGAGCGGGTGCTGGTGACCACCCTGACCAAGCGCATGGCCGAGGACCTGACCGAGTACTACCAGCAGCTCGGGCTCCGGGTGCGTTACCTGCACTCCGACATCGACACGCTCGACCGGGTCGCGATCATCCGCGATCTGCGGCTCGGCAAGTTCGACGGCCTCATCGGGATCAACCTCCTGCGCGAGGGGCTCGACATCCCGGAGGTGTCGCTGGTGGCCATTCTCGACGCCGACAAGGAGGGCTATCTCCGCTCGGCGACCTCGCTCATCCAGACGGCGGGCCGGGCGGCCCGCAACGTCAACGGCGAGGTCATCATGTACGCTGATCAGATGACCGAGTCGATGGCGGCCACGGCCCGGGAGACCGAGCGACGGCGCGAGCTCCAGGGCGCCTACAACGAGGCGCACGGGATAACGCCGGAATCGATCAAGTCGTCGATCCACGAGCTGCTCCAGACGATCTACGAGCGCGACTACTACACGGTACCGGTCGAGGAGAAGGCCCCCGAGACGTTCGAGTCGCCGGCGGCCCTGCAGGCGCGCATCGGCGAGCTGGAGACGCGCATGAAGGAGGCGGCCAAGCGCCTCGACTTCGAGCAGGCCGCCGAGCTGCGCGACCGGCTCAAGGCGCTCCGCAAGCAGCAGCTGAAGTGAGTCTCCTCGAAGACAAGCTCGCCCGGGTCCCCGACCAGCCCGGTGTCTACCTGTACCGGGACGGCAAACAGCAGGTGCTCTACGTCGGCAAGGCCGCCTCCCTGAAGAGCCGCGTGCGCTCATATTTCCAGGAGTCGCGTCCGCGCGATCCCAAGACCGACGCGCTGGTCCGCCAGGTCCGCGACCTCGAGTACATCGTCACCGACAACGAGCTCGAGGCGCTGATGCTCGAGGCCAACCTGGTGCGCAAGCACCGGCCTCGCTACAACATCATCCTGCGCGACGACAAGCACTATCCGTTCCTGAAGCTCACCACCAACGAGCCGTTCCCGCGCCTGGTGGTCGCGCGGCGGGTCCAGCGCGACGGCGCCCAGTACTACGGGCCGTTCTATCCAGCCACCGCGATGCGCGAGACGCTCCGGCTCACGCGCCAGCTCTTCCCCCTGCGGACGTGCTCGATCACGATCGACGGCTCGCTCGAGCGGCCGTGCATCCAGTACGCGATCCACCGCTGCAACGCGCCCTGCACGGGCTGGGAGACCCGCGAGGGCTACGCCAGGACGGTGCAGGACGTCATGCACTTCCTCGAGGGCCGGGATGAGGAGCTGGCGCGCCGCCTCACCAAGGAAATGGAGGAGGCCGCCGCCGAACTCAAGTTCGAGCGCGCCTCGGTGCTGCGCGATCAGATCCAATCTCTCAACAAGGTGAGGGAGCGCCAGAAGATCATCTCGACGGACGACGTGGACCAGGACGTGGTCGGCGTCGTCCGCCAGGGCAGCGACGCCTGCGTCGAGCTGTTCTTCGTGCGCAAGGGCCGGCTGGTCGGGCAGGAGCCGTTCTTCTTCGACCGGGTCGCCGGGTGGAGCGACGGCGAGATCCTCTCCGCGTTCGTCCGCCAGTTTTACGGCAAGACGGTGCCGCCGGCGCCGGAGATCCTTCTCTCCGAGGAATTGCCCGAGGTCGAGCTGACGGCCGAATGGCTCGCCACCCTCGGCGGCGGCCGCCGCGTCCAGATGCTGGCGCCGCAGCGCGGCGCCAAGCGGCAGTTTGTCGCGATGGCCGAGGCCAACGCCGCCATCGCGCTCCAGAACCGCCTGCTCTCGCGCGACAACCGCCAGCAGCTCGTGCTCGAGGAGCTTCAGCGTGCGCTCGGCCTGCCGGGGCTGCCCAATCGCATCGAGGGCTACGACATCTCCAACATCCAGGGAACCGAGCAGGTCGGATCGATGGTCGTCTGGGAGAACGGCGGCCTCAAGAAGGACGACTACAAGCGATTCAAGATCCGCACGGTCGCCGGCGCCGACGACTTCGCGTCGATGGGCGAGGTGCTCACGCGGCGGTTCGCGAAGGCGCTCGAGCAGGGGAGCGTGCTGCCCGACCTCGTCCTGATCGACGGCGGCCGCGGCCAGCTCAACGTCGCGTTGAAGGTTCTCCAGGACCTCGGGCTCGACTACATCCCCGCCGTCGGCCTCGCCAAGCAGGCGGAGGAGGTGTACCAGGCCGACAGCCTGCATCCGCTCGTGCTCGACCCGACATCGCCCTCACTCCACACGCTGCAGCGGATCCGCGACGAGGCGCATCGCTTCGCGATCACCTACCACAAGAAGCTCCGCGCGAAGCGCACGATCCAGTCCGTGCTCGACACGATCCCGGGCGTGGGGCCGGCGATCCGGACGAGCCTGCTCAAGACGCTCGGCTCCGCGCGCCGCGTTCGCGAGACCTCAGTGGCCGGGCTGGCATCGGTGCCGAAGGTAACCCCGAAGCTCGCGCAGCGGATCTTCGACCACTTCCACCCCACGCCAGGGGAACCCCAATCCACGACAGACTGTTACAATGACGCGAGCCCACCGGCTCAGGAGGGGGGTGACAGCGCGTGAGAAAGCTCATGGCAGTTACGGCCGTAGCGGTCGCGCTGGCGTTCACCAGCGGCGCCGCGTTCGCGAGCTCGTGTCCCAAGGTCATCAAGGAGGCGCGGGAAGCCGCCGCCAAGATGAAGGCGGACGATCCGAAGGTGAAGGCGGCAGTCGCCAAGCTCGACGAGGCGCAGAAGCTTCACGACGGGGGCAAGCACGCCGAGTCGCTCAAGCTGGCCAACGAAGCTGCGGCATCGCTGAAATAGGAGCCAGGTTTCGGCGTGGGGCGGGCCCGCCCCGCCCCCCCGGACCCCCCCCCGTTTCACGCCGCCCGCCCGGCCAGCACCGTCTTTGCCCCGCCGGCCCAAGGTGTTTTT
>JBKPCO010000235.1:0-6931 GCA_046727415.1 Candidatus Methylomirabilota bacterium
TGCTTCACGTGATGGTAACGCTGACTACACGGATCCCGGGAGCCATCCCCGCCCCCTCCCCCGCGCCTCCATGGATCCCAACTGCCACGGCCCTCGCGGGCTCGCATAGGGCTCGGTCGTGACTGATTCCGCATCTTCTCATCCCCGGTCGTCGGCGTCCCCAGCGGCGCCGCCGGCGGCGCATTCAGCGGGGAACACGAGCCCGGCGGCCACGACGCCGCGTGGTGCGTCTGCGACGGGGGCGACACCGTACACGGCGTATTCGGTGTCGTGGAATTTGACGCAGCGGTGCAATCTGGAGTGCTCGCATTGCTATATGTCGGCGTTTGCCGGAGCCGACACGCGGGGCGAATTGTCGACGGCGGAGTGCCGGCGAGTGATGGACGAGATCGCCCTTGTGAATCCCAATGTCTTCCTGATCCTGACCGGGGGCGAGCCGCTGCTCCGCAAGGACATCTGGGACATCGCCGCCTACGCCGCGGAGAAGAAATTCACGACGGTGCTGGGCACCAACGGCGTGCTCCTGCGCGAGCCCGAGGCCAAGCGCATGCGCGCGCACGGGGTTCTCGGCGCGTCGATCAGTCTCGACTCGACCGATCGCGCGAAGCACGACGCGTTTCGCCACCTGGCGGGCTCGTGGGACGCTGCCCTGCGGGCGACCCGCGTCCTGAGCGACGCCGGGCTCGACTTCTCACTGCACATGTCGGTGACCGACTGGAACGTGGCCGAGGTCCCGGCGATGATCGACCTGGCGAAGCAGCTCGGCGCGAAGGTCCTGAACTTCTTCTTCCTCGTGCGGACCGGCCGCGGCAAGAACCTGACGGACATCGACGCCGCGGCCTACGAGCGCATCCTGACCTATCTGGCCCGGGTCCAGGGCGTCGGCGGCGGTCCTCCCGCGTTCGTGAAGGCGCTCTTCGGGCGCGGCGAGCGGAAGAGCCCGGAGCAGTTCGAGGACCCGTGGTCGGTGCCCGTCGGCCGCGCCGACGGGCTCCTGATTCGCGCGAAGTGCGCCCCGCACTTCCGCCGCATCCTTTACGAGATGAATCCGTCGTCGCCGCTCCTTCGCAACTACGCCCACGGCTCATGCCCGGCCGGCAAGTACTATTGCCGGATCACGCCGGAAGGCGACGTCACGCCGTGCCCTTACATGCCGGTGGCGGCGGGCAATCTCCGCGAGGGGTCCTTCGCGGACCTGTGGCGGTCAGCGCCGGTGTTCGGCGACTTGCGCGATCCCCGGCTCGGCGGGCGCTGTGGTGCCTGTGAGTTCTCCAAAATCTGTGGCGGCTGCCGCTGCCGCGCCTACGCGACGCACGGCGACTACCTCGCCGAGGACCCGGCGTGCGGCTACCAGCCCGGGGCTCACGGCGGCGCGACGATCGATCTGCCGGCCGCGCTCACCTTCGGGCTGCCGGTAGACTACGAGCTCGTCTGGGACGAGGAGGCGCGCGCCCGGCTCCAGGCGATCCCCTCGTTCGCGCGCGGCATGGTCATCAAGGCCGTCGAGGCCTACGCGCGCGGCCGCGGCGAGACGACGATCACCCGGGAGCTTCTGGCGGACGTCCGCTCAAGGTGGGGCTCACGATTCCGAGCCGAGCCGTGAGGGACCGCTACCAGGTCGCCGCGCGCGCGTACCTGACCTACGGCGTCATCTACTGGATCGGCGGCGTCTATCTCGCCGCCCACGGCGTCGGCGTGCGCGGCGAGCGCATGATGCAGCCCGGCGTGGCGTGGATCGTGCTCGGGTTCGTCTTCGTGGTGGCCATCCCGTATCTTCTCGCGCGACGCCGGGCGTGGTTCGAGCGCTGGGTGCTCTCCCGCCGCGACTTCGCGCGAATTCTCACTCTGTTCATGGCCCTCCGGGCCTGGCACGTCCTGAAGGTCGTCCTGCGGCCGGAGACCGCGACGGTGTCCGCGCCCTGGGGCGGCGAGATCACCTTCCGCGCAGGCGCGATCGTATTCCTGCTCGTCACGGTGATCGCGTTGCTGCTGATCGGCCGTGCTGCGTGGGCGGAGGAAAGCGCGTGAAGCGCTACCGGGACGTGACGGGCGACGGCGGCTCGAACATCGCGGGCCAGGTCGAGGCCCAGCAGGGTCAGCTGCGGAAGCGGCTCGCGTCGATCGCATCGGTGGTCGCGATCGTGTCGGGCAAGGGCGGCGTCGGCAAGTCGGCGCTCACCGCGAATCTCGCGTGCTGCCTGGCGCTCGACGGATGGAAGGTGGGCGTGCTCGACGCCGACCTCAACGGTCCGACCCAGGCGAAGATTCTGGGCGTGCGGGGCCGGCGGCTCGTCCTGGCCGACGGCGGCGTCGATCCGCCCGCCACCGCGCTCGGCGTGAAGGTGATGTCGATGGATCTCCTGCTGGCCGGCGACGCCGCGCCGCTCACCTGGGATTCGCCGATCCAGGGGGAGGCGCACACGTGGCGCGGGGCCATGGAGGCCAACGCGGTCCGCGAGTTCCTGGCCGACACGAACTGGGGCGAGCTGGACGCGCTGCTGCTCGATCTACCGCCCGGGACCGATCGGCTGGCGACGGTCGCGTCGCTCGCGCCGCTTCACGGAATCATCCTGGTGACGATCCCGTCCGAGGTATCGCAGCTGGTCGTCCGCCGATCCGTGACCGCGGCGACCGCCACGACGGTGCCCGTGCTGGGGCTCGTCGAGAACATGACGGGGCTCTTTCCCGGCCCCAATGCCTCGCAGCTCGCCGCCGACGCGGGGATTCCGTTCCTCGGCACCGTGCCGTTCGATCCGGCTTTGTCCGTCGCCGCCGACCGGGGAGAGGCCTTCGTGGTGGCCTCACCGGGACGCGAGTCGGCGCAGGCCCTGAAGCGGATCGCGAGTGAGGTTCGAGCCGCCCTCTCGCCTCGGCGGGCGTGAGCACCCGCGCGAGGCGTCGAGGGGTCTAGCCTAGTTGCAGGTGGCCTTCGGGTCCGGGGTGTAGCCCGCGACCTTGTAAGTCAGGACGAAATCGTCGGACCAGCCTTTCGGCTTCAGCTGGCCGATGCGAGTCTCACCGTCCCAGGCGATGACGTGCGAGCCGTCCGCGAGCTGGGCGACACTGGCCCTGCCCTTCAGGAAGTCGGAGGTCAGCGCCTTCGGAACGAAGGCCGCTGCCGTTTCGTGGACCGCGGGCTGGCCGCTCGCAGGCTCCGCCTTCAAGTAGCTCACGATCACGGTGAACCCATCCACGCTGGGCTCCTTGAGCAGGTCGTTGGTCGCCATCGACCGCAGAAGATGCGGCACGTAGCGCGAGAACATCGCCGAGACGCGCTCCTGAGGGGTCAGACGGCCGAATTCGGGGGACGGCTGCTGGTCGACGGTGACGTTCAGCGAAAGGTACCGGCTGTCCCCGTCGACGTGCTTGGGCTTGTAGAAGCCGATGCCTTCCTTCTTGACCTCCAGCCAGGGCATGCAGTGGTAGACCTTCGCGTTCAGGTCGCGGAGCGTGCCCTGGTACTTCTGGGCGAGCGCGCGTCCCTTCTCCGAGGTATACCGGTCGGCCTGGAGAACGCGGTCCGTCGGCGGGTCCGCGGCCAGGGCGCCCTGGGCACCGAGAGAGACGACCATCACTGCCGCGGCCACCGAGCGAATCGCGCGAGCGAGCCTGATGTTTGTCATACCTGACACCTGTGGCATGCGCCGTGCCAGCCGGCGCGGCAGTATAAACCCGCGGATATGCGGCGGGTTGTGGGGCAGCTAGCCGCGCGAGCCGCAGCCAAACTGCCCCCTGAATCGTCAGGCCGGTGCCTGCGTGACCGGACCGAGCCGGGGTCAGCGCTCGAGGATCTGATCCTGGTTGACGGTCACCGCTCGACCGAACCAGTTCTGGTTTTGCGCCATTGCGACGTCGTTCCTCGTGACGGTCGCGCCGGAGTCGCCGCGGTTCTTCATCGAGAAGTCGAAGTGCTCCTTGGACGCGAAGTGGCTCGTGTTCGAGCGCCAGGTTTGCCACTCCTCGCTGGTGGCACAGCCGCCCACGAGCAAGAGCGACGTTCCCACTACCAGCATTCGCCAGTCCTTGTTGCCGCGCATACGCAGGTCCTCCCCCCAGGGGTTCGAAACTCGCACATCCTACATTCCCAAGGGGGGATGGTCAATCGGCCGTTCGTGCTAGACTCGCCCTTACAACGTCGAGGGAGAGTTTCAGCATGGACGCCCTGAAGATCCATTCACGACCTGAGGGCCTCCGCCGGCCCATCCTCATCATGGCGTTTGGCGGCTGGAACGACGCCGCCGAATCAGCGACCACCGCCGTGCGCTATCTTGGCACGTCCTTCCGGGCCGAGAAGTTCGCCGAGATCGATCCCGAGGAGTTCTACCACTTCGGCCTCGCCCGTCCCCACGTCCGCTTCAAACCCGGCTCCGAGACCGAGCGTGAGATCACCTGGCCGGCCACGGAATTCTCGATCAGCCAGGTCTCGGCGCTGGCGCGGGACGTCATCGTGGGCGTGGCCATCGAGCCGCATCTCCGCTGGAAGACCTACTGCACCACCGTGCTCGAGCTGGCACGGCAGTGCGACGTGACGCTCGTGCTGACGCTGGGGGCGCTCCTCGCCGAGGTGCCGCACACCAGGCCCGTCCGCCTTTCCGGCAGCGCGTCGGATCCGGAGCTCGCCGTTCGTCTCGGCGCGCGCCCGACGAAGTACGAAGGGCCCACCGGGATCGTCGGCGTCCTCAACACGGTCTGCAAGGAGCAGGGGCTCGCGACGGCGAGCCTCTGGGCCAACGTTCCGCACTACATCTCGGGCATCGAGAACCCCCGGGCGACCCTGGCCCTCGTGCAGCGCGTCGCGCCTCTCCTCGGCGCGACGGTCGACGTGGGAGACCTCGAGGAGGCGGTGAAGCAGTTCGATTCCAACCTGAAAGAGATCGTCGCGCAGAACACGAAGATCGCGAACTACATCAAGAAGCTCGAGTCGCGTGACGCGGCCGAGGAGACCCCGCCTGCCGCCCAGGCCGGTCCGAGCGATCTGCCGCCCGCCTCCCAGCTCGTCGCCGAGATCGAGCAGTTCCTCCGCCAGCAACGTCCAGAGTGATCTGGGGCCGAGTCGGCGTCGTCGCCGTCGGCCTCGCTCTCATCGCGGGCTCCTCCGGCGCGGCTGGGCGGGTCGCTGTCGCCTGGCATCCGTCGAAACCGAAGCTCGGCGAGGTCGCCTGGCTGCACGTGCGCGACGTGCCCGAGGGGGCATCGGTCGAGGGGTCGGTCGACGGCCGTCCGCTGAGGTTCTTTCCCTACGCGGGCGGCCAGGTGGCACTGATCGGGATCGACCTGGAGGCGAAACCCGGGACCCACCTGTGGAAGGTGGGAGTCGTCGAACCAGGACGAGAGCCTCGCAACGCGCAGGGCAGCCTGACGATCGCCCGCCGGAGCTTTCCCCAAGAGCGCCTGACGCTGCCGCAGACGATGGTCGATCTGGATCCGGAGACGGAGAAGCGAGCCGGCGAAGAGACCCGGCAGTTGACGACTCTCTACCGTACCGTCACGCCCGACCGGCTCTGGCGGGGGAAGTTCACGAAGCCCGTCGGGACCCAGGCCCCCGGCACCGGCTTTGGCGCGCGCCGCATCATCAACGGTCAGCCCCGGTCACCCCACGGCGGGATCGACTTCGCCGCGCCCCGTGGAACGCCGGTCGTCGCGGCCAATGCGGGCAAGGTCGCACTTGTCGCCGAGTTCTTCTTCCCGGGACGGCTCGTGATTCTCGACCACGGTCTCGGCCTCTACACGCTCTACTTCCATCTTGACACCACGACCGTCGTCGACGGCGAGCGCGTGGAGCGCGGCCGGACGATCGGGACGGTGGGATCCACCGGCCGAGCCACCGGCCCACACCTGCATTTCGGCGCGATGGCAGGGTCGGCGCGGATCGACCCGGCGACGCTCCTGGGGCTCGAGCTACTCGACTAGCGCCGGCGACGCGCCTTCGCTTTCTTCTTGCTCTTGCTCCGCGCCTTGGCTTTGGCCTTCTTCGGCCGCGCCTTGGTCTTCTTGCGCGCCTTCGCCTTGGCCTTGGGCTTGGCGGCCTTTGGCGCCGGCGCGGGCCTGGCGGGGGCAGGGGTAGGGGCCGGTGGGGCCGCCGGCATCGGGGTCGGCGTCCAGGGCTCGGGCTCACCGAACATGCGTTCCATCGTCTCCTCCATGGTCAGGACGATCGGCTCGCGCTTATTTACCCTGCGGTCGAGCGGCCCGTTTTCGCAAGAAGAAATTAGACGGCGATGGTCGTCCGCACCCTGGCGGCGTGAGCGGCGAGGGCGCGATTGGACCAGACCGTGAGCGCCGATCGCGCCAGCAGCGCCCGCACCGCGCGACGGGGAATCTTGATCGGCGCCGAGGCACTGAGGGGGGTCGGGTGCGCCGTGAGAGCCGCAAGGGTCGCGAGCCCGATCAGGAGCGGCCACGCGCACGCCAGCCGCATGCGCCACTCGCGCCGCGGGATCGCCAGGGTGTAATCCCACGCGACGTCGTAGTGCTCGAGGGCCAGGCCCAGCAGGCGCCGGTAGAGCGGGCGCGCGCGGGCGGCGCCGGAAGGCTCGAGCAGATCGCGCGGGCCCAGCCCGAGCGCGGCCAGCTCGCGCGCTGGCAGGTAGCAGCGGCCGTGGGCGAGGTCGCCGGGCACGTCGCGCAGCACGTTGGTGAGCTGCAGCGCCTTACCGAAGCTCACGCCCTGCTCGCTCATCTCCTGCAGCGGCCAGTCACTGAGCCGGGGCCGGTGGGCGATGTGCAGCGCCGTCCAGAATGGCCCGACACAGCCGGCGACCAGATACACGTAGTGGTCGAGCTCCTCGAGCGTCTCGATCGCCGCGAGCCCCTTGGTGTCCTCGCCGGGAAAGCGCGTGAGGTCGAAGATCATGCCAGACATGAGCGTCGCCAGCACCGCCCGCACCTCGTGCCGGTCGGCCGGCGGCAGCGCCTCGACGCGGGCCAGCAC
>JBKPCO010000236.1:0-4242 GCA_046727415.1 Candidatus Methylomirabilota bacterium
CACGATCGTCACGCTCACCGACCGCATGGGGAACGTCGTGTCCTGGTCGAGCGCCGGCAGCGCCGGGTTCAAGGGCTCGCGCAAGAGCACGCCCTTCGCCGCGCAGACCGCCTCCGAGCTCGCCGCCCGCAAGGCGATGGAATACGGGCTCAAGCAGATCGAGGTGTTCGTGCGTGGTCCGGGGGCCGGTCGCGAGGCGGCCATTCGCTCGCTCCAGGCCGCCGGCCTCGAGATCACCGCGATCCGCGACGTGACGCCGATTCCGCACGACGGCTGCCGCCCCCCCAAGCGGCGGCGGGTGTAGGGGGCGGCGATGGCACGCTACCGCGATGCGAAGTGCCGGCTGTGTCGCCGCGAAGGGATGAAGCTCTTCCTGAAGGGCGCCCGCTGCTTCACCGACAAGTGCGCGATCGAGCGACGCAACTATCCGCCGGGTCAGCACGGCCTCAACCGCGGCAAGCTCACCGCTTTCGGCGTGCAGCTCCGCGAGAAGCAGAAGGCCAAACGGATCTACGGCGTGCTGGAAAGCCAGTTCCGCAAGTACTTCCAGTGGGCCGAGGCCGAGAAGGGTGTCACCGGCGAAAATCTATTGCGGCTGCTCGAGCTGCGCCTCGACAACGTGGTGCATCGGCTCGGGTTCGCGGCGTCGCGCCGCGAGGGGCGGCAGATGGTGGCGCACGGCCACTTCCAGGTGAACGGCCGGAAGGTATCGATCCCGTCCTTCCTGGTGAAGGTCGGTGACGCGGTCCAGCTCCGGCCTACCTCGAAGCTGCAGGCGCGGATCGACGACAACGTCAATGCCGGCCGCGGTCAGGTGCCGCCGTGGTTGGACCTCGACCCCAACGAGAAGAAGGGTGTCGTCCGGAGCCTGCCGTTGCGTGACGACATCCAGATCCCGGTGGCCGAGCAGCTCATCGTGGAGCTGTATAGCAAGTGAGGTGCGCGCTGCAGGCCGTCGCGGGGCTGGGGCCCCGCCGGGCCGAGGCGCGACTCTAGATGAGGTGCGCGCGGCAGGCCGTCGCGGGGCTGGGGCCCCGCCGGCCGAGGCGCGACTCGCGATAAGGAAGGCTATGCCACGCATTCCATTTCAGAAGCCGAAGAAGATCGAGTGGGAGATTCTGAGCGACCGATACGGCCGGCTCGTCGCGGAGCCCTTCGAGAAGGGCTACGCGCTGACTGTCGGTAACTCCCTCCGGCGCACGTTGCTGGCCATCGTGCCCGGCGCGGCCGTGTCGTGGGTGCGGATCGACGGGGTCCGGAGCGCCGAGACGAAGATCCCGGGCGTCAAGGAGAGCACCGTCGACGTCCTGCTCAATCTGAAGAAGCTGGCGATCCAGGTCCCCTCCGGCGAGCCCAAGGTCCTCCGGATGGAAGTCAGCGGACCGAAGACGGTGACAGGCGCCGACGTGCCGGAGACGGACGTCGAGGTTGTGAACCCCGAAATCCACCTGTTCACCATCGAGTCCGCCACCCGGGTCACTCTGGAGCTCGGCGTCGGCATGGGCCGCGGCTACGAGGCCACCGATCACGCGAGCGCCGCCGTCCCGGTGGGGGCGCTGGGCCTCGACGCCGCCTACTCGCCCATCACGCGGGTGGTGTACAACGTCGAGATGTCGCGGCTCGGCAAGATCACGGACTACGAGAAGCTGGTCATCGAGGTCTGGACCAACGGCTCGGTGAGCCCCGACGACGCGTTCGCGCGCGCGTCCACCTACCTCAAGGAGCACTTCCGCCCGCTAGCAGCCGGCGTCCCGCGCGAAGACGAGGAGGCGGAGGCCGAGGGCGGCGACGCCTTCCTGCGCGACGCGCTGGCCAAGACCCTCGAGGAGCTGGCGCTGCCGGCGCGCGCCGTCAACGCATTGAAGAACGCCGAGCTGAACCTGGTCGTCGACCTGGTCCAGAAGAACGAGGCCGACCTCGAGCACGTGAAGAACCTCGGCGAGAAGTCCATCGACGAGATCAAGACGGCTCTGGCGGCGCTCGGCCTGTCGCTCGGCATGCGCATCGATCCGAACGTCCTGGGGGCCATGGGACGGGGAGGAGTCGTGCGATGAGACATCGCAACGACGGCTACAAGCTCGGGCGCCTCACCCAGCACCGCTGGGCGCTCTTCCGTAACCTCCTCGTCGCGCTGTTCCGACACGAGCGCATCATGACCACCGAGGCGAAGGCCAAGGCGGTGCGGGGTCTCGCGGATCGCATGATCACGCTGGCCAAGCGCGAGAATCTCCACGCACGCCGCCAGGTGCTCTCGATGGTCCCGGACGCCGAGGTAGTGGGCCGGCTCTTCGACACGATCGCCGCGCGCTTCGCCGACCGGCACGGCGGCTACACGCGGATCATCAAGGCCGGCCAGCGTCCCGGCGACGGGGCTCCCGTGGTCTTCCTCGAGCTGGTCGACCGCCCCGAGACCACGACCGACAAGGACAAGAAGGACCAGAAGAAGGAGCGGGCGCCGAAGGGCGAAGCCGGCGCCACCGGCCGGAGGCGGCGCCGAGAGAAAGCCGCCGCCGCCTCCGCTTAACCCGCGCCGCTACTTCACGTTCTGGCGGAAAAAGGCGAGCGTCCGTCGCCAGGCGTCGGTCGCCCCGGCCTTGTTGTAGACGTCCGGTCGGTCATCGTTGAAGAACCCGTGATCCAGCTCCGGATAGATGTGGAACTCCGACTGCTTGCCGGCCTTCTTGATGGCCGCATCCGTGTCCTTGGCCACCTGCGGCGTCACGAAGCCGTCCTTCTCCGCGAAGAGGCCGAGGACCGGCCCCGATAGCTTCGAGTAGTCGGGCTTCACGTTCGGGTGAATGCCGTAGAAGTTCACGCAGGCGGCGACCGACGGGTTGAGCGTGGCGGCGTAGAGCGCGAGCTGCCCGCCCATGCAGAAGCCCACGGCGCCGATCTTCGTCGTCGACGAGTGCGCCAGAAGGTGGGTGGCGGCGCCCCGCAGGTCCTTCTCCGCCTGCCCGATGTTGAGCGCCATGAAGAGCTTGCCAGCGCCGTCGGGCTCGCTGGCCGTCTTGCCGTGGTACATGTCCGGGGCGAGCGCCGTGAATCCCTCCGCGGCGAACCGGTCGCAGACGCTCTTGATGTGGCCGACCAGCCCCCACCACTCCTGGAGCACCAGGACGCCCGGCCCTTTGGCGCCGGCCGGCGTCGCCAGGTAGCCCGCCGTCCTGCCGCCATTCGACGGGAACTCGACCATCGTTCCAGCCATGCTCATCCTCCTGGGTTGTTCGCGCCGCTGACCGGCACGATCTTCACGGTGACGACACGCCGGGTGTCGGCCTCCAGCACAGTGATCGCGTAACCCGGCACCTGGAACACCTCGCCCGGCCGGGGAATGCGGTGCAGCGTCGCGAGCACGAGCCCGGCGACCGTCTCGTAGTCCCCCTTGGGCAGCGCCCAGTCGAACGCCTCGTTCAGCTCGTCGATGTCGGCGCGCGCGGCGACCCGGTAGCTCCCGTCCGGCAGGCGCTCCGCCACCGCCGGCGCTCGCTCGTGCTCGTCGTGGATGTCGCCGACGATTTCCTCGAGGATGTCCTCGAGCGTCACGACGCCGGTCGAGCCGCCGTACTCGTCCACGACCACGGCCATGTGGGTACGGTCGCGCTGCATCTCGCGGAGCAGATCGTCGATGCGCTTGGTTTCCGGCACATAGTACGGTGGATGCTTCAGGTCGTCGAGGGTGCCCGCCGCCGCGCCGCGGCGCAGCAGGTCCTTGGCGCCGACCATACCGACGACGTTGGTCTCCCGCTGGATGTAAATCGGGATCCGCGAGAACCCGCGCTCGAGCATCAGCGCGGTGGCGTCGCGGGGCGTCGCGGTGTCGGGCAGCATGGCAACCTCGACCAGCGGCACCATGATCTCGCGCACGGTCGTGTCGCCCAGATCGAAGATCTTGTCGATCAGCTGCGCCTCGTGCGTCGTCACGTCGGCCTCGTCCGGCTGCATCTGGAGCAGCGCCTTCAGCTCCTCGCGCGAGACGAACGCGCGCATGTCGAGCTGCCGGCCGCCGAAGGTACGCAGGATGGCGCCGACGACGAAGTTCGCAAACGCCACGAACGGCACCAGCAAGGTCGCCGCCCAGGTGAGCGGCCGGTAGAGGGTCAGGATCAGGCTCGTCGCCCACTCGCGCGCGACCGCCTTCGGGATGATCTCGCCGAAGACCAGCATCACGGGGGTCAGCAATATCGTCGCGATCAGCGCCGCCCACACTCCCAGCACGGGCAAGAGGGTCCACGTCAGCGC
>JBKPCO010000237.1:0-8262 GCA_046727415.1 Candidatus Methylomirabilota bacterium
GCGCGACGCTCGACGAGGTCAAGCAGCGCGTCACCGCCAAGCTGGCGCCGCGCTACGAGAAGCCGTTCTCGGCGTACGGCGAGTACCGGCCGTGGCGGACGGGCGTGGCCTCGAACATCGAGCGGACGTTCGCGATGGTGAACTAGGTCGGGCGGCGAGCGTCCAGATTGCCGATCTTTTCGTCGAGCCCGCCGATCTTCAGGGTGACCAGGGCGTCCACGCTGTCGATCTTCTGATCCAGGCGTCGAATCTCGCCGCGGAGCTCGTGAATCTCCGGCGCGACGATGTCCTGGAACGCTTTCTTGATCTGGTCGTCGACGCCCATCCTGACCATTCGATCAGCCCCGGCTGACTCGCGTCAATGTCCCGAGCTCGATAGAGACGCGCCTGCGCGTCACCTCGCGTACACGGCGTCGGCCTCGAGCTCGAGGGCGCGAATGGTCTCGGCGGTCGGCACGCCCGTCTGCGCGTCCCAACCCTGCTCGACGTAGTAGTCCGTGACGATCTTGTCCTGCTGCGCGCGGGTGAGCCCGGCGTGCTTGGGCAGGGGATCGCTGAACCGGGCCGGCAGCCGGTCGTCCGCGCGGCTCATGCCCTCGCGCAGGTTGAACAGCCGCGCCAGCGTGAGCCCGCGGTGTGCCGTAGTCACCATTTCCTCCGGCGTGATGTCCCAGCCGGTAACTGTCCTGAGGATCTGGAGCGACTGGTCGTCCTCGTAGGCCAGGAAGTGGCAGAGCCCGATCTGGTTGCGCAGGCCGTTCCGGTTGCTGGTCTGGCGCATGTGGTCGCCACCCGTCGGCGCCAGGAGATACGAGGCGCGCATGACCGGCATGTGCCGCGGGTCGTGCATCGCCATCTCCATGCCCTTCACGGTCGTCAGGAGCGCCTCGGAGCCGCGGCCGAGCCGCTGCGCCGCCCGCTGCGAGCCCTCGGCCAGGAGATCGCCGACGCCCCGGCGGTAGGCGATCATCTCGACCAGCTTGATGACGCCGTCGGCGTCGTGGAAGCGGAGCGGCACGCCGCCCGTGTCCTCGAGGGTGAGGATGCCCTTCTCGAAGCACTCCATGGCCCACGCGAGGGTGCATCCGAGCGACACGGTGTCCATCGCCAGGTAATTGCACATCTCGTTCGACTTGCAGATGGCAATGAGGTCTTCGAGGCCCAGGTTGACGCCGAGCGCCGCCAGGGACTCGTACTCCGGGCCGCCGTAGCGCGGATCGACGCTGTAACGACCGAGCGGATCGAACGCGACCTTCGCGCGGCCCTTGTAGACGGTCTCGGCCGCCGCGCGCGCGGCCTCCTCTCGCTCCTCGATGTGGACGACCTTCTTGCAGCGCACCGAGCAGGCGTAGCAGGCACCCATCTTCACCCGCACCTGATCGCGCACCGCGATGGCGTCGACCTTGGCGATGGTGTCGGCGGCCCCCAGGCGATAGTTGAGCACGGGCATACCGCCCTCGAGACTCTTGCCCTGCATGGCGGCGCCGGTTCCGAACTCGTGAAATGCCCGGTGCTTCTCGTCCATGGTGCCGGAGACCCATTTGGCGACGGCCAGGAGCCCGCGCTGATCGGCGATCCTCACCGGCGTCTTGCCGCGCACGGCGATGGCCTTGAGGCGCTTCGAGCCCATGACCGCGCCCATGCCGGTGCGTCCCGCCACCTCGTTCAGCTCGTTGGCGATGCAGGCGTAGCGCACGAGGTTCTCGCCGGCCGGCCCGATCTGGGCGATGCGGATCAGCTTGTCGCCGAGCTCGGCGAGGATCAGGTCCTCGACCTCGCCGGTGATCTTGCCCCAGAGGTGCGAGGCGTCGCGAAACTCGACCCGGCCCTCGTTGATCCAGAGATAGACCGGGGTCGGCGACACGCCGTGGAAGACGATCGCGTCCCAGCCCGCTCGCTTGAGCTCGGCCCCCCAGTAGCCACCCGACTCCGACTCGCCGAAGCCGCCCGTGAGCGGCGATTTGGCGCCGACGCTGTGGCGTCCGGCGCCCGGTACCGGCGCGCCCGTGATCACGCCCGGCGCGATGACCAGGATGTTGTCGGGCCCGAGCGGATCGGCGCCCTTGGGCACGTACTTGAGGAGGTAATGGGCGATGAGGCCACGGCCGCCGGCGTAGCGCCGGAAGAACGCGTCGCCGGGCTCCTCGATCCGCGTGCTCCGGTCGGTGAGGTTGACGTGCAGGATCTTGTTCCAGTAGCCGAAGCGCTCCATGGCTCCCCCTTCCATCGGGCTCAGCAGCATGACGTCGGCGCCCTCGTGCAGGACCGTCTCGCGATCCGCGAGCTCACCGTCCACCGCGGCGGTGACGTCGGCGTCGGGCTTGATGCCAATCACCGTGAGCAGATCGGCGATCGTCGCATTTCCGGACAGCGAGTAGCGCTGCGGACCATCGGCGCCGCGCGGCAGGAAGCGCCGCAGATCGGCGAAGAAGGTGACGGTCACCGTGATGGCCCGTGCCGAGTCGGTTCGTCCGCTCATTGCGCTGGAGTATACTGCGCCGCGTCGCATCAGATCGACTGAACCTCCAGGGGAGACTCCTGATGGCCACTGGCTTTGCCGTCTTCGCCGGCACGAAACCCGAGAACATTCACGCGGCGGCGCGGGAGGCCGAGCGGCTCGGCTTCGCGTCGTTCTGGGTCAATCATCCCGGCGCGACGGACGGGCTGGCCGCGCTCGCCCAGGCTGCGGGCCAGACCCGGCGCATCGAGCTCGGCATCGGCGTGATCCCACTGCACACACGCGGGCCGGAGTCGATCGTGGGCGGGGTGAAGACGACCGCGCTGCCGCTCGATCGCCTGCTGCTGGGCGTCGGCAGCCCGAACCCTGATTCGCTCAAGCGGGTGCGCGCCGGCATCGCCGAGCTGCGCTCGAAGCTCTCGACACGGCTGATCGTCGCGGCGCTCGGCCCTCAGATGTGCCGGCTGGCCGGCGAGGTCGCTGACGGCGTGCTCTTCAACTGGCTCACGCCTGAGTACGCGCGGCTGTCGGCCGAGCGGGTCCGCGAGGGCGCCACCGCGGCGCGGCGTCAGCCGCCGAAGCTCTACGCCTACCTGCGCGTCGCGCTGGGCCCGACGGCGCGTGACCTGCTCGAGCAGGAGGCGAACCGGTATGCCGGGGTCCCGGCGTACGCGGCGAACTTCACACGGATGGGGTTGAAGCCGGCCGAGACGGCGATCGCCGCGCAGAATCGCGACGACGTCCAGCGCGGGCTCGCGCCGTGGAGCGGCGTGGTCGACCACATCATCGTCCGCTCGATCACCGCCAAGGACACGGTCGACGAGCACGTCGCGCTCGTGAAGGCGGCCGCGCCCGCCTAGCCGCCCGTTAGTTCACGCGGTACTTGCCGACCAGGCCCTCGTCGAGGATCAGGCCGAAGCCCGGATCGGCGCTGACTTCCATCATGCCGTCCTTGATCGCGGGCCGGTTCGCCCACATCGACTGCCAGACCGGGTCGCGCTCGGGATCGGCGAAGCACTCGGCGTAGGTGCCGTGGGGCACGCCGGCGAGCAGGTGCTGCGAGATCTGTGATTCCTCGTGGTGCGCCATCTGCAGGCCCGCGACTGCGCAGAGGGCCGCGGCGCGGCGCCATTCGGTGACACCGCCGCACTCCGACGCGTCGACGTTGACGAGGTCGACGGCGCCGGCGTCGAGCAGTCGCCGTACGCCGTGGCTGGTGATCTCGGACTGGCCGGCGGTGATCGGGATCCGCGTCGCCCCGCGGACGCGCGCCATCAGCGCCGCGTCGTCGTACCAGTGACATGGCTCCTCGAACCATCGGATGTCGAAGCGTTCGACGAGGCGCGCAAACCGGACGGCGTCGTCGGCCGACCATCCGCGGTTGGCGTCGACCGCCAGGACGAAGTCGGCGCCGGCGGCGCTGCGCGCAGTTTCGACGCGGCGGGCGTCCTCTTCGGGCGTGAGACCGCCGACCTTGAACTTGCAGCCGGCCATCCCGGCCCGGCGGTAGGCTTCCATCTCGCGGCCGATGTCAGCGAGCGTCTTGCCTTCCACGTAGTAGCCGCCGATCGAGATGATGGGCAGCCGATTCCGGTAGCCACCGAGCAGGGCAGAGACGCTCTTGCCCAGGGCCTTGCCGACGAGATCCCACACCGCACAATCGACGCAGGCGATGGCCTCCATGAGCACCTTCCGGTCGCGGCTCATGTGGGTGAGGGCGAACATCGCCTCCCAGATGCGCTCGCCCTCGAAGAGGTTCATGCCCCGCACGAGGGGCGCCAGCGTCTCCCGGATCAGCCGCACAATCTCGCGGCCGCTGGCCCGGTTGTCGCCGTTGTAGACCTCGCTGACGAGGCCGGCGTCGGTGCGCATGCGGGTGATCACGGTGCAGCGCGTGAGGACGGAGTAGGTGCTGCCGCCGAAGTTCTTCTTGAGCGGGATCTCGATCGGGATCGCTTCGATGCTGTCGATGCGCATGGTCGCGTGCTCCTCGAGCCGTCGGCTCGCTCGTCGGTGGCTGTCTCGAGCCGCTACTGTCCCACGCAGGTGCCGGCGAAGGCAATCGCAGCCCCGGCCGCCCGTGTTAGGCTTCGACGTCGTCGCGCAGGAGGACGTGTGGCCGAGCCACTGGACACGCTGCTGGTCGAGCTCGAGGAGTTCGGAAAGAGCAACGACGCTTCCACGAGCGAGCGGCCACGGCGGATGCTCAACATCACCCGGGACACCGGCGAGCTCCTGGCGGTCCTGGTCCAGGCGACGCTGGCCCGCCGGGTGCTCGAAATCGGCACCTCGAACGGCTACTCGACCCTGTGGCTTGCCCGAGCCGCGCGCGTGATCGGCGGGTCGGTGAGCACCGTGGAGCTTTCGGAATACAAGGTTGGTCTGGCGCGAGCTACCTTCGCCCGATCGGGGCTCGCGGGCTTCATCTCGCTCGTCCAGGCCGATGCCGGCCAGGTGCTTCGCGGCTCGACCGACGGCGCGTTCGATTTCATCTTCCTCGACTCCGAGCGGCCGGAGTACCCGGGATGGTGGCCCGATCTCGCACGCGTGCTCCGGCCGGGAGGGCTCCTGGTGGTCGACAACGCGACGTCGCACCGAGCCGAGATGGCGCCGTTCGTCGCGCTGGTGACCGCCGACGCTCGATTCACGACCAGTCTCGTTCCGGTGGGGAACGGAGAGTTCCTCGCCGTCAAGTCTTCATGACCAGGAGCGACTCGACATGAACATCACGATCCTCGACGACTACCAGGACACGATCCGGACGCTCGCGTGCTTTTCGAAGGTTGCCGGCCACAAGGTCACCATCTGGAACGATCACACGAAGGACGTCGACGCGCTCGCCGCGCGGCTCAAGGACACCGAAGCCCTGGCGCTGATCCGCGAGCGCACGCCGATCCGGGCGGCGTTGATCGAGAAGCTTCCCAGGCTCCGGCTTATCAGCCAGGGCGGTGTATTTCCGCATATCGACGTCGAGGCGTGCACCAGGCGTGGCATCCTCGTGTGCTCGCGCACGGGCCCGGGCCGTCCGTCGTACGCGACTGCGGAGCTCACCTGGGGACTCGTGATCGCCGCGTTTCGCCGTATTCCCCAGGAAATGATCGCGATGAGAGCCGGCAAGTGGCAGGCCTATCCCATCGGGATCGGCCTGCGCGGCAAGACGCTCGGCATCTACGGCTACGGCAAGATCGGCGCGGTCGTGGCCGGCTACGGCAAGGCGTTCGGCATGAACGTCCTCGCGTGGGGCCGCGAGAACTCGATCGCCCAGGCGCAGAAGGACGGTGTCACGGTCGCGGCGAGCAAGGAGGCCCTGTTCGCGGACTCAGATGTGGTCTCGTTGCACCTGCGGCTGATCCCCGAGACCCGCGGCATCGTGACCGCCGCCGACCTGGCGCGCATGAAGCCGACCTCGCTCCTGGTCAACACGAGCCGCGCCGGGCTGATCGCGCCGGGCCTGCTCGAGGCGGCGCTGCGTGCGGGGCGGCCTGGCATGGCGGCGGTGGACGTCTTCGAGGAAGAGCCGCTACTGGGCGGGCGCCATCCGCTGCTCGCAATGGACAACGTGATCTGCGCGCCGCACCTCGGCTACGTCGAGCGCGACGGGCTCGAGCACATGTTCGCGGGCATCTTCGACCAGATCCTCGCCTTCGACGCCGGCAAGCCGATCAACGTCGCGAACCCGGAGGCGCTAAAGCGCTGAGGGAAACATCGCGACACCGAAGCGGGCCGCGGCGCTCTCGAGCTCGCCGACGATCGCGCGGGGCAGGGGAATCCCGTTCCGGAGCCGCTCGTCGAGCGTCCGGGCGCCGCGCTCGCCGGGCATCAACACCTCGGCGGCGCCGGCAGCGCGCGGCAGCGCCTTGAGCGAGGCGACCAGCCGATCGACCTCGACCCGGAAGGTCGCGGGGTCGCCGAAGCGAGCCAGATCGATCGCGAGGGCCAGACCGTTCTGCCGGTGCCGGTTTCCGTCGGGCGTGCCCTCGAGGGCGCGGGCGATGATCGGGTTCGACACGGCGAGGCTCGTGATGAGCTCGATCATCAGCGAGAGGCCCGAGCCCTTGGGCCCGCCCACCGGCAGCGGGATCAGCGCTTCCTTCGGATCGGTCGTCGGGTTACCCGCTCGATCGAGTGCCCACCCCGGCGGGATCGGCCGCCCGATCTTTCTGGCCTGAACGAGCTTGCCGCGGGCGACGACGCCCGTCGACATGTCGAGCACGACGGGGCCATGCTCGCCGCCGGGAACCGCGATCGAGATCGGATTGGTCGACACCCCGGCGGCCCGCGTGCCGTGGTACGCCATGAAGGGCCCCGAGGCGGCCATCGCGATGGCGGCCATCCCTTCCTCGGCAGCCGTCAGCGTGTAGTAGGCGAGCGCGGCGGTGTGCGTGGTCGCCTTCACCAGGCCGAGACCGATACCGGCGTCGCGCGCCTTCCCCACGGCGGCCTTCATCGCCATGGTCATCGCGACGGGCCCCGCGGCGCGATCGGCGTCGACCAGCACCATCGCCGCGGTCTCGGTGGCGATCTTCATGGCCGGCGCCAGGTTCAGGTCGCCGTCGTCGATGAGGCGCAGGTACATGGAAATGCGCGAGACGCCGTGAGAATCGACGCCGCGCAGATCGGCCCAGACCAGCACGTCGGCCACCGTCGCCGCGTCGCGCTCGGCCATGCCGGCCCGGACGAAGATCGACTTCGTGAAGAGGCGCAGTGCGTCGGCCGAGACGGTGGCGGCCGCGGTGTCAGCGGCCGCGCCGGGCGATTCGCTCACCGGGCTCCCGCGGCGACGGGAAAGTGCTTGTCGAGCCAGTTGCGCACGAGCGTGACGACGAGCGTGTTGCTCTCGGAGAGCACGAAGTGGTCGACGCCCGCGACCAGATGAAGATCGGCGGGCTGGCCGGCGTGCCGGAAGAGATCGATCGACTGCTCGGTCGGGGTGACGGAGTCGTTCGCCGGATGCAGGAGCAAGAGCGGCCGCGGGGAGATCTTGCCGACGACGTCGTTGGCCCGGAACGTGTACATGCTGTCGACCACGTCGAAGGGGAACTCCATGATCGAGCCCGGCGCGACGTTGCCCCGGAGGGCCGGCGGGATCGGCACGATGTCGTAGCGCGGCACCATGATCGTCTCGCCGGCCTTCTTGCGGCGCCGCCCCTCGTCGAGCATGGCGCTGAACCGCTGCCAGGCCTCGGGCGATTCGTGCTGCTTCCGGAACTTCTTCTCCCCGTCGCCCCAGCCACCCGCCGAGATGCAGGCCGCGACCCGGTGGTCGGTGCCCGCCGTGTAGACGGCGACGGCGGCCCCGAAGCTCGCGCCGATCACGCCGATGCGCTCGGGATCGATCTCGGACCGCGCCGCGAGGAAGCCGAGCGCGCTCTTGGTGTCCTCGACCTGCTCGAGGCAAATGACCCGTCCGCGCGCGCCCTCGCTCTGGCCGCAGCCGCGCATGTCGAAACGGAGCGCCGCGTAACCGAAGCCGGCAAGCATCTTCGCGGTGGTGATGCTGCCGCCGCTGTCCTTGTTGCTACCGAACCCGTGGAGGACCAGGAAGGCGGGCCGCCGCTCGCGCGAGCCCCGCCCGTCGTCCGGCACGTGCAGCACTCCCGCAAGCTTGAGCCCCTCGGACACGAACGTGACGCGCTCTTCCATGGTTCTCCTCCTCGGGCGGCGCCGGCCTACCGGTCCAGCCACACCTCTTGCATGCGCGCGTAATTGTAGATGACATGGTGCGGGACCAGGTTCTTGACGTGCGGCCATTGCACGAAGTAGCCGAAGCGCCAGCCCAGGATCGGCTTGGCCACGTCCGCCTC
>JBKPCO010000238.1:0-21712 GCA_046727415.1 Candidatus Methylomirabilota bacterium
CGACCTTTGGGTTATGAGCCCAACGAGCTACCGGGCTGCTCCACCCCGCGGTGACTGCCGAAGCGTACCCGACACGGGCGAAGCTGTCAACACGAAGACCGCCTCACGCCCGTGACCGGGCGATGTAGCCGTACCGCGCATTGGTCCGCTGGCCGCCGGCGGCGAGGTACTCCGCCTTGATCGCTGCGATCTTGTCGATCGTCAACTCGCGCTGGGCGAGCTTGGGCTTGAGGCCGTAAAGGCGCGAGCTGTTCCCGGCGAAGATGGCGCGCTTCACAGGGCCGTCGGCGGGGCCCAACGGCTTGAAGCCGTGCTTCTTCTGCATGTCCTCCGGGATCTCGAGCCGTCGCATCGCCTCGATCTGCCACTGGGGCGAGCCGTACCAGAGCGAATCGGTGCCCCAGATGACGTGGTCAGCGCCCAGGCCCTTGATCAGCGTGCCGATGAACGCCGCCGCAAAGCGCGGGCTGGCGACGGCGCAAGTGGCGAATGCGGTGCCGACCTCGCCGTAAACGTTCTTCACGCCCTGCTTGCCCGGGATCTCCGCCAGGTCGGTCGCCCACTTGATGCGGCCGGTCTGCTCGAACTCGGCGAGCGCCGCGTCGGGCTTCTCCAGGAAGTTCCGGAGGGCACCGTGATACATGATGAAGTTGATCTTCGGCCAGTCCTTGGCCGCCTTGCCGAGGTCGCGCACGGTCGCGTACTCCCACACCTTCGGCCACGTCGTCTCGTAGTCGGCGGGCAGAAGGCCCTTGTGGATGCAGACGGTCGTGATGCCGCCCTTCACGGCCTTCTCGTAGAAGGGGTACACGAGCTTCTCGTCGTCAAGCCACCAGTACGATTCGAGCTTCGACGGAAAGAGCGGGTCGCCGATCGTGTAGCCCTTCCAGCTGTCGGGCTTGAGGGTCGAAATCGCGCGGTCCACGTCGTCCAGCCAGCCCTGCTTCTTCGGCGTGAAAACCGAATGGGCCAGGAGCCGGCGCGATCCGGCGAACTTGTTGATCGACGCGCGGGCGGCAATGATCTGGTCATTGGTCAGGAGATCCCAGCTCGGGTCGTCGAACGGCGCGCCCGAGAGCAGCGCCACCTTGGTGTCGCTGTCGACGAAGATCTCCTTCATGTAGTTCTCGAACTTGTAGCGCGCCAGATTGTTCTCGCCCCAGAGATTCGGGTTCCAGTTCGCCTTGGCGTACTTGGCGAGATCGAGCAGCCCCTCCTGCTTGAAGTCGTCGCGCACGAAGTGCGTTTGCGCGTCCACGATGAACTGACCCGACAGCGCCTGCGCGCGCTGGTCGGCCACGCCCGGCGAAGCGGCCTCGGCGCGGCTCACCTCGAATACCGGGCCGAACACGTCGTTCATGGCGAGGAAAGCCGCGGCCATGCCGGCGCTCGAGGCCAGGAACTTGCGGCGGCTCAGGCCGTGCCGGGGCGCGAGATCGGCCGCGAGCTCCTCCACCCGGGCCTCGACGCGGCGCTGCTCGCTGGTCTGCGGCAGCGGGTTGTACTCTCCGTTCGAGACGATCTGCGTGGGAATTGGGCCGCGAAAGGCGGCGACCTCGGCGGGTGCGGTGCGCTTCAGTTCCGCGTCGCTGAGATAGTGGGGCATCGCGTACCTCCCTCTGCGAGGAGCCCGGGACTCCGCCAGGCCTCGTCCTCTCTCGCCGCGAGCCCGGGTCTTGCGGCGGATAGCTGGACGACTACGCCTCTGCCGTGGGGGAAGTCAAGGGGCAGGGCGCCCGCGGCGGGCGCGTCAGGAGAGCCGCGAGATCCGGTCGGTCTTCGCCGCCTCGAAGCGCCCGGTACGGGCGAGCGTCCACAGCACGTGCCAGGCGCCGCGCGTCGCCAGGAGCCAGTAGGTCTGGCAGCGGAAGATGCCCCAGAACTTCGCCTTCAGAGTCGTGCGGGCGACGTTCACCGGGCGAGGAAAGTGCGGCGTGAGGCTCTCGATCAGCTCCTGGGTCACGATGCCGCCGACCCACACGGTGAGCGCGAGCGAGATGGTCGGGAATGTCACGCCCAACGCGAACCACACGGGGTGATACGAGAAGCGGTAGGCCAGATGCCAGCCGAGGAAGCCCAGCACGGGGTAGACGACGGCAGCGATGGGCCACTCGACCACCTTGTTGCCGACGTGCCGCGTGAGCTGGGCCAGATTGTACGCGGTCGGCCGCGCGCGCCACGCGCCGCGCAGAAACGCGACGTCGTCGAGCACGCCCTTGTACCAGCGCGCGTTCTGGCGAATCATGCCGGCCGTCGTCTCGGGCATGTCCACCATCTCAAGCATCGGCATAGCGGTCAGCAGGACCCCGCGGGCGCCCAGCGCGTAGCCGAGCGTCGAATCTTCCGTGGCGCCCGAGGTCGGGAAGCCCCCGACGTTCTGGAGCGTGTCCAGGCGCACGAACTGGTTGTGGCCGAGACAGATCTGCGAGCGGCGGAAGCAGAAGTCGAAGAGGGGCTGCAGCCGGCGGGCCGCGTGCGGCGCCCGCGCTTCGAACCGCGCGAACAGGTCGAGGCGGCGCCGCTCGTTGATCAGCCGCGCGATCGAGACGCGGATGAAGATGGACGACTGCTGCACGGCGCACACGCGGCCCCGCACGTCGAGCCGGTCGAAGTTGGCCAGCGAGAGCGTCACGCCCTGATAGGCGAGGCGTCCGCGGTGGCGCGCGAGGTCGGCGGCGATCCAGCGATACGCGTCCGGATCCGGGATCGAGTCGGCGTCGCTGAGACCGATCCAGACGCGCGCGGGATCGTACCGGAGGTCGAGCAGGGGCTTGAGCACCTCCGGCCGCAGGGCCCAGTTGAGCTGGTGGGCCTTGGTGCCCTCGCCCGGCATCGAGACGAGCGAGAGCATCTTCTGCTGCCAGGGAGGCAGTCCGTCGCGGAACCGTCGGACGATCTCGGCGGTCGAAGCCGTCATCGTCGGATGCGGAGCGAGATCTTCCGCCTCGCGGGTGGCTACCACGACGTGAAGCATGGCGTGCGGATAACGCGAGTCGAGGAGCGCGCGCAAGGTCGTCGCGAGGTCGGGCTCCTGCCACGCCGGCACCAGGTGCACGAACACGGGCGCGGCCGGGTCCTTCTCGAGCGCGGTTTCGTCGGGCAGCGTCTTCCGGGCGGCGTATGCCTCCTCGACGAAGCGGCACGTGGTCAGCATGCCCTTCCAGTCGAGCAGGAGCTTGAAGGCGGCGCGTCCGTTGACGAAGAGTGCGACCCAGAAGAGCGCGAACCAGAACCAGCCGGTACCCCAGAACCAGGTCCAGAACGCGTCCACGACCGACTCAGCGAGGGCCGGCAGCGCCCTGCGATGGAAATTTCAGGACCGTCTCGCCCTCGCGGACCATGCCCATCTCCTCGCGCGCGAGCTTCTCGATGTAGAGCGGATCGTTGCGCAGCCGGTCGACCGTCTTGGCCAGGTCGGCCTGCTGCGCGCGCAGGGTCGTCAGCTCGCGCTCGACCGCTCGCATGTCGCGTCGCATCTGCCAGGCGCGCACCGACTCCTTCACGCCGAAGACGGCCAGCACCACCGCCAGCCCGATCATGGCGACGATGCCGAGGCGCCGCGGGCTCAACACCTCTTCCGCGCGCCGACGGGCCTTCACCGGGCGACGCGCGTGTAGAGGGAGCGTCCGGGCCACGACGCGGCGTTCCCCAGCTCCTCTTCGATGCGCAGGAGCTGGTTGTACTTCGCGGTGCGCTCACCGCGCGCGACCGAGCCGGTCTTGATCTGGCCGGCGTTCACGGCCACCGCGAGGTCGGCGACGAACGTGTCCTCGGTCTCGCCCGAGCGGTGAGAGATGACCGTTCCGTAGCCCGCACGCTTGGCGAGCTCGATCGCCTCGAGTGTCTCCGTGAGCGTGCCGACCTGGTTGACCTTGACGAGCACCGCGTTGGCGAGCCCGTTCTTGATCGCCTGCTGGATGATGGCGGGATTCGTCACGAACACGTCGTCGCCGACCAGCTGCACGCGGCGGCCGAGCTTGCGGGTCAGGGCGCCCCAGCCGGCCACGTCGTCCTCGCCCAGCCCGTCCTCGATCGAGACGATCGGATAGCGGTCGAGGAGCTGCTCGTAGCGATGGATCATCTCCTCGCTCGAGAGCACCAGGTTCTCGCGCCGGAGCCGGTAACGGCCGCCCGACTCCGCGAACTCGCTCGCCGCCACGTCGAGGGCCAGCACCATGTCCTCACCGGGCCGGTAGCCGGCCTTCTCGATCGCCTGCATGAACAGATCGAGGGCCGCGCTGTTGCTCGCCAGGCTCGGCGCGAAGCCTCCCTCGTCGCCGACGCCGGTCGACAGGCCCTTCTCGACCAGCAGCTCGCGCAGCGTGTGAAAGGTCTCCGAGCCCATGCGGATCGCGCTCGAGAAGCTGTCGGCGCCGGCCGGCACCAGCATGAACTCCTGGAAGTCGAGGCCGTTGTCGGCGTGGGCGCCACCGTTGAGCACGTTCAGCATCGGCACGGGCATGAGCCGCGCGCCGACGCCGCCGAGGTAGGCGTAGAGCGGCAGCCCGGCGTCGTCGGCCGCGGCGCGGGCCACGGCCAGGGATACCGCGAGAATGGCGTTGGCGCCGAGCGCCGACTTGTTCGGGGTTCCGTCGAGCTCCAGGAGCGCTTGATCGACGGCCGCCTGCTCGGAGGCGTCCATGCCTTCGACCTCGGGCGCGATGGTCTCCTCGATGTTGCGCACCGCCTGGCGCACGCCCTTGCCGCGGTAGCGCACGCCGTCGGCGTCGCGCAGCTCGACGGCCTCGCGCTTGCCGGTGGAAGCTCCCGACGGCACTGCGGCCCGACCCCAGGAGCCGGACTCGAGCTGCACCTCGGCCTCGACGGTCGGATTGCCGCGCGAATCGAGAATTTCACGAGCGTAGAGCGCGGTGATCGCTGACACGGTTAGCTCTTCCTTTCGACGACGAAGTCGGCCAGCGCGCGGATAGGCGTCGCACGGTCGCCAAACACGGCGAGCCGGCCCTTCGCCTCTTCGATCAGTCGCCGCGCCTCGCGACGCGAGACTTCGAGCCCGTGCAGCGCCGGATAGGTCGCCTTCTGCTTGCGCGCGTCGCTGCCCGCGGTCTTGCCCAGCGCTTCCAGGCTGCCCTCGACGTCGAGAATGTCGTCGACGATCTGGAACGCGAGGCCCAGGCGTTGCCCGGCCTCGTCGATGGCGGCCAGCGCCGCGGCGTCACCGCCGCCCAGCCGCGCGCCGACCCAGAGCGATGCGCGCAGGAGCGCGGCGGTCTTGTGCCGGTGAATGTACTCGAGCGTCTCGGCCGTCACCGTCTTGCCTTCCGACTCGATGTCGACGACCTGGCCGCCCACCATGCCGAAGGTACCGGACGCGTCGGCGATCGCGGCGACGACGTCGCAGACGACCCGCGGGTCGGACACCAGCGCGGCGTTGTCGGCGACGAGCTTGAAGGCCAGCGTCAGGAGGGCGTCGCCGGCGAGGATCGCGATCGCGTCGCCGAACACCTTGTGGTTCGTCAGCCGTCCCCGGCGGTAGTCGTCGTCATCCATCGCCGGTAGATCGTCGTGGATCAGCGAGTAGGTGTGGATCATCTCGAGCGCGCACGCCGTGGGCATCACCGTCGCCGCCGAGGCTCCGACGGCCTCGGCCCCCGCGATGACGAGGATCGGCCGCAGCCGCTTGCCGCCCGCCTGCACGCTGTAGCGCATCGCGCGATGCACGGTGGGCGGCCGGGCGTCCTCGCCCGGCAGGAACCGCTCGAGCGCCGCGTCGACCTGTGCGCGCCGCTCGTTCAGGTAGCCGTCGAGATCGAAGGCGCTCATGCCTCCTTCTCGGGCTCCCACATGAACGGCCGGGTGCTGACCCCGCCGCTCTCGTCGCGCGCGAGCACCTCGATGCGCTTCTCGGCCTCCTCGAGGTAGCGGGAGCAGCTCCGCGCCAGTCCCACGCCCTCCTCGAAGATCGTCAGCGATTCCTCGAGCGGCAGATTCCCGGCTTCCAGCTTGCCCACGATCTGCTCGAGCCGCGCCAGACAGTCTTCAAACTTGAGGTCGGTCATCCTGCTCCTTCGTCGCGGTCACCCGCGCGTCCAGGCTGCCCTGTTGCAGCAGCACCTGCACGTCGTCACCCGCCTTCACCTGGCTCGCGCTGCGCACGAACTCGCCGGTGCGCGCGCGCGTCAGGCTGTAGCCCCGCCCGAGCACCGCCAGCGGCGAGAGCGAGTCGAGCCTCGCCACCGCCGCCCGCAGACCCGATCGCGCCCGATCGCACCGCCGCGTGAACGAAGCGATCAGCCGCGACTCCAGGCCCTCCAGGCGATGGCGGCCGCTGGTCACCCGCGCCACCGGATCGGCCGCGCGCAACGCGCGGGTCGCCAGCGCCACCCGATGGCCGGCGCGGCTCACCTCGCCGCGCAGCCCGCGGCGCAGGCGCACCGTCAGCTCGTCGACCCGACGCTCGAGGTCGCGAAGCGGCCGCGCGGCCGAGCGCTCGAGCCGCGCTCGGAGCTGCGCGAGCGTGTCGACCACCGCCTGCTTCTCGCGCACCACCAGCTCGGCGGCAGCCGACGGTGTGGGCGCACGGAGGTCGGCGACGAAGTCGGCGATCGTGAAGTCCACCTCGTGGCCCACCGCCGACACCACCGGCACCTTCGATCCAGCGATGGCTCGGGCCACGGCTTCCTGGTTGAAGGCCCAGAGATCCTCGATCGAGCCGCCGCCGCGGCCCACGATGATGACGTCGACGTCGCCCAGGGCGTTGAGGTCACGGATCGCCTGGGCAATCTCCTCCGCCGCGCCGTCGCCTTGCACCCGGCACGGCGAGATCACGATGTTGAGCGCGCCGTAGCGCCGCCCGATGACTCGCAGCATGTCCTGGATCGCGGCGCCGGTCGGCGACGTCGCGATGCCGATGCGCCGCGGAAACCGGGGCAGCTCGCGCTTGCGAGCCTGATCGAAGAGGCCCTCCGCCTGCAGCCGGGCCTTGAGCTGCTCGAACGCGAGCTGGAGCGCCCCGAGCCCCTTCGGCTCCAGGAGCTCGACGACAAGCGAGATCTCGCCGCGCTGGCGGTAGACCTCGATGGCGCCAAAGGCCAGGACGTGCAGCCCGTCGGCGGGCTCGAACCTGATCCGCCGCATCCGGGTTCTGAAGAGCACCGCGCGCAGCTGTGCGTCGGCGTCCTTGAGCGTGAAGTAGGCGTGACCTGAGCCGTGCAGGTAGAAGTTCGAGATCTCGCCTTCGACCCACACCGCGGGAAAGCGCTCCTCGAGCGCCTGGCCGATCCGCGCGGTCAGCTCGGAGACGGTCAGGACCTTGCGGTCAGGGCTCACGCCTTGCCCACCTGGCGCTCGGCCGCGCGCAGCGTGTTGCGCAGCAGCATCGCGATGGTCATTGGCCCGACGCCGCCCGGCACGGGCGTGATCGCATGCACCCGCTCGGAGACGCCGCCGAAATCGACGTCACCCACCACCTTGCCGGTCTCGAGGCGATTGATGCCCACGTCGACCACCCACGCGCCGTCTTTCACCATGTCCTTCGTCACCGTGCCCGCCCGCCCGGCGGCCACGCACAGGACGTCGCCGCGGCGCGTGTGCGCCGCGAGATCGCGCGTGCGTGTGTGGCACATCGTGACGGTGGCGTGCCGCGCCAGCAGGAGCTGTGCGAGCGGCTTGCCGACCAGGCGCGAGCGCCCGATCACGACTGCCTCGGCGCCCTTCAGCTCGCATCCATAATGATCGAGGATCTCCATGCAGCCCGCGGGCGTGCACGGGATCACTGTCGGCGAGCCCGCCAGAAGACGCCCGAGGTTGACGGGGTGCAGCCCGTCGACGTCCTTCGCCGGATCGATCGCGGCGATCGCCTCATCCTCGTCGAGCCCAGCCGGCAGCGGGAGCTGCAGCAGGATGCCGTGGACGCGCGGGTCGGCGTTGAGCCGGCCCAGCAGCGCGAGCAGCCCCGCGCGGTCGAGCCCCGCCGGATGCAGATGGTCCTCGGATGCGATCCCGACCGAGTCGGCGGCCTTCTTCTTGTTGGCGATGTAGATCTTCGACGGCGCGAAGTCGCCTACCAGCACCACGGCCAGCGTCGGAACCACCCGCGTCGTGTCGCGCAGGCGCGCGACGCCAGCGCGGACTTCGTCTAGAACCTTCTGAGCGACGACCTTGCCGTCGAGGATCAAGCCGGGACGCGGAGTCGGCGGATTGACGTCGCGCGTCCGGTTTCGGGCTCGACCACGATCACCGCGCCCTGCAGGGCGGCCGGCCCCTTGGCCGTCTCGAAACGGATCGGCATCTGGTTGAGGAAGCGCTGAATGATCTGCTCGCGGTCGACCCCGATGACCCCGTCGGTCGGTCCGGTGAGGCCGAGGTCGGTGATGTAGGCGGTGCCACCGGGCAGCACGCGCTCGTCGGCGGTCTGCACGTGACGGTGCGTGCCGACGACGGCGCTCGCACGGCCGTCGAGATACCAGCCCATGGCGATCGACTCCGACGTCGCCTCGCAGTGCATGTCGACGAGGACGATCGGCGTCTCCTTGCGCAGCTCCGGGACGATCTCGTCGGCCTTCCGGAACGGGCAGTCGATCGCCAGCATGAAGACGCGGCCCATCAGGTTCAGGACCGCGATCTTGTGCGGGCCGGCCTTCACCGTGACGTGCCCGACGCCGGGCGTGCCGGCCGGGAAGTTGGCCGGGCGCAGCAAGAGGTTTTCCTTCGTGATGTACTCGACGATCTCCCGCTTGTCCCAGATGTGGTTGCCGGACGTCAGGACGTCGGCGCCCGACTCGAGGGCCTGCTTCGCGATCGCCGGGGTCACGCCGAAGCCGGCGGCGGCGTTCTCGATGTTGACGACGCAGAAGTCGATGGCGTGCTCCTGGCGGAGCCGCGGGACGAGCTTGGCGACCGCCTGCCGGCCGGGCTCGCCGTAAACGTCGCCGACCATCAGGATGTTCATGAAGCTACTTCGCCACTTCGACGGCGCGCGTCTCGCGGATGACGACCACCTTGATGTGGCCGGGGTACTGCATCTCGGCTTCGATGCGCTTGCTGATGTCCTTGGCGAGCTGGTGCGCGTCGAGGTCGGAGACAATGTCGGCCTTCGTCATCACGCGCAGCTCGCGACCGGCCTGGATCGCGTAGCACATCTCGACGCCCTTGTAGGAGAGCGCGATCTCCTCGAGCTTGGCCAGCCGCTTGATGTACGACTCGAGCACGTCGCGGCGCGCGCCGGGCCGTGCCGCCGAGATGCCGTCGGCCGCCTCGACCAGCACCGCCTCGATGGTCTCGGGCTCGATGTTCTCGTGGCCGCAGAGCGCCGCGTTGATGACCTTCGGCGATTCGTTGTACTTGGTCAGCACCTGCAGCGAGAGCTCCGGATGGCTGCCTTCCTGCTCGTGCGTGAGGGCCTTGCCGATGTCGTGCAGGAGCCCCATCCGCTTGGCGAGCTTGACGTCGGCCTTCACCTCGGCCGCCATCATGCCGGCGAGCCAGGCCACTTCCTTGGAGTGCTGCAGGCAGTTCTGACCATACGACGTGCGGAACTTCATGCGCCCCACCAGCTTCACCAGCTCCGCGTGCAGGCCGTGCACGCCGACCTCGAAGCACGCCTTCTCGCCTTCTTCCTTCAGGTGCTGGTCCATCTCCTTCTTGATCTTCTCGACGACCTCTTCGATGCGCGCCGGATGGATACGGCCGTCGGCGATGAGCACCTGGAGCGCCCGCCGCGCGATCTCGCGGCGGAACGGATCGTAGGCGGAGATGAGCACGGCCTCGGGCGTGTCGTCCACGATGAGGTCGACGCCGGTGTGCAGCTCGAGGGCCCGGATGTTGCGCCCCTCGCGGCCGATGATGCGCCCCTTCATGTCGTCGGACGGCAGATCGACGACCGCGACGGCCGTCTCGACCGTGTAGTCGGGCGCCAGCCGCTGGATGGTCGTCGCCAGGACTTCCTTGGCCTTCATCTGCGCGGTCTCGCGCGCTTCTTCCTCGAGCCGCATCGCCATCAGCTGCGCCTCGCGGCGCGACTCGATCTCCATCTGCGCCAGGAGCTGCCGCTTCGCCTCCTCGGCGGTGAGGCCGGCGATCGACTCGAGCTTGCGCCGCTGCTCGTCGAGCGCGTGGGCGAGCCGGCCCTCTTTGTCGGCGACGGCCTTCTCACGGCCGGCGAGCTCGCGGTCCTTCGTGCTCGACTCGCTGAGCCGGCGCTCGAGCTGATCGAGCTTGCGCGTGAGCTCTTCGTCCTTCCCGAGTACGCGCTGCTCGATCTGCTGGATCTTGCTCTCGCGCTGGCGGGCCTCGGTCTCGGCCGCCGAGCGCGCCTTCAGCGCGGCCTCCTTCACCTCGAGGTCGGCGCTCTTAACGCGATTGGCCGCGTCACGCTCGGCGTCCTGAATGATGCGCTCGGCGCGGCTCGACGCGTCCCCGAGCTTGCGCTCGCTGATCCACTTGTGCAGGACGAAGCCGATCACGAGGGCGAGCACGGCGATGATGGAGTCGGCGATGAGCCAAATGCCTTGCATTGCCGCAGTATAGGGGCCACCGCGCGAGGGAGTCAAATCCCCGCCTCTGCCGTGTGCCGACGGTGTTTCGAACCTGGTATGCACCAGGTGGGCGCCGTTGATTAGAGGGCTTTAGGCTTCCCCTTCAGGAGGGGCTTGCACACGACCCTCGGCCACAGCTCCCGATCTAGAAACGAGGTTGAAACTTCCCCCCGGCATCACGAACAGCGCAGGGACAATTGCCTTCGTACCGCAGGCCGCCGTCGAGGGTCAAGAAGTTTGTGACGAGCGGTCGGCGCCGGGCTCCCGCGGCGTCACCTTCTCCAGGAGCGTCACCAGTGCCCCGATCCGCGCGCCCACGTCGCCCTCGTCGCGCGTCTTGTCGTCGCGGGCGCGGAACAGCTCGTCGCTGATGTCGAGGGCCGCGAGGGCCAGCGAGGTCATCGGATCCTTGATGCCCGACAGCTTGAGGGAGGTCACGCGCTCCTCGAGGAACTTCGCGAGCGTGCGCAAGTACTCCGGCGACGCTTCGGACCGGATCACGAGCGTCTGGCCGAGCAGGTTGAGCTCGATCCGCCGTGGCTCCGTCATTCTTCTCGCCTGTCGAGCTCGAGCTTGCCGATGTCCTTCAGGATCATGTCGACCTGCGACAGGACCTGGCGCCGCTCGTCGCCCAGGCGGCGTACCTCGCGCTTGAGCTGCGCGTTCTCGTCGCGGAGCCGGCCGATCGCCTCCGCAGCGCGCTTCACGGCCTCTTCGAGCTCGGTCAGTCGTTCGACGACACTGTCGCTCATCATCCACTCCGCAGGGTGAGGTGGAACGTTTCGGTGATTCGCCGCACGATGCGCTCCTGGATCGCGTTCACCTCGTCGTCGGTCAGCGTGCGATCGTCGGCCTGGAACAGGAGCCGCCACGCCAGGCTCGACCGGCCGTCGGGGAACCGGAACACGTCGAAGAGCACGACCCGGCGCAGGAGCGGTCCGGCCGCCTCACGGATAGCCGTCTCGACCTGGGCCGCGGTTGGCGGCCGGTCATCGCCCAGGACGAAAGCCAGATCGCGCTCCACCACCGGGAACCGCGGCAGCGCCTGGTAGCGGATGGGCGCCGCCGGGACTGCGGCGGCCACATCGAGCGAGACGACGGCGGCAAACACGGGCGCCGGGATGCCGAGCTGCTCGCGCAGCGACGCCGCGACCTCGCCGAACTCGCCGAGGATCACACCGCCCTCGCCCGTGAGCGTGGCGTGACAGTCGGGCTCGAACCCGCCGAGCGCGCCGCCGTCGCCCGATCCCGCCCGCAGGCCGAGCGCCTCGAGCGCGTGCTCGGCGAAGCCCTTTGCGTCGTAGACGTCGACCCGATCGCGCGAGCTGGACCAGCCGGGCTCGTCGCGGGCGCCGGTCAGCGCGATCGCGAGCCAGCGTGGTTCTGTTGTAGCGGGGTTTTTTGTAGCGGGGTCCGTGAGGCCGGCTTGGTTCGAGGGTGGCCTGAGAGAGGTGCTTGCCGGCTCCGACACGTCCGATTTACCCGCCGAGCGTTCGTACGTCTTGCAGAGCTCGAAGACTCTGACGTCCGATTGCTGGCGCCGCACGTTGGTCGCTGCTGCGTTGAGCACGCCCTCCAGCGGATGCGTTCGCAGCCACGACGCGTCCTGGGCCAGCGGATTCAGGAGCTCGACCGGCGGCTGATCGCCCGGCCCGCGGAAAAGCGCCGCGCCCGCTGGATCGCTGAAGGTGTACGTGACAACCTCCGCGAGCCCGGCTCCGACGAGGGCACGGCGGACGCTCTGTGCCTGCCGAAGCGCCGGCGGATACGTGACGAGGGCGATCGTGCCGCCGGGCAGCGTGGACGGAATCCGGTCGTAGCCCCAGACGCGGATGATCTCCTCGACGAGATCGTCCTCCATTGAGAGGTCGCGGCGAAAGCTCGGAACGGTCACGGCGAGGTCGGCGCCCTGCGCCTTCACCGCGAGGCCGAGCCCGGAGAGAATCTTACGGGCCTGGGCCGCCGGGGGCGCCACGCCGAGCACCCGCTTCACGCGCGACATACGCAGGCGGATCGGCCGAGACTTGCGCCTGCGCGGATAGGCGTCGACCAATCCGCGCGCGATCGTGCCGCCGGCCAGCTCGGCGATGAGCGCGGCCGTGCGCGCCGAGGCCAGCGCCAGTGTCTCGATGTCGGCGCCGCGCTCGAAGCGGTACGCCGCGTCGGTGCGAAGCCCGAGGGTGCGCGAGGTGCGACGGATCGAGCCCGGCGCGAACCATGCGCTCTCCAGCAGCACGCGCGTCGTCTTGTCGGTCACCTCGGTATTGGCGCCGCCCATCACGCCGGCGAGCCCGATGGCACGGCGTGGATCGGCGATGACGAGCATCGAGGCGTCGAGCTGCCGCGCCTGACCGTCGAGCGTCGTGAACCGTTCGGCGGCGCGCGCGCGACGCACGACGATGGTCGCGTCGGCCACGGTCGCGTGATCGTACGCGTGCAGCGGCTGACCGAGCTCCCAGAGCACGTAATTGGTGGCGTCCACGACGTTGCTGATGGGGCGCAGCCCGACGGCGCGCAGCCGCGCCTGGAGCCACGCAGGCGAGGGCCCGATGGTGACGCCGCTGATGACCCGCGCCGTGAACCGGTGACACAGATCGGGCGCCTCGATCACGACGCGCGCCAGCGCGCGCGCGGGCTCGCCCGATTCTTTCAGCTTCACCGCCGGCGGATGGAAGCGGGCGCCGGTGAGCGCGGAAAGCTCGCGGGCGATGCCCACGATGGAGAGACAGTCCGGCCGGTTGGGGGTGATCTCGACCTCGAGCATGTGGTCGTCGAGGCCGAGCGTGGCGACCAGGTCGGCGCCGGGCCTCGCGCCGTCCAGCAGCAGGATCCCCGTCTCGTGCTCGTCGCCGATCCCCAGCTCGCGCTCCGAGCAGAGCATGCCCAGCGACTCGACGCCCTGAATCTTCGCGGCGGCGATCCGGCGGCCGCCTGGCAGGACGGCGCCGGGCGGCGCGAAGGCCGCGCGCGCGCCCACCTTCGTGTTCGGCGCGCCGCACACCACCGAATAGCGCTCGCGGCCCGTGCTCACGCGGCACAGAAAAAGCTGGTAGCCGCCGTGGCCCTTGCCCAGCTCGCGTTCGATGGCCTCGATCTCGCCGACCACGACGCCCTTGCAGTCGGGTGCCAGCGCCGTCATCGACGCGACCTCGATGCCGGCGTTGACGAGACGGTCGGCCGCTTGCTGCGCCGTCAGCCGGAGATCGACGAACTCCTTGACCCACCCGTAGAGAATCTTCATGTCACGCGAACTGTCCCAGGAAGCGCAGATCGTTCTCGAAGAACAGCCGGAGATCGTCGATCCCGTACTTGAGCATCGCGATGCGCTCGATCCCCATGCCGAACGCCCAGCCGGTGACCTCCTCGGGATCGTAGCCGACGTTGCGCAAGACCTGAGGATGCACCATGCCCGAGCCCAGGATCTCGAGCCAGCCGCCCTGCTTGCACAGCCGGCAGCCCGCGCCGCCGCAGACGAAGCACAGCACGTCGACCTCGGCCGACGGCTCCGTGAACGGGAAGAACGACGGCCGGAAGCGGATCCGCGAACGCGGCCCGAACATCTCGCGCGCGAACAGCTCGAGCGTGCCCTTCAGGTCGGCCATGGTGATGGCGCGATCAACCGCCAGCCCTTCGACCTGGTGGAACATCGGCGAGTGGGTGGCGTCGGCGACGTCGCGGCGGTAGACCTTGCCGGGCACGATGATGCGGACGGGCGGCTTCTGCGCCAGCATCGTGCGGATCTGCACCGGCGAGGTGTGGGTGCGGAGCAGCGTGCTCTCGCCGACGTAGAGCGTGTCCTGCATGTCCCGCGCCGGGTGGTCGCGCGGAATGTTGAGCGCCTCGAAGTTGTGGTAGTCGCTCTCGATCTCCGGGCCCTCGGCCACCGAGAAGCCGAGCCCCGCGAAGATGGCAACGATCTCGTCGTGCACGCGGGTCAGCGGGTGAAGCGAGCCCTGGGGCGGCCGGCGGCCCGGCAGCGTGAGGTCGAGCCTGGTACGCCGGCGCTCGGCCTGGCGCTCGGCCTCGAGCGTGGTGGCGAGCTTGGCATCGAGGAGCGTCTCGAGCGCGCGCTTGGCCTCGTTGGCCGCGGCGCCCACCAGCGGCCGCTCTTCGGGGGCGAGCGTGCCGAGCGAGCGCAGGAGCTGCGTGAGCTCGCCCTGGCGGCCGAGCACGCCGACGCGGATCCGCTCCAGCTCGGCCGACGACTGCGCGGCGGCGATGGCATCCCGCGCCTGCTGGACGATCGCGTCGACGCGGGGGTGACCCACGAACTACCGGCTCTGGGCTTTGGCGGTCTCGGTGAGCTTCGCGAACGCCGGCGGATCCATCACCGCCAGCTCCGCCAGCACCTTGCGATCGAGATGGATTCCGGCCTTCTTGAGCGCGGCCATGAAGCGCGAGTAGGACAGCCCCGCCGCGCGGCAGGCGGCGTTGATCCGCACGATCCAGAGGCTCCGCGCCTCGCGCTTCTTCTGCTTGCGGCCGCGGTACGCGAAGGCGCCCGCGCGCAGGACGGTCTCGGCAGCAGAGCGATAGAGCTTGCGGCGCCCGCCGAAGTATCCCTTCGCCTTTTTGAGGATCTTCTTGCGCCGACGGCGTGTCTTGGCGCCACCCTTGGCCCGTGGCATGCCTCTCTCCTATAGATACGGCACGAGTACCCGCAGCCGGGCCTCGTCCGCCTTGTCGATCATCTTCCCCGCGCGGAGCTTCCGACGCCGCTGCGGATCCTTCTTCTCGAGCTTGTGCTGCTTCCAGCCGCCCGCCCGCTTCAGCTTCCCGGACGCGGTCCGCTTGAGGCGCTTGGCCGCGCCGCGTTTCGTCTTCATCTTCGGCATCGAGGTCTCCTTCGCCCGCGGGCTCGCCGGCGCCGTCTAGGCGTGCGCCTTGGGGCTCAGGATGATGTGCAGCATCCGTCCCTCGAGCCGGGGATTGTTCTCGGTGTTGGCGATGTCCTGCGTCGCCTCGACCATCTTGTTGAGCATCTTCCAGCCGAGCTCCGTATGCGCCATCTCGCGGCCCTTGAAGCGCACCGTGACCTTCGCCTTGTGCCCTTCCTCGAGGAAGCGCCGCACGTGCTTCAGCTTGAAGTCGAAGTCGTGCTTTTCGGTCTTGGGCCCCATCTTGACTTCCTTGACCTGGATCGTCGTCTGCTTCTTGCGCGCTTCCTTGAGCCGCCGCGCCTGCGTGTACTTGTACTTGCCGAAGTCCATGATACGGCACACCGGCGGGTTCGCCTCGGGCGCCACCTCGACGAGGTCGAATTCCTGCTGGCGGGCGGTGTCCAGGGCCTGGGCGATCGGCATGATCCCGAGCTGCTCGCCGTTGGCGCTGACGACGCGGACCTCACGAACCCGGATGCCTTCGTTGATACGGATGTCCTTGCTTGCTTGACTGATAGGCGTGCTCCTCGTTAGCCGCGGCTTGCGCCGCGTTTCGCGCGACGGTCCGTCGCGTGGCTCAGGTTGAGACGTTCGGCCGGACGGCCGATCACGAGCGACCCACGGTGAGGCCGGCGTCGCGCCCCGCGATCTCGCGGGCGAGGTCGGCGAGGACGCGATCGACCGGCACGGCGCCCAGATCGTCCCCGGTGCGGTGACGCAGGCTCACGGTACCGTTCTCGGCTTCGCGCGCGCCGATCACCAGCATGTAGGGCACCTTGCGAACCTGCGCGTCGCGGATCCGGTAGCCGAGCTTCTCGTTCCGGTCGTCGAGCTCGGCGCGCAGCCGCGCGGCGCGCAGGCGCGCGTGCACCGCGCGGGCGTAGTCGACGTGCTTCTCGCTGATCGGGAGCACCCGCGCCTGCACCGGGGCGAGCCAGGTCGGGAACGCGCCGGCGTAGTGCTCGATCAGCACACCGACGAAGCGCTCGAACGAGCCCAGGATGGCCCGGTGCACCATGACCGGCCGCTTGGGCTGGCCGTCGCTGTCGATGTACTCGAGGCCGAAGCGCTCCGGCTGCTGGAAGTCGACCTGGATGGTGGCGTTCTGCCAGCGCCGCCCCAGCGCGTCCTGCACGTCGACGTCGATCTTCGGGCCGTAGAACGTGCCGTCGCCCGGGTTCAGCTCGAAGGCCAGGCCGTTGGCGCGCAGCGCGTCCTGCAGCGCCTGCTCGGCAGCCGACCATTGCGCGTCGGTGCCCAGCGCCTTCTCCGGGCGCGTCGACAGCTTGAAGTACGCCTCGAGCGTGAAGGTCTTGTACCAGTCCCGCACCAGCTCGAGCATCGCGGTGATCTCGTCCTGGAGCTGATCGGGCCGGCAGAAGATGTGCGCGTCATCCTGCGTGAACTGCCGGACGCGCAGGAGCCCGGTCAGGGTGCCGGAGCGCTCGTTGCGGTGCAGACGGCCCATGTCGGCGAAGCGCAGCGGAAGATCGCGGTACGAGCGCAGCGCGTGGCGGTAGACCAGCGCCGACTCCGGGCAGTTCATCGGCTTGAGGCTGAACAGCTGCTCCTCGACCTCGACCATGAAGAGGTTTTCCCGGTAGTAGTCCCAGTGCCCCGACTGCTCGTACAGCCGCTTGTTGACGAGGATCGGCGTGGAGATTTCCTGGTAGCCCCGCGCGTCCAGCGCCTCGCGCACGAACCGCTCGAGCTCACGCACCACCGTCCAGCCGTTGGGCAGCCAGAAGGGCGCGCCGGGCGAGACGTCGTGCAGCTCGAACAGATCGAGCTCGCGCCCGAGCTTCCGGTGATCGCGCTTCTTGGCCTCCTCGAGCCGCCACAGGTGCTTGTCGAGCTCGTCCTTGCTGAGCCACGCGGTGCCGTAGATCCGCTGCAGCATGGGGTTCCGCTCGTCGCCGCGCCAGTAGGCGCCGGACGACGAGAGGAGCTTGAAGTGCTTCACCTGCCCCGTCGACGCCACGTGCGGCCCCCGGCAAAGATCGATGAAGTCGCCCTGTCGATAGAGAGACACGCGCGGGGCGTCGATCCCCTCGAGGATCTCGACCTTGAACGGCTCGCCACGCTCACGGAAGAATCGGATCGCGTCCTCGCGCGACATCTCCTGGCGCTCGAACGGATGATCGGCCTTCGCGATCTCCCGCATGACCTCCTCGATCTTCACGAGGTCCTCGGGGGTGAACGGCTCCGCCTTGGAGAAGTCGTAGTAGAAGCCGTCCTCGATCGACGGGCCGATGGCCACACGCACCGCGGGGAACAGCCGCTTCACCGCCTGCGCCATCACGTGCGAGGTCGAATGACGCAACGTCGCGAGCGGCGAGGGATCGCAGTCGAAGTCGCCGGTCAGCTTGAGATGCCGCTCTTCTTCAGACAGTGGTGCGCTCGCGTGTGAATGGTAGGCTCGGGCGGTTTCGAACCGCCGACCTCCTCTGCGTCAGAGAGGCGCTCTCCCACTGAGCTACGAGCCTATCCAGAGTGCCGATCATGCTACATGCGCCGCCGCGAGGCTGTCAAGACAAGGTCCCGGAATTACGAGCGTTTCAACGAAGGATGTTCGTGAGCGAACTTTCCACCAGCACGTACTGGAACGCGGCTACGATTTTCACGCCGGCGCTCCCGGACTTCGCGGTCGCCATCAGCGAGGCGGGTACCGGCGGGAACGGTGACGCCAGCTTGATGGCGTTCACGGCGTAGTCGTCGTAGACCTCGTACCCCGACTGCTGCGCCACCTCGAGCATGGGCACGCGGCCGTCCTTGAGGATACCGAAGACGATCACGAGCCGGGCCGACTTGTAGTCGCAGTGCCCGGTGGTGGAGTCCTTGATGCACGGGTAACCCCACTTTTCCTTGATCATCCGCCGGATCCGGTCGAGGTAGTCGTTGAACTTGGGATCGCTCGAGTCGAGTGGGATCGGCTCCCCCTCGATGCCCGACCACCCTTCGCCACTGCCGCCGGCGCCACCGGGGCCACCGCGACGCAGCGCCTGGCGGATGTCGGGTGCCGGTGGCTTGGACTCGGGCACGGCCGCCATCCGGGGGGCCGGGCTCGGCGGCGGCGCCTCGCGCGGCGGCTCGGGGATGCGGGCCGGCTCGCTGGGCGGCGTCTCGGCGGCCTTCGGCGGGGTCGAGGGCACGCGCGGCAACTCGCCGGAAAGCGCTTCAGGAGCGGGGGGCGGCGGGGTCGCGGGACTCGGCCGCTCTGGGGCTCGCGCCTCGAGACGGTTCGGCGACGGTGCAGGCTTCGGCGGCGGCGCGGCGACCCGAGGTGCCGGAGGCGTCGGCTGGACCTTGGGAGCCGGGGGGGCGGGCTTCTCGCCGGCAGGCGCGCCGCGCTGAGCCGGCTCGTCGGCCTGAGGCAGCTCGACGAAGAGCGGCTCGCCGCGCTTCACCGTGTAGATTCTCCCCGGTCCGCCCGCCCAGAGCAGCGCGCCCAGGACGGCCAGATGGATCGCGAGGGACACGGCGACCCCTGCGAATGGACGCTCCCGCAACTGCTGCCACGCCTTGGCGAGCATCTTCACCGATTATAGACCTTGGCCCCTAGAGATCCCGATCCACGGCTTGGGCGATCCTTCGCACGCGCTGCATCAGCGCGGCGAACCGTTCGGGCTTGAGCGACTGCGGGCCGTCGGACAGCGCCTCTTCTGGTCGGGGATGCACCTCGATGATGAGCCCATCGGCGCCCGCCGCCACTGCGGCCATCGCCATCGGCTCAACGAGATCCCAGTGACCCGTCCCGTGGCTCGGATCGACCACGACGGGCAGGTGCGAGAGCTTCTTCACCACGGGCACCGCGTTCAGGTCGAGCGTGAAGCGCGTGGCGGCCTCGAAGGTGCGAATGCCGCGCTCGCAGAGAATGACGTTCGGGTTGCCTCGCGCCAGCACGTACTCGGCCGACAGGAGCCACTCCTGGATCGTCGTCGCCATGCCACGCTTGAGCAGAACGGGCTTGCCGATCTCGCCGACGCGGCGGAGCAGCGAGAAGTTCTGGACGTTGCGCGCGCCGATCTGGAGGATGTCCGCGTACTCGGCGACGAGGTCGACCTTCTCGGGCTCCATGACCTCGGTGACGATGGGTAGCCCGGTCTCGCGCTTCGCCTCGGCCAGGAGCTTCAGTCCCTCGTCTTCGAGCCCCTGGAAGGCGTAAGGCGACGTGCGCGGTTTGAAGGCGCCGCCGCGCAGGATCCGGGCGCCGCCCGCTTTCACGCCGGCCGCGGCGTCGAGCAGCTGCAGGCGCGACTCGACCGAGCACGGCCCGGCCATGACCACGATCGACCGTCCGCCGATCGTCACGTCACCCACGCGCACCTGCGTCGATTCCTCGCGGACCTCGCGGCTCGCGAGCTTGTACGGCTTGAGGATCGGCGTGACGGACTCGACGCACGCGACGGACTCGAGGCTTCTGAGGCGCTCCTTCCCGCGATCGTCGCCGACCGCGCCGATCACGGTCCGCAGGGCGCCGCGGATGGTGTGGGGGCTGTAGCCCATGGCGGTGATCCGTTGGCACACGTCCGCAACTTCGGTCTCCGTGGCTCCCGACTTCAGCACGATGATCATGAAAATCTCCTTTCGCCTTTTTCTGAATCCGAAAAACAAAAGGCCGCGGGGAGGACCCGCGGCCTGGTATGCGTCCGGTGCCGCGGGCTTTTCGGTCCGCCCGCGGCTCCCTGCTCAGATCAAGTCAAGGCGCCCGAGCGGACCTCGGTGAAGTAGAAGTACCCGAAGAACCCGAAGGGGCGCGTCGTCATGCTCATGATGTGCGGCCGAGTCTAGCGAGTCCGGGAGCCCACGTCAAGCGGCCGCATCGACTCAAAACTTCGGTTACCGAAGGCGGGATCGTAACTCAGAAGTCACGGTTACCAATTCCCCGGGGGAGGGACCCGTGACACGAGCCAGCTTGCGCGAGTACGCTGCCGTCCAGCGGTTGCGGTACCAGCAGGCCCCTCGAAGCGAGAAGCACCGACTCCTGGACGAGATCGTGGCAGTGACCGGCCTGCACCGCAAAGCTGCCATCCGGCTGCTGGGGCGCGCGCCCCGGGCGCGACGCACGCCGGGGCCGGGCGGGCGGCCGCGCGTGTACGGGCCCGAGGTCGCGCGGGCGGCGGAAGTGGTGTGGCAGGCCAGTGGCCGAATCGGCGCGCATCGACTCCAGCCCTTCGTCGCCGAGCTGCTGGATCGACTCCTCGTGTGGGGCGAACTCATCGTCAGCCCTCAGGTCGAGAAACTCTTGCGGCAGATCAGTCGGCCCACGCTGGCGCGCGTGTTGGCGCCGGCGCGGGCGCAGTACCCAGTGCGCGGCGCCACGATCACCCACCCCAGCCATCTCCTGCGTCAGGAGATTCCGGTGCGCACGTTCACCGAGTGGGACGACGCCCGGCCGGGCTTTGTGGAAATCGATCTGGTCGCCCACTGTGGCACCAGCACCCGGGGCTTTTATCTCTGTACCCTCTGCGCCGTCGATATCACGACGGCGTGGATCGAGCTCGACGCCGTCTGGGGCAAGAACCAGGAGCGGGTCGGGAGTGCGGTGCATCGCGTGCGCGAGCGCTTGCCGATGCCCCTCGTCGGCCTCGACAGTGACAACGGCAGCGAGTTCATCAACCGTCATCTCTTGACCTGGTGTCGGCGCCACGGCATCACGTTCACGCGCAGTCGGGCCTGGAAGAAGAACGACAGTGCCCACGTGGAGCAGAAGAACGGTGCGATCGTGCGCCACCTCATCGGCTATGATCGCTTCGTCTCCAAGGCCGCCTTTACGCAACTGCGGCGTGTGTACGAGCTGGTGCGGCTGCACAGCAACTTCTTTCAGCCCGTGCAGAAGCTGGTGACGAAGGCGCGCCAGGGCGCGCGCACCCACCGCGTCTACGATTGCGCGCAGACCCCGTACCAGCGGCTGTGCGCCGCCGGCGTCCTGGCGCCCGCGAAACGTGACGAGCTCGAGCGGCTGTACCAGACGCTCAATCCTCTCCAGTTGCGGCGCGACCTCGACGCGGCCCTCGCACGGCTCTGGCCGCTCGCGGCGCCCGATCCTCATCGCATCCAGGGGAATAGTGAAGTAGCCACCCCCTCGCTGAAGTCCTCGCCTGGAGGCTCGTAGGCGATGGCTTCGGTAACCCTCAGTTATGAGTCGACAAGGATGGGAGGGTAACCCTCAGTTATGAGTTCCTACGGGTAGTGATGCCGTCATTGAAGCGCGCGCTCGAGGCCATGCTGCGCGAGCGCAGCGGCGCCAAGGCAGTTGACGTGGTCGAGGCTCGATACGAGGAGAGCGGCGGCAAGAAGGCGGATCGCGCCAGCGCGGTGCTGGCTGTGGTGGGG
>JBKPCO010000239.1:0-6068 GCA_046727415.1 Candidatus Methylomirabilota bacterium
GCCGGTCGCCGCGAAGATCGCGTTGAGGACCGCCGGCGTCACCACGGAGATCGTCGGCTCACCGACGCCGCCCCAGAAGTCATGGCTCGGGACGATCACTGTCTCGACCTTGGGCATCTCGGCCAGGCGCAGGATCTGATAGCGGTCGAAGTTCAGCTCTGTCATGCGCCCGTTCTGTACCGTGCACTCGCCGTAGAACGCCGCGCTGAGCCCGTAGGCCACCGAGCCCTCGACCTGCGCGGCGATCTGGTCGGGATTGACCGCGTGGCCGCTGTCGAGCGCCAGCACCATGCGGTGCACCTTCACCTTGCCCTCGCGGCTCACTGAGACCTCCGCGACCGCGGCCGAGTAGCTGCCGTAACCCATGAACTGGGCGATGCCGCGATGCACGCCGGCGGGCAGGGGCTTGCCCCAGTCGCCCTTCGCCGCAGCGGCGTCGAGCACGGCGAGGTGCTTCGGGTGCTTGCTCATGAGCGCGCGCCGGAACGCCAGCGAGTCGGCGCCCGCCGCGCGGGCGACCTCCTCGATGAAGCACTCCATGTACACGGCATTCTGGTTCGTGTTGACCCCGCGCCACGGTCCGACCGGCACGTGTGTGTTGCGCATCGCGTACTCGATGAGCAAGTTGGGCACGGTGTAGCCGAGCTGCGCGTCGCCGGGCTTGTCGGTGTAGCCCTGGAGCTGGCGGGCGTCCTCGCCGTTGGCGACCATCGCCGGATTCACGAACGCGTTGATCGACTGCCCGGAGATGCGCATGTGCAGTGCAAGCAGGGCCCCCTTGTCGTCGAGGCCCGCGGCCAGCTTGCACTGCGAGATCGGCCGGTAGAAGTCGTGCGCCATGTCCTCCTCGCGCGACCAGACCATCTTCACGGGGACACCGGGGAACTGCTTGGCGATGTTGACCGCCTGGCGGACGTAGTCCTGGTTACCGCCGCGCCGGCCGAAGCCGCCGCCGAGGTCGTGCCGGTAGACCTCGCACTTGTCGAGCGGAATGCCCGACTGCTCCGATAGGGCGGCCAGCGAGGCCTCCGAGTTCTGTGTGGGCACCCAGCACTCGGCCCGGTCGGCCGACAGCTTCACGGTGCAGTTCATCGGCTCCATCGTCGCGTGAGCGAGAAACGGCGTGCTGTAGACCGCCTCGATCTTCTTCGCGGCGCCCTGGATGGCACCGAGAGCGTCGCCCTCGTTGCGGAAGGCGAAGGCGTCCTTCGCCGTCAGTCCTGCCTCGAGGTGACCGGCGATCGTCGTGCTCGACTGCGCCGCGCCCGCGCCCTCTTCCCAGACGATCGGGAGCGCCTCGAGCGCAGACTTGGCGCGCCACCACGTGTCGGCGACCACCGCGACGGTCGAGTCGTTCACCTTCACGGCGCCGCGAACGCCGGGCCGGCCGGCGATCTTCGCCTCGTCATAGCTTACGAGCTTGCCTCCGAACACCGGCGACGCCTTGATCGCGGCGTGCAGCATGCCAGGAAGCCTGAGATCGATCGCGTACACCTTGCTGCCGTCGAGCTTGTCGGCCGTGTCGAGCCGCTTCATCGGCTTGCCGGCGATCTTCCAGTCCTTCGGGTCCCTGAGCGCGATGCTCTTGGGGTCGGGCGGCGTCAGCTTGGACGCGGCCGCGGCGACCTTGCCGTAGGTCGTCTTGCGTCCGGAGCCGGCGTGCGTGACGACGCCGCTCGCGACGCTCACCTCGGCGACCGGCACCTTCCACTCGTCGGCCGCCGCCTGTAGCAGCATCAGGCGCGCGGCGGCGCCGCCGCGACGGACGTAGTCGTGCGAGGTGCGAATGCCGCGGCTGCCGCCGGTCGACATCTCGCCCCAGACGCGCTTGCGCGCGAGGTTCTGCCCGGGCGTGATCGACTCGGTGGTCACCTTGCTCCAGTCGCACTCGAGCTCCTCGGCGACGAGCTGCGCGAGACCGGTCAGCGTGCCCTGGCCCATTTCCGAACGCGCGATACGGATCACGCAGGTGTCGTCTGGCTTGACCACGACCCACGCGCCGATCTCGGCGCCGGCGGAGTCCTGCGCTTCCGCTGATCCGGCTCCGAATGGGAGGCGGACGCCGAGGGCCAGTCCCCCGGCCGCCGCGGTCGTGCCGACGATGAAGGACCGACGCGAAAGTCTCGAACCGGCCGCGCTGAGCTTGATGTTTGTCATGTCACGCCTGCTTTCCAGCGGCCATGTGCACCGCCGCGCGGATCCGCTGATAGGTGCCGCACCGGCAGATGTTGGTCATTGCCTCGTCGATGTCCTTGTCGGTCGGCTTCGGCTTCTTCGCCAGGAGCGCGGCCGCCGCCATGATCTGGCCGGACTGGCAGTACCCGCATTGCGGCACGTCGACGGCCGCCCAGGCTTTCTGGACCGGATGAGAGCGATCGGGCGATAACCCTTCGATCGTGACGATCTTGTCGGTGGCCTTGACGTTGCCGACCGGCAGGACGCAGGAGCGCACGACCTGGCCGTTCAGGTGCACCGAGCACGCGCCGCACTGCGCGACGCCGCATCCGTACTTGGTGCCCGTCAGCCCGACCTGCTCGCGGATGACCCAGAGCAACGGCGTATCGGCCTCTACCTGCACGTCACGGACCTGGCCGTTGATGTTCAGCTTTGGCATGGCGCCCTCCCGGTCGGGATCGTAGCAGATTCGGGTTGTGGTGCAGAGGTCTTGACAGGACCGCCCGAGGTCAAGATGCTCGGGGTGCGCGGTGCAGGCCATCGCGGGGCTGGGGCCCCGCCGGCCGAGGCGCCTCGAAAAGACAATGAGCGACTGGAATAAGGTGACCCGGCCGATCCCCGTTCCCAACGAGCTGACGCGACCCTTCTGGGACGCCGCCCGGCAGAAGGTGCTCGCGCTGCAGCGCTGCCAGGCGTGCAAGCACTTCCAGCATCCGCCCTACGCGACCTGCGTGCAGTGCATGGGCATCGATCTCAAGTTCGAGCCCGTGAGCGGCAAGGGCGCCATCTACGCGTACACGATCATGTACCACGCGGGGGACAAGCGATTCGCCTCGGCCATTCCCTACGCGAGCATCATCGTAGAGCTCGACGACGCGCCGGGGGCGCTGCTGGCCGCTAACTTGATAGACGCGCCCTACACGGAGGCGAAAGTCGGGCGGCGGGTGGAAGTGGTCTTCGAGCCGCTCAACGACGACATCACGCTGCCCCAGTTCCGCCTCGCGCGCGGCGCGTAGTCGGCAAACCTCAGCTAGGTTTCGGAGGATCGATCGGCATGTGGGAGCAGCGATGCAAGATCGGGGTCAGCGGCGTCGGATTCTCGAAGGTCACACGCTCGGCCGAGATTCCGCTGGCTGCCCACGCGCTGGAGGCCGTCAAGGGCGCGGTCGAGGACTCCGGCCTGAAGATGTCGGACATCGACGGCCTGGCGACGTACCCGGAGCTGCCGGCGACCGGTCACGCCATGGTCGACGGCATCACGATCGTGTCCGTCAACTGCATGATGGCGATGCTCAAGCTCCCGCACCTCGCCTGGCACGTGCAGGTGGAGACCGTCAACATCGGCGGCGCGGTCCAGCAAGCGGCCAACGCGCTGCTCGCCGGCGTGTGCAAGTACGCGGTGGTCTGGCGCGCGATGCACAATCCGAAGGGGACCTATCAGAACCTGCCGGGTACGCATGCCGCGGGCGCGACGCAGTTCACGGCGCCCTACGGGTTCGGCGGCCCGGGCCAGGGTATGGCCGTCGCCTACACGCGCTGGCTCGAGCGGCACAACCAGAGCCGCGAGAAAATGGCCACGCTCGCGGTGACCCAGCGCCGGCACACCCAGATGAACCCGCACGCCTATTTCTACGGCCAGCCGCTCTCGCGCGAGGACTATCTGAATTCGCGGATGGTCGCCTATCCGTTCTGCCTCTACGACTGCGACATCCCGGTGCAGGGCGCGGTGGCTATCGTCCTCACCACGGCTGACCGCGCGCGTGATCTCAAGCCGCGCCCCGCGTACATCGCGGGCTACGGCCAGCGGCTCGCCTTCGAGGTGGCCGGGCGCATCGGCAGCCTGTCGAGCTACATGGAGGGCGGGCGCAGCTCGTCGAGCCTCACCTGGGAGCGCTCGGGCTTCTCGCCGAAAGATGTCGACGTCGCGCAGATCTACGACGGCTTCTCCGCGTCGGTCATCTACGGTCTCGAGTCTTATGGCTTCTGCAAGGAGGGCGAGGCGCTCGACTTCATCCAGGGCGGCCGCATGGAGCTTGACGGCGAGCTGCCGCTCAACACCTTCGGCGGCAGCCTGGGTACCGGGCGCATCCACGGCCTCTGGCACATCATCGAGGGTGCGCTGCAGGCCTCGGGCCGTGCCGGCGAGCGCCAGGTGAAGGACGTCAACGTCTCGTTCGTGGGCGCGAGCGCGCCGATCGTGCAGGGCACCACGTTCATCTTCGTCCGCGAGCCCTACTAGGGTTCGTCGCCGCTTCGTGGTCCCCGCGCGTCAGGCCGCCAGGTGCCGGTCGATGTGAGGCGCGATCTCGACGGCTCGCTCCAGCGCCAGATCGTGCGTTCCGCCTGCGAAGACGACCAGCTCGGCCCTGGGAAACAGCTCGGCAAGGCGCCGGCCGACGGCGACGGGGCTTATCGGATCCGCGTCTCCCCACAGCAGGAGAACCGGAACGCGGATCTCCCTGATGCGTTCGGTGAGATCCTCTCGCTCGTCCAGGAACCAGCTCGGGAGGTGGGGATTACGCTGTCGGTACGTGGGCCGCCAGTCGCGGGCGCCCAGTCGCGCCATGTCGACTCCACCCGACGTCACGGTGAGCACGAGGTGCCGTACCAGGTCGGGCTTCTGCAGCGCCGCTCGAACCGCGACGACGCCTCCCATCGACTGTGCGATCAGCGCAGTGGGACCTTCGATGTCGCCGCCGACACGGCTCACCAGGTCGGTGACGCCCCGCACGCCAGGCTCTGACGGCACGCCGCCGAAACCGGGCCAGGCCAGGAAGCGGCGAGCACCGGGATGTCGAAGCTGCTTCGCTGCCGGCGCCCAGAACTGCGTGTTGCCCGACGCCCCGGGCAGGAACATCAACGTCTCGTGAGGCTCACGCATGTTCGAAGGGAAGCTCGTCATTGGCGGACCGGCCTTCGGGTCAACAAGAGAACCACGAGCAGGACGATGTCAACGGCGAGCGCCGGTAGCAGAGGTCCCCATGGACCGTGCGACGACAGTAGCATGCACTTGAACCACTCGAGGTACAGGATCCCCGCGCTCAGCGCGAAGCCGCATGCGGCAAGCGCGATCCACAACGGGCGCAGAGCAGTGTGCGCGTGTAACCGGCGCGCCGCTATCGAGCAGACCAGGAACGTCAGTGCCGCCGCCGGAGCTCCCCAGGTGACCTTGGCGCGGAGCCAGGAGACGCTCCCATACGCTTCCGCGACCAGGACCAGAGGAAAGACGCAAGCCGTCACAAGGCCGCCGAGGGCGAGGTTGCACCTGAACCGCCAGACCACGACCCCGGCGATCGCGCCGACGACAACGCCAACGAGCGCGGCCGTGAAGAGCAGGTTGAGGAAGCCATATCCGACCGGGGCCATCGGCGTCCCGGCGTCAGATCACGCCCTCGTCGGCGAGCGTCTTGACCTCCTGCGACGACATCCCCAGGAGCTCGCCGTACACGTACTCGTTGTCCTCGCCGTAGCACGGCGCGCCGCGGTCGATGCGACCGCCGATGTAGGCCGGGCTCTCGCTCATCTTGATCGGCACCTCGGCCAGCGGCCACCGGCCGATCTTCGTGCCGGTCACCTCGGTCAGCCACTTCAAGGCCGCGAGCTGCGGATCGTGATCGCAGCGATCCCCCGCGGTCTGACACACGCCGGCCGGCACACCGGCGCGCTGCAGGGCGAGCATCGCCTGATAAGCGTCCTGAGATCTCGTCCAGCCGGTGACGAGCGCATCGAGGGCATCCTGGTTCTTGAGCCGCGCGGCGAGATCCGCGAACCGCGCATCGCTCGTCCACTCTGAATGTCCGACGACCTGAGCAAGCGCGCGCCATTCCGGGTCGGTGAAGCAGGCGATGGCGAGCCAGCGATCCTCGCCGGCGCACGGATAAGCGCCGTGAGGC
>JBKPCO010000240.1:0-8973 GCA_046727415.1 Candidatus Methylomirabilota bacterium
GCCGAGCTGTGGTTCGACGATCGCGCCGCGCTCGACCGCGCGTGGTCGTCGGAGTTCGGCAAGATCGCGCTGGCGCACTCGCGCGAGAGCCACAGCGACCGCCTGGTGCTCATCACCGAGGAGCACGCCTTCATCGGATGATGAAAGGGGGCGCTGCGCCGCCCGCGTACGTCGACTAGGACCTGAAGGCCGGCAGCACCTCGCTCGCGACCATCTCGAGTGCGGCCCGCGCCTCGACCGGGTCGCTCGTGCCGGCGGAGATGATCAGCGTCTCGACGCCGACGTCCGCGTAGGCGCGGGCGTTCTTGACGATCTCGGATGGCCCTGTACCGAGCGCGTGGCGGCCCACGCGGGCGGCGGCGAGGGTCATCGCAATCGACACGGGAATCTTGGCGGCGTCGCGGCCGCAGGCGCGCGCCTCGTCGCGGAGCGTCGCAATTCCCTGCGCCAGCGCCTCCGGGGACAGGCCGAGCGGTTGCCAGCCGTCACCCAGCCGTGCGGCGCGCCGGATCGCCGCGCGGCTGACGCCGCCGATCACCAGGGGAATGGATGGTGTCTGGAGCGGCCGGGGCGAGAACTTCATGCCCTCGAAACGGTAGTACTTGCCGGCGAAGCGCGGCTCATCGGAGGACCAGAGCGCGCGCATCACGGCGATCGCCTCGTCGGTGTAGGCGCCCCGCTCGGTGAACGGCGTGCCCATCGCCTGCATTTCCTTCTCGATCAGGCCCACGCCCACGCCCATGACGAGGCGTCCGCCGCAGAGGACGTCGAGCGTCGCCGCCGCTTTCGCGAGCCGGACAGGATTGTGGTACGGCAGCACGAGGACCGACGTGCCCAGACGCACCCGGCGAGTTCTCGCCGCCACGAAGCTCAGGAACGTCATGGGCTCGTAGTACGGCCGACCACCGATCCGGTCGAGCACGTGGCCCACGTTGAAGACGTGATCGTGGACCCAGACGGAGTCGAAGCCGAGCTCGTCGGCCCGGCTCGCCATGTCGACCAGGGCGTGGGCGTTCTCGATCCCCTGGTTGTTGAGCAGCGAGACGCCGATTCTCACGGGCGCCTCAGGCCGATCCCGCTGGAATTTCCGCGCCCCACGGCTCCATGGCCGGCCGCAATGGGGTGAACTCGCGTACGCGCCCGGCCGCGCCCTTGAGGATCGCGTCGATCTTCGCGCGCTCCTCCGCGGTCAGATCGAGCTCGGTGCCCGCGTCGTTCGCGTCCACCTCGGCCGGCGTGCGCGCGCCGACCAACGCGGTGCTGACGGCCGGGTTCCCGAGCACCCAGGCGAGCGCGATCTGGCTCAGCGGAACCCCGCGCGGCTCGGCGACCTCCCGGCAGAGCCGGTCGACCACCGCGACGTTGGTCTTGAAGTTGTCACCGCGGAAGATCGGCTGGCCGAACGCCACGCCGCCGCCCCGCCAGTCGCGCGAGGCCTCGCCGAAATTCGTCGCGGCGGTGAAGGCGCCGGTGAGCAGGCCGTGACCAAGCGACCCGTAACCCATCACGCCGATGCCCTGGGCGAGGCATGTCGGAAACGTCTCCTGCTCCTGGCGCCGGTCGAACATGTGATAGCCCACCTGCGAGACGTCGATGCGGCGCGTGCGCATGCATTCGGCAATCATCGCGCCGGTGAAGTTCGAGACACCGACGAAGCGGGCGCGCCCGGAGGTCACCACCTCTTCCAGCGCGCGCATGGTCTCCTCGAATGGCGTGGAAGCGTCCGGCCAGTGCACGAGCAGGACGTCGACCCAGTCGGTGCGCAACCGCTTCAGGCTCAGGTCTATCTCGCGAAAAATGTTGGCACGGCTCGAGTCGCGCAGCGGCCCGAGCTGGCCGGGCGGCGGAGGCTTCACGCCGCACTTGGTGACGAGAATTACGTCGCGGCGCTGCTTCTCGAGCGCACGGGCCACGACTTCTTCAGAATGGCCGCCGCCATAGGCCGGCGCGGTGTCCACGCAGTTCACGCCCCGATCGAGGGCGCGATGAATCGCCTTGACGGCCTCGTCATCCTCGATCGCGCCGTAGCGGTCGCCGGCCATCGGCCAGCAGCCGAAGCCCATCGCGGATACCTGCAACCCGGTCCTGCCGAACGGACGAAAACGCATGGCCAAGCCCTCCGGACCGGAGAATAGCAGGTGCCAGGCGTGAGCGGTCGGGCCTTGAGCAGATCGGTAATCGGCGCTACGGTGTCGCCGGGAGGAGAGACCACGATGACCGTTCGTCGCTCGACACGCCGCACGTTCTTGAAGACGGTTGCCGCCGCCGCGGCCGTGGGGCCGTTCGTCTCGACGCCGGCGCGCGCGCAAGGCTTCACCTGGAAGCGCTTTCAGGGCAAGGAGCTCTTCCTGCTCCTGACCAAGCACCCCTTCATCGACGTGCTCGAGAAGAACATCCCCGAGTTCGAGTCGCTGTCGGGCATGAAGGTCAAGTGGGAGACGCTGCCGGAGATCCAGGCGCGGCAGAAGATGACCGTCGAGATGACGGCGAACTCGGGCGGGATCGATGCGTTCTTCACATCGCTCCACGTCGAGAAGAAGCGCTTCTGGAAGGCGGGCTGGTACCATCCCCTCAACAAGTTTCTCGACGACAAGTCGCTGACCAGCCCCGAGTTCGACTGGAACGACTTCACGCCGGGCGCCAAAGCCGGCGTCACCCAGCCCGACGGCAGCATCTCGGCCCTCGCGGCGTTCGTCGACGCCAACGTGTTCTTCTACCGCAAGGACCTGTTCGGCCCGAAGGGGCTGACCCCGCCGAAGACGCTGGCCGACCTCGAGCCGCTCGTGCAGAAGCTTCACGCGCCGCCCGGCACCTACGGCATCGTGCTGCGAGGGCTCAAGAACGCGAACGCCACCCAGTATCCGACGATCCTGTTCCCGATGGGCGGCACCTACATCAAGGACGGCAAGGCCATGCTCGACAGCAAGGAGCAAGTGGCGGCGCTCGACCTCTACACGAAGCTCCTCCGGCAGTACGCGCCGCCGGGCGTGGTCAACTTCAACTGGTACGAGTGCTCCGCCTCGTTCATGCAGGGACAGGTCGCGATCTACATGGACGGCGTGAACTTCGCGAGCCAGTTCGAGGACGCCGCCAAGTCGAAGGTTGTCGGCAAGATCGGTTACGCGGTGTTGCCGTCGGGCCCGGGCGGCCACTTCTCGCCGATCTACATCACGGGCATGGCCGTCAACGCTCAGAGCCGCAACAAGGAAGCCGCCTACCTCTTCACGCAGTGGGCGACGAGCAAGCCGAACATGGTCCGCGAGCTCATGGCCGGCGTGGGCGTCGGCCGCACCTCGACCTGGGACAATCCGGACGTGAAGGCCAAGCCGAAGATGCCCGCCGACTGGTACCAGGCCTATCAGGCGTCGCTGAAGATCGGCCGCCAGGGCTTGCCGGAGATCGTCGGGGTCACGGAGTACCGTGACATCATCGGCGTCGCCATCCAGAAGGCGATCGAGGGGGCGCCGGCCGCACAGGTGCTGGCCCAGGCCCAGAAGGACTTTCAAGACCTCCTGAACCGGACGGAGAACTAGCGGGCCTCGTGCTGACTCGCTGGGCGCACCGTCACGCCCAGTGGCTCTTTCCGGCGCCGGCGGTGCTGCTGGTGGCCGTGCTGATCGTCTACCCGATCGCCTACACCGGCTGGATGAGTTTCCAAGAATGGTCCGCCTCCAGCCTGAGCCCGCCGCGCTTCGTCGGCACCGCGAACTACGCCAAGATCCTTGTGGGCGACGCGCGGTTTCGCGAGGCCGTCGCGCGCACGATCTACTTCACCCTCGTGGCCGTCGCCGCCGAGACGCTGCTCGGCGTCGCCATGGCGCTGCTCTTCAATCGCGAGTTCTGGGGGCGCGGGCTCCTCCGGACGCTGGCGATCCTGCCGATGGTCGCGACGCCCACCGCTATCGCCCTTGTGTTCGTGATGATGTATCACCCGACGCTCGGCGTGGCGAACTACCTGGTGTCCCTGGCCGGGCTCGCGCCGTTTCGCTGGACGTACTCGAGCCAGACGGCGCTCTACGCGCTCGCGCTCGTGGACATCTGGCAGTGGACGCCGCTCATCATGCTCATCGCGCTCGCCGGCCTGGCCAGCCTGCCGCGCGAGCCCTACGAGGCCGCGCGCCTCGACGGCGCCTCGCCGTTCCAGGCCTTCTGGCACATCACGCTGCCGCTGCTGCGCCCGGCCCTCGTCGTGGCGATCCTGTTCCGGGCCATCGACGCCTTGAAGACCTTCGACATCATCTTCGTGATGACCCAGGGCGGTCCCGCGAACGCGTCCGAGACCATCAACATCCTGCTCTTCAACCAGGCGTTCTCGTACTTCAACATGGGCTACGCGGCGTCGATGGCGGTGGCGCTCTTTGCGCTCGTCATGGGCGCCTCGCTCCTCTTGATCAAGGTGCGGCGGAGCGCGACGTGGTGACGGGCGGCGGCGCGCGGCGGCGCCTGCTCTCCACCGCCGGCTTCTACGCGCTCGCGGTCGTCTTCATGCTGCCGACGGTCTTCGTCTTCTACTGGATGGTCACGCTCTCGCTGAAGCCGCAGATCGAGGCGACCGCCTATCCCCCGTCGTTCGTGCGTTTCAGTATCACCGCGGCCGGCTACCGGGAGGTCTTCACGAAGTACCCGTTCTTCCTCTACACCTGGAACAGCCTGGTGGTGGCGGCGGGCTGCACGGCGCTCGGTCTCGCCGTCGGATTGCCGGCCGCGTACTCCATCGCGCACTGGCGGCAGCGACGGCTGGCGATCGTCATCCTGGTGGCGCGCATCATCCCGGGAATCGCGTACCTGATTCCCTGGTACATCTTCTTCCGGAGCCTCCGGATGGTGGACACCTACGGGGCGCTGATCCTGAGCCACCTCATCGTGGGCCTGCCAATCATCATCTGGGTCATGATCTCGTTCTTCGAGGACGTGCCGGCCGATCTGGAGGACGCCGCGCTGATCGACGGCTGCACGCATCTCGGCGTCTTCTGGCGGATCGCGCTGCCGCTGGTGAAGCCCGGCGTCGTCGCCACCGGGATTCTGTCCTTCGTGTTCTCCTGGAACAACTTCCTGTTCTCGGTGATCCTCGCCGGCCGGACGACGCGGACCCTGCCGATCGCCGTCTACAACATGATCTCGTACGAAGAGATCAACTGGGGCACGCTCGCCGCCGCCGCCACGCTGATCACCCTGCCCGTCCTGCTGGTGGCGCTCCTGGCCCAGCGCCACATCGTCACGGGCCTCACCTTCGGCGCCGTCAAGCAGTAACACGCCGGCTCGCGCCGCCAAGCAGCGCGCGAAGTCCTACGCGGTGGCAGCCTTCAAGTCGTCGAGCTGCCGCCGAGCCCCCGCGATCATGGACGCGAGATCCGACGTGAGCATGACCATGTCGAAGCCGCGCTTCACCGCGCCGGCGGCGAAGGCCGCGCTCGCGCAATGCATGACTGCCTTGATGTTGTGCTTGTGCGCAGCATCGCGGATCTTGTCGCAGGTCGCGATGTGGACCGGATCGGGGTTATCGCCGCGGGGCGCCATGCCGAGGGCGAACGACAGGTCGGCGGGGCCGATGTAGACGGCGTCGAGCCCGGGCGTCGCGCAGATCTTGTCCAGGTTGGCGAGCCCTTCCTTCGTCTCGATCATGGCCATGATCACGATCTCGTTGTTGGCGTTGGCCACGTAGTCGGCGCCGCCGTAATGCACGGCGCGCACCGGCCCGGACGAGCGCATGCCGACCGGCGGATAGCGGCAGGCGGCCACGGCCTTCGCAGCGTCCTCGGCGGTGTTCACCAGCGGCACGATGATGCCGTAGGCGCCGAAGTCGAGCGCCTTCATGATGGTCGGCGGATCGTTCCACGGCACGCGGACGACCGGCACCGTCTCGGTCTGCGAGATCGCCTGCAGCATCGGCCAGACGTCGTTCATGTCGGTCAGCCCATGCTGCATGTCGACACAGAGGGCGTCGAAGCCCTGGCGCGCCATCACCTCGGCCGTGAAGCCGTGGGACACCGAGAGCCAGCCCAGAGTGACGAACTTGCCATCGCGCCACATCTGCTTGATCTTGTTCGGTCGCACTGTCACACCTCGCTATGGAATTGTCCGGTCGCCCGGCGCGCGCGCGAAGCGTAGCACAAATGGCGACCCGGGTCGCTCGGGGGCCGCGCGGGCCGGACCCGCGCGCGGGGCGTCAGCTCAGGGCGGTCTTGATCGCGGCGTTGATCGCGCGCACGCCGGCGGCGGGGCCGTCGGGGTGGCCCCAGACGCCGCCGATGATCGCGAGCAGGCTCGCGCCCGCCCGCACGAGCGGGGCGAGATTGGCGGCGGTGATGCCGCCGATGGCACACGAGGGCACCTTCGACCGCTGTGCCCAGCGCCGTAGCACCTCGGGATCGGCCAGGTTCGTGACTTGCTTGGAGGTGGACGGAAAGAACGCGCCGAACGCGACGTAGCTCGCGCCGTCCTGCACGGCACGGTCGGCCAGGTCCTGCGACGACTTGCAGGTGACGCCGAGCGTGCGGCTCGGGCCCATCAGACGTCGCGCCTCGCGCGCCGGCATGTCCTCCTGCCCGACGTGGGCGCCGTCGCACCCCGAGGCCGCCACGAGGTCGGCGCGGTCGTTCAACAGAAACTCGACGCGGCGCGACTGGCACACGGGCCAGAGCACGTCGATCGCGCGCTTCCACGCGTCATCGGGCGCGTTCTTCAGCCGGAGCTGCACCGCCGCGACGTCACCGGCGTCGAGTGCATGGCCCAGCAAGTCCGCGAAGGGGTGAAGCTCGAAGGTCTCGGGCGTGATGATGTAGAGGCGGGAGCCCGCGGCGGTCACGTCCTCGGGCGCGCCTTCGTGGCGTCGTACTCCGCCTGCAGCTTCTCGTTCAGCGGATACGCCTCGGCCAGCGGGTGCCCGGCCTCGACCTTGCCGCGCGAGAAGGTGTCCTTGCGCTCGCCCTCCACGCCCGCCTCGGCGACCTCGGCGGCGATGGCCTGAGGAATCACCATCACCCCTTCGGGATCGGCCACGAGGATGTCGCCGGGCATGACGAGCACACCGGCGCACGAGATGGGCACGTTCAGGTCGGCCATCACGTGGAGCTCGCCGAAGGTCACCGGCGTGAGCCCGCGCGAGTAGACCGGCAAGCCCACCGTCTGCATCGCCGCCAGGTCGCCGATGGCGCCGTCGGTGACGAGCCCGGCGGCGCCGCGGTACTTGAGCCGCGTGGCCAGGATGTCGCCGGTCACGCGGGCCCCGACGTCGCCGCGCGCGTCGATGACCAGCACGTCGCCCGGCTCGATCGTCTCGAAGGCCCGGCGATGGAGCGAGGCCGCGCCGGCCTGCGTGGCCGCCACGTCCTTGCGGGTGGGCAGCGTGCGCGCCGTGAAGGCGCGGCCGACCAGGCTCTGCTGCGGCGTGCGCGGCGCCACGCCGGAGAGGAACGCGTTACCGTAGCCGCGGCGCTTGAGGATCTGGCTGATGGTCGGGATGCTGACGGACTTGAGCTTCGCCAGGACGTCATCGGAAACCGCGACCCGCGCGATCCCGAGACGGCTGTGACAGCCGCAGGCTTCCGTGACGTCCCGGTCGGCCAACCGGGCTACCGCTTCAGGTCGAGCTCGACGTCGCGATCGTTCCGCCCGCGCGCGAAGATCTCCAGCGCGTCCGGAAGCTCGTAGTAGATCTCGAGCGTGTTGCCGTCCGGATCGTTGAAGTAGATGCTCTTCTGGCTGACGTGGTCGATCGTGCGCGAGATCGGAACCGCGTGTTCCTCGAGCGTGGCGTACGCGTCCTTCAGGGCCCCCTCGCTCTCCACCCGGAATGCGATGTGCCCGAGACCCCGGACACCGGGAGTCTGCCGCTCCGCCTCCTGAGCGTCTTTCACCTGGAAGAGGTCGATCGCGTGGCTCTGCCCCGGCAGCGCCATGAACGTGCCGCCGTGCTCCGGGTCCTCCTCCAGCACCTGGAACCCGAGGACCTCGGAGTAGAACTTCTTGGAGCGCTCCAGGTCCATCACCCGAAGCAGGACGTGACCGATCTCCTTGAGCCGCATCATGGGGTCCCCTCCTCGGGCGTTAGTGTATCCCTACCGCCCCTCGCTCGGAAAGCCGGGCCTCAGCCCTCAGGGCCGGGTCCGGCGCGCCGCTCCCGGCGCGTAGATTTCCGGATTCACCACATTGAGGGGGCGCTGCCCGGTGAGGACGCGCGCCACCTCCTCGCCGCAGCGCCGGGGCACCTGGGCCACCGCGGCCGACGAGAAGTACGCCGCGTGGGGCGTGGCGATCACGTTGTCCATTTTCAGCAGCGGGTTGTCGGCGCCGATCGGCTCCGTCTCCCACACGTCGAGCGCCGCGCCGGCGAGACGCTTCTCCTGGAGCGCGCGAGCCAAGGCTTGCTCGTCCACCACCGGGCCGCGCGAGGTGTTGATGAGGATGGCTGTCGGCTTCATGCGGCGGAAGAAGGCCTCGCCGATCAGGTGGCGCGTCTCGGCGTTCAGGAGCGTGTGGACCGAGACGTAGTCGGCGCGCTCGGCCAGCGCTTCGAGCGCGACGCGCTCGACGCCGAGCTCCTTGAAGCGGCGGTCGTCGACGTAGGGATCGCAGGCGATCACGTCAGTCTCGAACCCGGCCACGCGCCGCGCGAAGGCGCTGCCGATGTTGCCGAGGCCGACGATGCCGACGGTCTCGCCGTGGATCGACCCGGTCCTGGGCCCCATCGCGCCCACGCCCCAGGTGCCGCCGTGAACCTGGCGATCGAGGGCGATGATCTTGCGGTTCCATGCCAGGAGGAGCCCGAGCGCATGGTTGGCGACCTCGCGGATCCAGAGGTCGGGGATGTTCACGACGATCACGCCCAGCTCAGTGGCGGCCGGCACGTCGATGACGTCGTAGCCGACACCTGTCCGCACCACGGTCTTCAGTCCTTCCAGCGCGCTCATCACCGAGCGGGTGATCGGCGAGTAGACGACCACGATCGCGTCGGCGTCGCGCGTCTTCGCGATC
>JBKPCO010000241.1:0-25896 GCA_046727415.1 Candidatus Methylomirabilota bacterium
GATCGCCTTCGGCTTTCCGATGGAGCCCGATCCGCTGGTGATCGATCTCGGCACCTCCGCATTCATGGGCACCGACCTGCAGTTCCGCCAGCGGCTCGGCATTCCGCTGCCCGAGGGCGTGGCGATCGACGAGCGTGGCCGCCCCACGACGGACGCGGCCGCCGCCCGACGCGGCGCGCTCCTTCCGTTCGGCGGTCACAAGGGCTACGCGCTGGCCCTGGCGACGCACGCGCTCGGCGTGCTGTGCGCCGGCGCCATCGACGAGAAGAGTGCGTACCTCTTCATCGCGTTCAAGCCCGATCTGTTCGTGCCCCTGGACGAGTACCGTCGCGCGCTCGCCGCGGAGATCGCCCTGATCAAGGCGACGCCGCGACAGGACGGCGTCGCCGAGATCCGCATTCCGGGCGAGCGTGCCTATCGCGAGCGCGCGCGCCTCATGCGCGAGGGCCTCGAGATCGACCGGCGCATCCAGGACCAGCTCACTGCCCTCGCCGAGGGTGACCGGAGCGCCTGAAGCGCCGGGCGCGAGCCCGTGCCCTAGGCTCTTCGAAGCGTCGTCGCCGCTCGCTAAGGCGATCTCCTCTCAGGCCGGGCTGCGCGCGGCGGAGGCGCCGGCGAGGCGCCCGAAGACGGCGCCCGAGACGAGGCCAGCGCCGCTCGGGTAGTTGAAGTAGAAGATCCCCCCGACCATCTCACCGGCCGCGTAGAGTCCCTTGATCTTGGCCGCGTCGTGATCGAGCACCTGGGCGTCGGCGTCGACGCGAAGCCCGCCGAAGGTGAAGGTGATCCCGCAAGTGGTCGCGTAGGCCTCGAAGGGCGGCTGGTCGATAGTGTTGGCCCAGTTCGACTTAACCGGCTCGAGGCCGACGGTGCCCCGACCGTCCCGCGTGTAGGGGTCGAAGCGCACATCGGCGCGGACGGCCTTGTTGAAGGCGCGCACGGTACGCAGGAAGCCCTCGACGTTGACGTCCTCGAGCTTCGCGGCCAGCTCTTCGAGCGTCTGCGCGCGCACCTTGGTCACCCGCTGGATGCCGTACTCAGGCCGCAGCAAGTGGAGCACCTTCGAATCGAAGACCTGCCAAGCGAATTGTCCGGGCTGCTCGAGGATCGCGCGGCCGTACTTCGCATAGGTGAAGCTGTGGAAGTCGGCGCCCTCGTCGACGAAGCGCCGGCCATCCGCGTTGACGAGGATGCCGAGGGGATAGCTGTGCTTCTCGAACTGATCGCCGATCTCGAGCTCGCCGAACTCGGGCGCGTTCCGGTCCCAGCCGACCGCGTGGCAACCCGACCAGTTCCCGAAGGGGTTGGCGCCGATCTCGAGGGCCATGCGTAGACCGTCGCCGGTGTTGAAGCGCGTGCCGCGCACCTTCGCCAGCTCCCAGCCCGGACCGAGGTAGCGCGTGCGCCACTCTGCGTTGGCCTCGAAGCCTCCGCAGGCGAGCACGACCGAGCGCGCGGTGAGATCGCGCAGCTGTCCGCCGCTCCGGACCCGCACGCCGTTCACGCCGACGCCGTCCCACAGGAGCGAGAGTGCTCGCGTCTCATAGCGAATCTCGATTCCGCGCCGACGTGCCGCGGCCGTCAGGGACTGGACGAGACCTGCCCCGCCACCGGAGGCTTCGATGGGCAGGCCGCCAAAGAATTTCCAGCGCCCGCCGACCTTACCGGCCTGACGCCCGTAGATCGGAACGAAGCGCGCGCCCTGACCGCGAAGCCAGATCATGGTGTCGAGGCTCCGCGTGACGAGCAGCTCGACGAGGGTGGGATCGGTGCGGTACTGAGTCAGCCGGAAGAGATCGTCGAAGTACTGCGCGCGCGTGTAGGTTCCGAAATCGGCACCGGCGACCTCCTCGTCGGTCAGCTCGGCGACCTTTCGGAGGTCGTCGACCCCGTCGAAGGCGAAGCGCATGACGCCGCCGGCGAACCGGCTGTTGCCACCCGACTCCGCCTCCGAAGCGCACTCCAGGACGACGACGCTGGCGCCGTGCTCGCGGGCCGACAGGGCGGCGCAGAGCGCCGCGTTGCCGGCTCCCACCACGATGACGTCGTGCTCGGCGCTATCCATCGTGCCTGAGCGCGGAGTCTATCATCCGTCGCACAGTTTGGCGGGGACCAGCAAGCGAATGGCTCGCGGCAAGACGGAAACCTCGATCGGCAGGCGCCCGACCGGCTCCCCGTCGAGCTCGATCTCGCAGGGCTCGCGGCTGTCCGCTTCGATCCGTCTCACGCGATGCGATCGAACGCTTGGGTGTTCCAGGACACGACCGGTGTAGAGCGCGGGCAGGGACCGGAGGAGCCGCCACAGGGGCAGATAGTTCACCAGGGTCACGTCGGCGAGCCCGTCATCCAGGCGCGCCGCCGGACAGGCCCACATCCCACCGCCGTGAAACTGGCCGTTGCCCACCGCCACGTTGGTGATCGTTGCCTCGAGCGCGGGCGCGCCGTCGAGGGTGAGTCTGACGTCGCGGCCCGCGAACGTCAGTGCCGTTCGGAGCGTTGCCGCCAGGTATGCGACGCGGCCGCCGAGCGGGCGAGTCGACTCCTTCGCCCGCGCCGCGACGAGGCCGCCCATGCCGAAGCTCACGATGTTGATGGCGTGACGCAGGGCGGATGCACCGTTCAGCGTCGCGTAGCGAACCTTCATGACGTCCACCGATTGCACGTACCCAGCCCGCAGGACGGCCGCCAGCGATGCGTCCTCGGACGGCAGTTGGAGCGTCCGCCGCAGATCCGAGCCCGTTCCGCTCGGGATAATGCCCAGTCGCGCATCGGGCGCCACCGCACGCTCGCCGTCGAAGAAGCCGTTGACGATCTCGTTGATCGTGCCGTCGCCACCGATCGCGACGACGGTCGTGACTCCCCGGTCGAGAGCATTGCGCGTGAGCGTGGTGGCGTGACCGGGCGCCTGCGTCTCGCACACCTCGTACGGCTCCCGCAGCTGGGCCTGTACACGGGCCCAGATCTTTGCCCCGTTACCACGGCCCGATCTGGGATTGAGGATCGCGACTGACGTCACAGCGTGGAGGGCGACGGCTACCCGTGATAATCGCCGCCGTTCACATGGACCAGCTGGCCGACAATGTAGCGGGCCTCGTCGGTTGCGAGGAAGACGACGACGTCGGCGATGTCCTCCGGCTCGGCGAGGCGCCCCGAGGGGTTGGCGCGCCCGAGCGCCGTCAGTGCCTCCTCGGTGTTGCCCAAGCGGGGCATCGCGGTGTTCGTGACTCCGGGCGCGACGGCGTTGACGCGGATGCGGTGCGGCGCGAGCTCGCGCGCCATACCCCGGGTGAGCCCCACGATGCCGAGCTTGCTCGCCATGTAGGCGGTGGCGCGCATCGAGCCCCGGTAGGGCGCGCCCGACGAGATGTTGATGATCGCCCCGGGCCGGCCGGCGGCCACCATACGGCGAGCCGCCTCCTGGGAGCATACGAACGTGGATTTCAGATTCGTGTCGAGCACGGTGTCCCACGCGTCTTCGGTGAGCTCGAGGAAGGGGGCGCGTGGAAAGATGGCCGCGTTGTTCACGAGGACGTCGAGCGGGCCGAGCGCCCGCTCCGCAGCACCCACGAGGCTTCTCGCCTCCGCGGGGGCCGCCACGTCGGCGGCGAGCGTCACGGCTCGCCGACCCAGCGCAACGATCTCGGCTGCCGCGGACTCGGTAGCCGCCTTGTCATCCAGGTAGTTGAGCGCCACGTCCGCCCCGGCCTGGGCGAAGCGGACGGCAATTGCGCGCCCGATGCCGCGCTGAGCGCCCGTGACGAGAACGATTTTTCCTGCGCACGTCTGGTCAGAGCTCATGCCGCCAGGTGTATCACATCGCGGCGCGGTACGGGCCCGGAGTATACTCGGCCCCACCATGCGCGAGAACACGCTCAAGCAACGGCTTTACGCTGGCAAACCGGCCTTCGGCGTCATGTGTACTTTCCCGTCGCCGCCGGTGGTGGAGATGCTCGGCCACCTCGGCTTCGACTGGATCCTGCTCGACAACGAGCACGGCTCCATCACGGTGGACACCGCCGAGGCGTGCATCGCCGCCGCCGAGCTCTCCGGCATACCGCCGATCGTGCGCCCGGTCGGGAACCGGCCCGAGATCATCGCGCCATTCCTGGACCGGGGCGCGTGGGGCGTGCAGGTTCCCCACGTGAACACGGCTGACGAAGCACGCGCTGCCGTGGACGCCGTGAAGTACGCCCCGGAAGGCCACCGCGGCATCTTCAGCGGCGGCCGGCCGGCCGGCTATGGCTTCAAGGGCACAACGGCCGAGTACGCCAAGGAGGCGAATCGCAACACGCTCGTTTGCCTCATGCTGGAGGAAGTGGAGGCCATCGAGAACCTCCCCGATCTCGTCAAGGTGCCGGGGGTCGACGTCTACTTTATCGGGTCCGGCGATCTGTCGCAGTCCATGGGCTACACGGGCCAGCAGGCTCATCCGGAGGTGCAGGCCATGATGGAGCGCGGAGTCAAGATCATCACCAGCGCCGGGCGCATCGCCGGCTGTAGCTGCCCCGACAACCTCGTCCCGAAGTTCCTTGGGCTGGGCGTGCAGTACTTCCACAGCAGCGTGGGCCGCCTGCTCCAGCACGGCAGCGACGCCTATCTGAAAACCATGCGCCAGGCCGCCGGCACGGCGAAGTAAGGCGCCAGAGGAGAGAACGCATGCGATGGGCGACGTTTCAGATTCCTCCCGCGACCACGGAGCGCATCGGCGTCGTCCGGGGCGACGAGATCTACGCGATGGCCGCGGGGCCCAAGCTGATCGATCTGCTCGGCGACGACGGCGAGCGGCTGGCCGCCGCCGGGGCCGAGACGCTCGCGTCGCCGGCGGAGGTGGTGCAGGTCGATCGGGTGCGGCTCTTGCCGCCGATCACGCGGCCGCCGGCGGTGCGCGACTTCATGACGTTCCGCCAGCACATCGAAGAGATTCGTAAGTCGCAGGGGCTCGAGCTACCCAAGCAGTTCTTCGAGATCCCGGTTTTCTATTTCACGAACCCCCACGCGCTGATCGGCGCGCGCGACCCGGTGCCGATGCCGCCGGGCTGCCAGAACCTCGACTTCGAGTGCGAGATCGGGGTGGTCATCGGGCGGGACGGCCACAACCTCGACCCGAAGAACGCCGCCGATCACGTCGTCGGCTTCTGCCTGCTCAACGACTGGAGCGCGCGCGACGTGCAGCGCAACGAGATGGAAATGCGGCTCGGCCCGGCCAAGGGCAAGGACACCGCGACCACGCTCGGCCCGTGGCTCGTGACGAAGGACGAGATCGAGCCCTGGCGGCGGCAGAACGGCTACGACCTCGAGATGGTCGTCTCGGTCAACGGCCGCGAATATGGCCGCGACAAATGGGCCAACGCCTACTGGTCGATCGGCGAGATCATCGCCTACGCGTCGCGCGGTACGAAGGTGGCCGCGGGAGACGTGCTGGGGACGGGCACGTGCGGCAACGGTTGTCTGGCCGAGCTCCGGGCGCGCGATGCCGTCCGCTTTCCGTGGCTGGCCGTCGGCGACGAGGTCGTCTGCGAGGTCGAGCGCCTCGGCCGCATCGCCAACCGGATTGTCGCCGGGCCGCCGCTGATCCCGCTGCGTTCCTGAGCCTGAGCCTGGGAGTGGGAGCATGACGCGACATTTCGGAGTGCTGATTCCGTCCACGAACACGACGGTCGAGATCGAGAGCCGGCTCTTGCCGGCGACGTACCAGGCGCACGTCGGGCGCCTCAAGTCGAGCGGCGCCGGCTCCTTCTCGCCGAGCCGCGACGAGGACATCGACTATCAGTCGCACCTCCTGGGAACAGCCAGGGTCGAGATCGTGATCCTCGCCCAGACGTCGGCGAGCCTGCACGCCGACGACTACGACGACGTGGTCGCGAAACGCATGAGCGCGGGCGCTGGTGTTCCGGCGATCACGTCGGCGCAGGCGGTGGGCCGTGCCGTCCGGGCGCTCGGTGCCCGCCGGATCGCGATCGTTTCGCCGTATTCGGAAGCGGTCAATTCGCGTGCCGCCCGATACTTCGAGAAGAGGCATGGGCTCACCACGATTGCGCTCCAGGGATTCGGCGCTACCGACGCGTACGCGATCGGGAAGCTCGGCCCCGAGAACGCGCGCGACGCGTTCGTCCGGATCGATCGGCCGGAGATCGAGGCGTTCGTGGTGCCGGGCGGCAATTTTCCGACGATGCCTTCCATCGGGGCCTGGGAGCTGGAATTCAAAAAGCCGGTCGTGACGACGAATCAGGCGTCGTTCTGGGCCGCGCTGCGCGCGTTCAAGAGCACCGACCGCGTGCCGGGCTTCGGCCGCTTGCTCGCCGAGCTGCCGGCCGACGCCGCGTCGTAAACAGCACCGAATGGTCGATCGGCAGACCGGCTCTCGAGGCCCATCGTCTGCCGCCGACTGGATCTTCACCGACGGCCGGATCCTCACGTTCGACGCACGGCGCCCCCGGGCTACCGCTCTGGCCGTCGCCGGCGGGCGCATCGCCGCCGTGGGCGATCGCGGCGACGTCAAGCCCTGGCGCGGACGCCGCACTGAGATCGTCGATCTTCGCGGCGCCACCGTCATTCCCGGGCTGGTCGACGCCCACGCTCATCTCGATCGCGAGGGGCTGAAGTCGCAGTACCCTTCGCTGGCTCGGTGCCGCTCGATCGGCGACGTCCAGAGGCTCGTTCGCCGCCAGGCCGCCGGGACGCCGAAGGGGCAGTGGGTCGTCACCATGCCCGTCGGCTCGCCGCCGTTCTATCAGGACCAGCCGAGCAGGCTCGCGGAGAACCGCTGGCCTACGCGTGCCGACCTCGACGTCGCGGCGCCCGATCATCCGGTCTACATCCGCGGCATCTGGGGCTACTGGAACAAGCCGCCGGTCTACTCGATAGCCAACAGCCGGGCGCTGGCGCGGGCGGGCGTCACGGGCGGCACGGTGCCACCTCCGGGCGTGGAGATCGTCAGGGACGCTGCCGGCGAGCCCACCGGCGTGTTCGTCGAGCACAACCTGGTCCAAGTGCTGGAGTTCACGCTCCTGCGCGAGGTGCCGAGCTTCACCCACGCTGATCGTCTGCGCGCGCTCCATCAGTCGCAGCTCGCCTACGCTCGGCGCGGTGTCACCGCGGTGTACGAAGGGCATGGCGTCGCGCCGGAGGTGCTGGCGGTCTACCGCGAAGCCCGCGAGCGCGGCTGGTTCCGCCTGCGCGCAAGCCTGGCGGTGAGCCCGACCTGGGAGGGCCCGGTCGAGGCTGCGAGCACGCTGCGCGATCTTGCGTCGTGGGCCGGCGGGCGGGGAATGGGTGACGATCGGCTGCGCGTTGCGGGCATCTGCTTGCACTACGGCGGCGACGCCGACGTCGCGCGGATCCTGCACGACGCTCAGCCCTACACGGGCTGGGCCGGCTTCGTGGAGAGCGCGAACTCTCGGGAGGCCTACACGGTGCAGGCCACCCTCGCGGCTCGGCTGGGCCTGCGCGTCAACACGCTTGTGACGCGCTGCCTGCCCGAAGTGCTGGATGCCTGGCAGGCCATCGACGCTCAGCATCCGATCCGCGACGCGCGGTGGGTACTCGTTCATCTCAACGCCGCCACGCCGGAACAGCTCGAGCGCATCCGCGCGCTCGGCCTGGTGGCGACGACCAACCCGATCTCGTATCTCTACCGCTCGGCCGGCGACGAGGTGGCCCGGCTCGGCGGCGGTGCCGCCGACCAGCTGCTGCCTCACCTGAGCCTGCTGCGTCGGCGCATCCCGTTCGGGATCGCGACCGACAACAAGCCGGCCGATCCGTGGATGGCGTTCGCCGCCGTCGTGGCCCGGCGCGACATGCGCACCAGCGTGGTCGTCGGGCCCGGCGAGCGGCTCAGCCGCGCTCAGGCGCTCATGGCGCTGACCAGGGGCGGTGCCGCGATCGACTTCGCCGAGCGCGAGCGGGGCCGGCTCGCTCCAGGCTGGGCCGCGGACTTGGCGGTGCTCGAGCAGGACCCGCTGACGGCGCCGCTCGACGAGCTGATCGGACTGACGACGCGGTTGACGATGGTCGGTGGCGACGTGGTGCACCACGCCTGACTCGTGGTCGTTGCGACCGCTAGCCTCGTTCGCGTAGCTGCGTGAGCAGGAACTCGCACCGACCCGGCTGCGTCGGGGCGGTTGCGAGCGGTGGGGGGCTTGGGGGCGCCGGAGCGCCCCATGGAACTAAACAGGCAGCAGCGGCTCGGTCCTGTCCGGCGGCAGATCGGTGTCGAACGAGTTGATGAGCAGCGCCAGGAGACTGTAGTTGCCCATGATCAGCGCCAGCTCGACGACGCCCTGGCGGCCGAGCTGCTCCAGCGCCGACTGAAACGCGCCGCGGCTCACGCGGCGAGTCCGGAAGAATTCGCGGCCGTAGTTCACCACCGCCGCCTCGTCGAGCGTCAGTGCCGGAAGCTCCTTGCGGTCGCGCAGCGCGTCGACGAGCTCGCTGCGCACACCGGCCTTGCGCGCGGACGCAGCGTGGGCGTTCCAGATGTGCTGGCAATCCAGCTCTCGCGCGGTGACCAGCATGGCGAGCTCCTGGATCTTCTTCGAGAGCGAGGATTCCTCCCGCAGGTAGTGGTTCAGAAGCGTGGCCCACTGGTGCGCCTTCGGCACGTGGATCAGCACGGAGCCCGGGCCGTATTTGGGGACGGATCCGCCAAGCCCTTTGACCATCTCGTCGAAGATGGTCCGCTGCGATTCGGGGACGCTCTCTCTGGTCGCGGTCGGTAGTCTAGCCACAATGCTCTCCCGGTGCGCCCGACGAAGCTTCTCTTCTAGCCGGACAGCGTGTCGTAGTGGTGCGAGCTCGAGATCACGCCGTTCGCGTACAGCTTGGCGATCTCGTCCCTCGAATAGCCCAGGAGGCCGAGCACCTCTTCGTTGTGCTCGCCTACCTTCGGGGTGGAACCGACGACGGCCGGCGTCCGGCTGAAGTGCCAGAAGTCGCCGGACACGGCGATCTTGCCGGCCAGGAAGTCGGGCACCTCGACCATGGCCCGCCGCTCCCACGGGTGCGGATCCTTAGCCGCCTGCGCGATAGTGTTCACCGGCGCCGCCACCACGTCGTGGCGTGTGAAGTGGGCGATGGCGTCCTGCATCGTCATGGGGGCCATCAACTCGCGCATCGCCTCGTTGATGGCCTCGGCGTGCTTGCCACGCTCGCGGCGCGTGGTGAAGCGCGGGTCTTCCTGCCACTCGAGCTTTCCGAGCGCCGCGCACACGCGATGCCAGTGATGCTGGTCACCGGCGGCGATCAGAACCCAGCCGTCCTTGCACGGGTACATGCCGCTCGGCGGCGCATCGGACTTGCCCCGCTGGGGCAGGGTGCCAGCGCCGTGATACGCGGTGATGGGAATCTCGGTCAGGCTGTAACCGGAGTCCGCCAGACAGACGTCGATGCACTGGCCTTCGCCCGAAATGCTGCGCTCGTGGAGGGCGGCCAGCGTGCCGATCGCCGAGTGCAGCGCGGTGGTGCGATCGATGATGGGGACCCCGGCGCGGATCGGCGGCATCCCGTCCTCGCCGGTGACCATCGCGATGCCGGACATGGTCTGGCCGATCGGATCGTAGCCGATCTGGTCGCGATAGGGCCCGAACTGCCCGTACGCGGAGACATTCACCATGATGATCCGGGGATTCAGCGCCTTCAGCACGTCGTAACCGAAGCCCATCTCATCGATCGTCCCCGGTCGGAAGTTCTGCACGAGCACGTCGGACACCTTGATCAGCTTGCGCAGGGCCGCCTTCGCGTCTTCCTTGCGCAGGTCCATGCTCACGCTCTTCTTGCCGCTGTTGTACTGAACCCAGTAGGCGCTCTGCTTACCGACCCACGGCGAGTGATACCGGGTCTCCTCGCCGCCGATGCGCTCGATCTTGATGACCTCAGCGCCCAGCCGGGCGAGCACCTGGGCGCAGCGCGGCCCGGCCTGATGACGACCCAGGTCGATCACGCGGATTCCGTTCAGCGGCCCTTTGGCGTCTGTCATCGAATCACTCCTTGCCGTGCACCCGGAGTTCGGTGCGCCCGGAATCAGAAAACGATCACGAGCCGCCCACGAGTCCCGCCGGCGGCCATCTTGCGCTGCGCCTCCGCCGCCTGCTCGGGCGGAAACGTTTCCGCCACGCGCAGGGTGAGCCGACCTTCGGCGACGAGACGGCCCAGGCCCTCGAGTGCTTCCTGGTTCTGCAGATATGACATCACCCGCACCGGCTCGATCGTGATGCCGCGCTCGGATGGGCCGGCGAAGCCGCGGACGGTGGCGAGCCTCCCGCCATCCCGGATCGCCGGCAACGCGGCCGCGTCGAGCACCGCCGCGTCGATCAGTCCATCTACGCCGCCGGGCGCCGCGTCGTAGATCGCGCGGATCGCCCCGTCGCCGCTCGGTACGAACGTCTTCGCGCCCATGCGCTTCACCAGCACCTGATCTTGAGATCGCGCCATCGCGATCACCCGCAGCCCGTCGGCGACGCCGAGCTCGACCGCGTAGCCGCCGACGGCGCCGGCCGCACCGGTGACGCCCAGCGTCTGCCCCGGCTTGAGCGCGAGACGGTCGAGCGCGAGACGAACGGTCAGCCCGTTCATCGGCAGGGTCGCGGCCGCCTCCAGACTGGCCTTCTCGGGCACGCGCGCGACCGACGCGGCGGGAATCACGACCTGCTCGGCCTGAGCGCCACCGCCGGGTCGGCGCGGATTGACGATCGCCATCACGCGATCGCCGGCGCGCCATGGCGTGCCCTCGCCGACGGCATCAACCACGCCGGCCAGCTCCATGCCGGGGATGTAGGGCGGCACCACGCCCATCTCGGCCAGCTGGGCCGTCGTCAGCTGCCGTCCCGAGCGGAAGCTGATGTCGGTCGGGTTGACGGTGGCCGCCGCCACGCGAATGCGCACCTCGCCGGGCCCGGGTTGCGGCAGCGGCAGCTCTGACACTTCCAGTACGTCGGGTCCACCCAGTCGAGAAAACGTCACCGCTCGCATATGCCCCTCCGGTGATTCGAGAGGAGTCTAGCACTGTCTGTCCATAGCTGGCCTGCGACGCGCACGGCCGGCACGCGCGCTAGGGCCGAACGCCCGGCGTCTCGATGGCCATTCCGCGCGCGCGCCACATCAGGAACAGCTCGAGGTCGACCAGCTCGGGCGCGCCATACTCGTACGCCTCGGCGCGAATCCCGACCAGACAGTTGCGCAGCCGCCGCTGGAGCGAGCCGAGACTCTGCCACTCGAGCCGATAGACGGGATATCCGGTGGGATGTGCCTGTGGAATCACGTTGCCCGCGAGCTTGCGTCCCCAGTTATCGTCGTGACACTGGCTGCACGCGAGATTCAGCTGTCCCTGGCGCCGGTAGAATGCGGCGCGGCCGTCGTCGAGGAACGGCTGCGTTCTGGCGTCGACGGTGATGTCGATCGGCAGGCCGCGCGACTGGCGCGCCACGTACGCCGTCAGCGCCAGGAGCTCGCGGCTCTCGTAGGCGAGCGCCGGCGCCTGCTGGCGCTCGGTGCGGCACAGGTTGATGCGCTGCTCGAGGTTGACGGGCCGTTTCAGTGTGCCGTCGTACGCGGGATAGCGCGCAGCCACGCCCTTCATGGTCGCGCGCGCCTCGCCGTGGCAGTCTGCGCAGGCGCGGCCGGTTGCGCCCGTCTTGCGCGCCCACAACGCGCCGCCGTCGAGCACCCCCAGCATCCCGGGATTGGCGGTGTCGTCGTCCTGCATGGCGCGCGTCTCGCGGCTCATGAGCTCGTAGCCCGAGCGGCGCTCGGCCAGGGGAATCTCGGCGGCGAACGACGCGCCGGCGAGCGCGACTATCGTGAGCGCGACCAGGAGGCGGCGAGCTCTCCCGCTCAATCGACCGTGATGGTGGCGGTCTCGGTCGCCGAGAAGCCGTTGTCGCCGGTCCATTGGAACGTGAGCGTCCCGCTCTCGGTGGCGACCGTCGAGAAGACGAAGAACGGGTTGGCGGCGATGGCCGGATGGAGCTCGGCCCGGAAGACTTCGGTGCCGTTGTAGGTGCACACGAACAGCCGGATGATGTCGCGCGGAATCCGCGCGCCGAGCTGCGAGCGGCGATACCCGGTTTCCATCTGGTGCGAGATCAGCGTCTTGATCTCGATGATCTCGCCACGCCTCGCGCGGTCCGGCGCGTTGATGAGCGCGTTGGCCACGGCTACGCGTCCTCGAGACAGGCGGCCAGGGTCACCACGACCGCGGCGGTGGCGGACCAGAACGAGCCGTCGCTCAGCTCGCCGATCGCCGTCACCGTCTGGGTGTTGGCGAGCCGGATCCGCGTCGACACGCGCGCCCGCCCGGCGCGCGGCCCGAGGCGGAAGCTGACGACCTCGGGCTGCGGGTTCAACTCGGTGAACACGTGGATGGCCCGCACGTGGTCGGCCGGGGTCATCGCGCTCTCGACGCTGACCGTGAGCGGTACGGTGTTGCCGTTCTCGGACAGCGGCGGCAGCTCGAGCTTGACCCGCCCCTTCGTGACAGGGGCCGAGCCGACGATCTTCCGGATCGCCTCCTGCGCCTCCTGGGGAGTCGCGTGAGCGGGCACGACCGTGATGACCGCACCGAGGCCGAGTCCGGCCGCGGCGCTTACCAAGAACTCGCGACGCGAGGTCTCGCGGTCCATCAATCCTTCAGCGTGGTCAAGAAGGCCACCACGTCCTCGATCTGCTCGGCGGTCAGGATGGGCTTGTCGCGCCACGCCGGCGCGACCCGCGTGAACCCATCAATTCGATGATACGCCGGCATGATCGTGACCGGGTTGATTCGACTCGAATCGACGATCCGAAGCCGGAGCTGGCCCTCGGACCACCGCTTGCCGGTACCCGCCAGATCGGGCGCGAGATTGCCCTGAAAGCGCTCCTCCGGGAACGGACCGCTGTGGCAAAGCAGGCACAGGCCGAGCTGGCGATTGGTGACGATCGCGCGACCGCGCGCCGGGTCACCCTTGCCACCGGTGAGCGAAGCCGGGATCGAGTCTTGCCCGCTCGCCACGCCGCTCGCCGCGCCCATCGCGCAGCCGGCGGCGACGAGCGCCGCGGCGAATCTCACCCGAAGACCTCGCCGGTGATCGTGCGGAACCAGGCCTCGGCGAGCACCGCTTCCGCCTTGCGCGCCTCGCGCGGCGCGTCCGACGGGCTCACGCCGCCGGCACCGGGCACGTCCGCGAGCTGCCCGTTGGTCGGCTGATAGACGCCGGCGACCGAGATCCCGTAGTCGGGCGCGACCAGGCTGTAGCACGTGTTGATGAGCTTGGGGTTGGACGGCGTGCCGCCCCCAACGAGCGCGGCGACCGCAGCGGCGCACACCTTGGCCTGGGAGTTCGCGGCGAACGCCGACTTCGGCATCGCACCCGCGATCGCGGCGTCGCCGATGACGTGGATGCCGGGCTGGAGCTTCGACTCGAACGTGACCGGATCGATCGGACACCAGCCGCTGCGATCGGTGACGCCGGCGGCCTCCGCGATGCGGCCAGCCTTCTGCGGCGGGATGACGTTGGCCACTTTCGCCTGGTGCTTCCCGAAATCGGTCACCAGCGTGCGTGTGGCGGGTTCGACCGAGGTGACGTTACCCCCTTTGGAGAGCGGCACCCACTCGAGCAGGCCCGGATAGAGCTCGGCCCACGCGGCCTGGAACAGCCGTTGCTTCGAGAAGGCGTCCTTCGCGTCGAGCACGAGTAGCTTCGACTTCGGCTTCTTCGTCTTGAGGAAGTGCGCGATCAGGCTGGCGCGCTCGTAGGGGCCGGGCGGGCACCGGAACGGATTGGCCGGCGCCGCGATGACGACGAGCCCGCCGTCGTCCATGGTCTCGAGCTGGCGGCGCAGCAGGAGCGTCTGGTCCCCGGCGCGCCACGCGTGCGGCATCTGGGCGGACGCGGCCTCGTCGTATCCGGGCAGCGCGCCCCAGCGGATGTCGATGCCGGGCGCCAGTACGAGCCGGTCGTACGTGAGCTTCGCGCCGTCGGCGAGCGTGACCGATTTCGCCGGAGCGTCGATGGCGGTCGCGGTCGTCCGCGCGATGGTGATGCCGTCGGCGGCAACGCGCTCGTACGTGAATTGCTGGGCGGAGAGCTCGCGCATGCCGACGATCACCGAGTTGCTGAACGGGCACGCGGTGAACGTGGCGTTCGGCTCGACCAGTGTCACCGCGATTTTCGGGTCGGCCTGACGAAGGGCGCGCGCACAGCTGGCGCCCGCGAAGCCGCCACCGACGACCACGACCCGGGGCCCGCTCGCCTGGGCGCGGGCCCGGCGCGGACCGAGCACGCTCGCGGTCGCCGCGGCGCCGAGCTTGAGGAACTGCCGGCGGGTCGTCGTCACTTCTGCGAAGCGTACCAGGCGGCGATCGCCTGGATCTCGGCGTCGGTGAAGCCCTTGGCGATGCGGTCCATCACCGTGCCGGCCCGCGCGCCCGAGCGGAAGTCCTGCATAGCCTTGATAATCTGATCGCGATCGCGCCCGGCCAGGCGCACGACCGGTGAGGTGACGCGCGGCGACCAAGGATGACAGCCCGAGCACGCCGCGGCGCCGGCTGGCGGCTCGGCCGCTACGACGGCGGCCGCCGCGATCGAAGCAAGCCCGATCGCGGCGGCCACGACCCTACGCATGACTCACACTATCTGGTAGCCGTGGTTCTTGAGCGGGAACGTACGGATGCGCTTGCCGGTCGCCCGCGCCATCGCGTTCAAAACCGCCGGCGCCGCCACGCAGATCGTCGGCTCGCCGACGCCGCCCCAGAATCCGCCGGACGGCATGATGATCGACTCGACCTTGGGCATCTGCGCGATCTTCATCGAGTCGAAGGTGTTGAAGTTGAGCTGCTCGATGGCGCCGTTCTTCACGGTGTTCTCTTGCATGAAGACCGCCGACAGCCCGTAGACGAACGAGCCCGCTATTTGCCGCTCGATCTGCGCCGGGTTCACGGCATACCCCGGATCGGTCGCGCAGACGATGCGGCGCACCTTGACCTTGTCGCCGCCGGTGACAGACACCTCGGCGCACGCCGCCACGTAGCTGTTGAATGCCATCATGTGCGCCAGGCCGCGATACACGCCCTGCGGCGCAGGCTTGCCCCACCCGCCGCGGTCAGCCACGGCGTTCAGCACCGCCAGGTGCTTGGGATGCTTGCTCATCAGTTTGCGCCGGAACTCGAGCGCGTCCTGGCCGGCAGCCAGGGCCAGCTCGTCCATGAAGCATTCCAGGAAGATCGCGTTCTGGTTGATGTTCACGCCGCGCCAGAAGCCGGGCGGCACGTGCGTGTTGCGCATTGCGTGATCGATCAGGAGATTGGGCACGGTGTAGCCGAGCGTGAAATCGCCGCTCGGGTCGAGCCCTTGGAACGTGGCGTTGTCGCGCCCGTCCTGGAGGTTCTGCGGGAACACTGCGGACAGGATGGACTGCCCGGACAGCCGCATGTGCAGCCCGACGAGATTACCGCTCGCGTCGAGCCCGCCCGTCATCTTCGCCTGCATGACCGGGTGATACCGGCCCTGCGCCATATCTTCTTCGCGTGACCACAGGAGCTTCACGGGCGTGCCCGGGACCTGCTTGGCGATCCGCACGGCCTGCGTGACATAGTCGTGGAAGGCCCCGCGGCGGCCGAACCCGCCGCCGATGACCATGATCTTGTAGACCTCGCACTTGTCGGCCGGCAATCCGGAGGCTGCCAGCGTCGCCGCGAACGCCGCCTCGCCGTTCTGCGTCGGCACCCAGACCTCGCACTTGTCGTCCGTGTACTTGGCCGTTGCGTTCATCGGCTCCATCGGCGCGTGATTCAGGAACGGGTAGGCGTACACCGCCTCGACCTTCTTCGCCGCGCCGGCGATCGCGCCCTTCACGTCGCCGACCTGCGTGCGGACGAAGGCCTGATCGGCGCCGAGGCCCTCCTTGAGCATGTCGGCGATCGTCGCGCTCGACACGTTCTTGTTCGGGCCTTCGTCCCAGGTGATCGGCAGAGCGTCGAGCGCTTTCTTGGCCTCCCACCACGTCTCGGCCACGACCGCGACCGCTGAGTCGCCGACCTGGACGACGTGCTTCACGCCCGGCATGCCCTTGACCTTGTCGGCTTCGTAACCCTTCACCTTGCCGCCGAACACCGGACACTCCTTGATCGCGGCGTTGAGCATGCCCGGCATCTTGAGATCGAAGCCGTAAATCTGCGCCCCGGTGACCTTGGTCATGGTGTCCAGGCGTTTGACCGACTTGCCGATGATCTTCCACTCCTTGGGATCCTTGAGCGCCACCTCGGCCGGCGGCGTCAGCTTCGCCGCGGCCTCCGCCACCTTGCCGTAGGTGGTCGTGCGGCCGGTGGACTTGTGCGTGATCACGCTGTTGGCTGCGCTACACTCGGCGGCCGGGACGCCCCAACCGTTGGCGGCCGCCTGCACCAGCATCACCCGGGCGGTGGCGCCGCCCTTGCGCACGTACTCGTTCGACTCGCGGATGCCGCGGCTTCCGCCTGTCGAGAAGTTCCCCCACGGACGCTTGCGTGCGACGGACTGGCCGGGTGTCGGATACTCGGTGGTCACCTTCGACCAGTCGCACTCGAGCTCTTCGGCGACCATCTGGGCCAGGCCGGTCAGGGTGCCCTGTCCCATCTCCGAGCGCGCGACCCGGACCACGACCGTGTCGTCCGGACGGATGACCACCCAGGCGTTGATCTCGGGCGAGCCGTCCTGCGCGCGCACGACGCCCGCGCCGAACGGGATCTTCAGGCCGAGAGTGAGCCCGGCACCGACGGCCGCGGTGCCGATGACGAACGAGCGTCGATCGATCTTCGGGGTCGTGATCATGGCTCTCCCCTATGCCTTCGCTGCGGCGTGAATGGCCTCGCGCACCTGCTGGAACGTACCGCAGCGGCAGATGTTCGTGATCCCCGCGTCGATGTCGGCGTCGGTGGGCCTCGGCTTGTCCTTGAGGAGCGCCGCCACCGCCATGATCATTCCGGACTGGCAGTAGCCGCATTGGGGAACTTCGTTGTCTACCCAGGCCTTCTGCACCTTGTGCAAGGTGCCGCCGCTCGCGAGCCCCTCGATCGTCGTGACCTGCTTGCCTTCGGCCACGCTGACGGGCACGACGCAGGAGCGTACCGCCTTGCCGTCCAGGTGCACCGTGCAGGCGCCGCACACCGCGATACCGCAGCCGTACTTGGTGCCCGTGAGGCCTGCCTGCTCGCGAATCGCCCACAGAAGCGGGGTGGTCGGATCGACCTTGAGCTCGAGGGATTTGCCGTTGATGGTCAGCCGCGCCATGGTCTTCCCTCCCGGGATTGGGGTCCGATGGGGCGAATATCGCCCATTATGCCCAGGAAAGCCAGTTGTTCGGAGCTACCCCGGACTACACCATGGTTCGAACGTTTGGGGCGATGGCGACGTCCATCTCCGTCAGCTTCATCACTTCCTGAAGGGTGAAGCCCGGCGCCACCTCGTCCAGGACGAAGCGGCTCCCGTCCCAGCGCAAGAGGGCCAGGTCGGTGACGATGTAGCTGACGCATCCCTTGCCGGTCAGGGGATAGGTGCACTTCTTCCTGAGCTTCGGGCGACCCTTGCTGTCCACGTGCTCCATCACGATGATCAGGTCGCCCTTGCCGGACAAAAGGTCCATCGCCCCGCCGATGCCGCCGCGTTTGGCGTCGGCCGTGCTCCAGTTGGCGACGCTGCCCTCTTGATCGACCTCGTAGGCGCCCAGGATGACCGTGTTGATGAAGCCGCCGCGCGCCATCTCGAACGACGTGACGCTGTCGAAGAACGACGCGCCGGCGTTGAGCGCCACGAACTGGCCGGCGGCGTTGTAGACATCGGGATCGATCTCGCTCTCTTCCGTCACCATCCGGCCGTAACCGAGGACGCCGTTCTCGGCGTGCAGGATCACGTCGCGGCCCTCGAGGTAGTTCGACACCATCGTGGGGATGCCGACGCCGAGGTTGACATAGGTGGCTTCCTTGACGAGCCGGGCTGCGTTGCGGGCGATCCCCTCGCGCGTGAGGGCCGGCTTGCCGTCGTAGAGGCGAGGCTGATCCGCCGGCCGCCGCGCCGGCCGCCGCCACGCCTTGCCGTCGAGGGCGTGCGTGGTCTTGACGACGCGAGCCACGAAGATGCCGGGCAGGTCGATGAGCTCCGGCGGGATGACGCCGGGCTCTACGATCTCGTCCACCTCGACGATCGCGATGCGCGCGGCCTTGGCGAAGCTCGGGTTGAAGTTCTGGCTGCCGCCGCGGAACTGCACGTTGCCCAGCCGGTCGGCCCGGTAGCCCCGCAGCAGGGCGTAGTCCACGCGGATCGCGTGCTCGAGAACGTGGGGCTTTCCGTCGAAGCTGCGGATCTCGCGGCCGGCGGCGAGATCGGTGTGAACACCCGTCGGCGAGTAGAACGCCGGGATCCCCGCGCCGCCCGCCCGGCAGCGCTCGACCAGGATTCCCTGGGGCACCAGCTCCACTTCCATCTTGCCGGTGGCGATCTGCTCCTCGCTGGCGGTCGGCGTGCCCGGCCGCACCGAGAATGCCGCGATCAGCTTCTTCACCTGGTTGTTCTCGGCGAGGATCTGGCCGCGGGTCGCGCCGGCGTCGCCGAGGGAATTGCAGACGAGCGTCAACTCCTTCGTGCCCTGGTCGCGCAGGGCACAGATCAGGGCGGTCGCGAAACGGTGCGCGACGCCGAAGCCGGCGATGGCCACCGTGGCGCCGTTCGGGATGTCGGCAACGGCTTGCTCGGGGGATGCAACGATCTTGTTCATGGGGTCCTCACCTCTCGAGATTGGCGGGGAGGCGCGCGTGCGTGCTGCCCTCCCCGGCACCCGGGGATGATAGCGCTCGTCGGGCGGGAGAGGCCACTACCTTGGCAGGGAGCCGATCCTCAGGGCCGGCGCGCGGACGCCGCGCGGGAAGATCCCTACACCCCGCGAGCGGGCCACGCCGGCTCGTTGTAGCCGAGCGGCACCGAGGGCCGGGCCCAGCGCGGCGGCGTCTCGGAGAGACGAACGACCGGCGCGAGATGGCCCAGCCGACCGACCGGCGTCTCGCTCGTCATCGACCACCGTGTGAGCTCGTCCGGCGTGAATTCTTTCGGCACGCCCTTCAGCTGAGCCTCGGGCACCTGGCCGCGTCCGACGAGCCAGCGCCCGGTCTGCGCCAGCGAGATGCGCACGAGCCAGCTGCCGCCCTCGCGCACGCGGCGGGCGAGGGCCACCATGGCGCCGAACGCCATCAGGTAGCCGGTCAGATAGTCGATTGCGGACACCGGATAGAACTGCGGGCCGGGCGAGGCGCCGGGGAAGAGCTCGCCCTGGCGGCTCGTGATGCCGCTGACCGTCTGCACCACCGTGTCGAAGCCGCGGCGCGACGCCCACGGGCCGACGTGGCTGAAGGCGCACAGCGAGACGAAGACGATGCCGGGCCGCAGCTTCGCGAGCTCCTCGGGCGAGAACCCGCGCCCGCCGAGCGTGCCCGGCCGGTAACCCTGCGAGAAGACGTCCACCTCGCGCACGAGCGTCTGCAAGATTTCGACGTCCCGCGGCTCGCGCAGATCGAGATGCGCCGAGAGCTTGCCGTGGCCGGTGTCGTATTCCTGGTAACCGATGTTCGGCAGGTGCTTCGCGGTGATCTTCAGCACGTCGGCGCCGTGCTCGGCGAGCGTGCGCGCGCAGGTGGGGCCGGCCAGCACCCGCGTCAGGTCGAGCACGCGGATACCGGACAGCGGCCGATCGCCGTCGGGCAGCTTCTCCGGCGCGCTGTCGCCGATCTTGACGATCTCCATGAGCGGCAGCGAGGCGATCGCGGCGGCCTGCGGATGCTTGGCCCATTCGTCCATAGTCCGCACCATACCGCCGGCGCCCTTCGCGGCGATGATCGCCTCCTCGAGCTCGAGCGCGTCCCACTTGGCCACCGCCTGGCGCACCGCCTCGCGATCTTCCGGCACGCCGAGCACGCTGAGGGCGGCGGCGCGATGGTTGGGGAAGTTGCAGTGCAAATAGCTCCAGCGCCCGTTCTTTGCCGGGTAGACGCCCATGATCGTGTTGCGCTCGGTCGACACCTCGGCGCCGTCCATCTTCAAGTAGTGGCCGCTGCGGAGCGACGCGGTCGCCTGGCGCGTGTCGACGGCTACGTCCTGGCGGCGGCCGGTGCGCAGGGCCCACAGATCGGAGACGGCGAGGCCGACCGCAGCGAGCGCGGCGGCGCTGGTCTCGCCGATGCGGAACGGCGTGGGCAGGATCGGATCGACGCCGCCGGTGATCTCGACCGCGCGAGCACGGTCGTCGGCCCAGCCGGCAACCGGTAGGATCGTGCGCAGAGCGTCATGGCTCATGGTTGGGCTCCCTCAGGCTGGCAGCGGTTTTTCTGTCTCGTGCGCCGGCGCCTGCAGCTCGTACGTGTTCATGTTGTAGGCAAGCACCGCGTAGCACGCGATCAGGTTCGTCAGCGCCATGGTCCCGCGCTGCCCGAAATGGGCGGTGGCCGCGTCGAACGTGGGCCGGCTCACCTTGCGGTTCTGGAGTAGCTCACGGGCAAAGTTGACGACGGTCTGCTCGGCGGGATCGAGGTTGGTGAGCGAGCGCCGGTCGCGAATCGCGTCCACGATGTCGTCCCGGACGCCGGCCCGACGCGCCGCCGCCGCGTGTGCGTACCAGATGAAGGCGCAGCTCATTTCTCGCGCCACCGAGATCATGACCAGCTCCTGCAGCTTCGGCGGCAGGCTCGTCTCGTCGCGCAGGTAGGTCCGCAAGGCTTCCAGTCGCTGCGCCATCTCGGGCATGTGCAGGAGAAGGGTGTAGGGACCGATGTTGGGCCGCCCCGCACGGCTCGCCATGAACGCGTCGTACGCGGGCTGTTCGTTCGGGGAGACCTGCTCTCGGGTGACGAGTGGTATGCGGGCCATGAACCCTCCTCGGGTCGGCGAAGTAACCGATTATGGAATGACCCCGAGCCCGGCTTCAAGGCCGGCGAAACGAATGAGCTGTCCACCGAATGCGGTGCACAACGTGTTCACATCGAGAGTCGTCCACCGGTATCCACCGCAATCCACCGCAACTTTTTGCCTGACGAGCCTTGACAAGGTGTTACGAGGGAACGACGATCACCGCCGTGCTGTTGTTCGTGCGATTGAGAGCGCTGCTCTTCGCTGTGTGCCGGGATCATCCGGTCGCCTTCTGCGAATCCTGCCGACAGGCCTACAAGCCCGAAGAACTAGGGACCGAGATATGCCGAGGGTCTTATCTCTGTCGCCAGTGCGGGACCGATCTGCGGGCGTCGCTCATCGACCACGTCCGCACATGCCCGAACCTCACGCCGCAGAAACCGCCCGTCCGGATGACATCGCTTCCTGGCCCACGACCCGTCGAGCGCCGGCAGAGCATTTCGGCCTGAGGCGCTCACCGAGGGCGGCGCTATCGCGTACCCCCGGCAATCTGCGGAAGAATGAACACCTCGCTGTCGGGCGCGATCGACTCGAAGAGCGCGTCCTGGTAGATCTGGCCGTCGATGGCCACCGCGACGCCCTCGGCCAGGTGCGGCCCGATCGCAGGATGTAGCTCCGCGAGCTGCTGGAAGAGGTGCTTCACGGACGTCGCCGAGAGCTGAAACTCGGCGACGCCCCCCGTCAGCTGCGCCAGGTTTCCGATCAGCACCACGCGGGCCACGCGAGCTACCGCGTGGACGCGCCCCGCTCCTTCAGCGCCTTGAGCACCCTGGGCGGCGACATCGGCAGCTCGGTGAAGCGGATGCCCGTCGCGTTCTCCATCGCGTTGGCAATGGCCCCGAGCGGCGGCACGATCGGCGTCTCGCCGACGCCGCGCACGCCGTACGGGTGCTTGGGGTTCGCGACCTCGACCAGGATCGCGTCGATCATCGGCACGTCCGAGGCCACCGGCATGCGGTAGTCGAGGAAGCCCGCGTTCTGCAGCTTGCCGTCCGATCCGTAGATGTACTCCTCGTTGAGCGCCCAGCCGATGCCCTGCACGGCGCCGCCCTGGAACTGGCCTTCGACATACGCCGGATGCAGCGCCTTGCCAGCGTCCTGCGCCACCGTGTAGCGCAAGATCGTCACGCGCCCGGTCTCGGGATCGACCTCGAGATCGACCAGGTGAGTCCCGAGGCTCGGGCCCGCGCCCTGGGCGTTGATCCGGCCGTACCCGCCGATGGGCCCGCCGGTCTTGCCGGCAACCTTCGCGAAGTCGGCGATCGACATCGGCTTGACCTTCTCGGCGAGCGCGCCGAGCGGCCGCACCGCGCCGTCCTTGAACTCGACCTGGTCCGGCTTGGCCTCCCAGAGCTTGCACGCCCGCGCGCACAGCTCGGCCTTGATCTGCTTGGCCGCCTCGACGATAGCCATCGAGCCCGAGAACGCCGAGCGGCTGCCGCCGGTGAGGAACGTGAAGCCGAGCGAGCCGGTGTCGCCGATGATCGGCCGTACCTTGTCGTAGGGGATGCCGAGCTCGTCCGCGACCACGTTCGTGAGAGCGGCGCGCAGGCCGCCGATGTCCGGCGTGCCGGCCATGAGCGACACGGTACCGTCCTCGTTGATCGTCAGGGACGCGCACGTCTCACCGCCGATGTTGAACCAGAAGCCCGACGCGACACCGCGCCCCTGCCACTTCCGCAGCGGCGTGTTCCAGTGCTCGGTCTTCTTGATCGAGTTGAGCGTCTCCTCCAGCCCGATGGGCCCGAACTTGGGCCCGTAGGCCGCCTTGGTGCCCTCGCGGGCGGCGTTCATCATGCGCAGCTCGATCGGATCGAGGCCGAGCTTCTTGGCGATCTCGTCCACCACGCTCTCGACCGCGAACTCGGAGATCGGCGCTCCCGGCGCGCGGTAAGCCGCGACCTTCGGCCGGTTGGAGACGACGTCGTAACCGACGACCTTGACGTTCTCGATGTCGTACGGCGCGTAGGCGCAGAAGACTCCGGGCTGCACCGGCGAGCCCTGGAAGGCGCCGGCCTGATACTTGAGCTCGGCCCAGCCGGCCACGAACTTGCCGTCCTTGGTGGCGCCCATCTTCACCTTCACGACCGCGCCCGAGGTCGGGCCGGAGGCCTTGAACACCTCCTCGCGCGACATGACCATCTTCACGGGCCGTTTGGCCTTGCGGGAGAGCGCGATGGCCAGGGGCTCGAGGTAGACGACCGTCTTGCCGCCGAAGCCGCCGCCGATCTCGGAGGCGGTGACGCGGACCTTCGCGATGTCCAGGCCGAGCAGCCGGGCGCAGTGGGCGCGCACGATGAAGTGCCCCTGGGTGCAGCACCAGAGCTCGGTGGAGCCGTCCTCCGATACGCTGGCCAGCGCGGCGTGCGGCTCGATGTAGCCCTGGTGCACCGGCGCGGTCTTGAACTCGCGCTCGACCACGACGTCGGCCTTCTTGAAGCCGGCCTCGACGTCTCCGAGCGTGATCTCGATGCGCTTGGCGACGTTCGACGGCTTGTCCGGCTTGGGCTCGATGCCGACGGTGAAGAGATCGTCGTGCAGCACCGGCGCGCCGGGCTTCATCGCCTCGACCACGTCGATGACGTGCGGCAGCAGCTCGTACGTCACGTCGATGAGCTTGACCGCCCGGCGCGCGATGGCGGCGCTGGTGGCGGCCACGGCGGCCACTGCGTGGCCCTCGTAGAGCGCCTTCTCGCGGGCCATGACGTTCCGCACGACGTCCTTGTAGTTCATCATCATCTCGCCGGCCGGGATGAACTCGGACGACTGGTCGGCGAAATCGTCGCGGGTGATGACCGCCTTCACACCGGGCAGCGCCTCGGCCTTCGCCGTGTCGATCTTCACGATGCGTGCGTGCGGATGCGGGCTGCGCAACACGCGGCCGATGAGCTGGCCGGGCAGGTTGAAGTCGGCGCCGAAGCGCGCCCGTCCTGTCACCTTGTCCACGCCGTCCGGGCGGATGGTTCGCGTGCCGACGTACCCATGCCCGTTGGTGCCGTTCGTGCCGTTCTCAGCCATTGGCTATCCCTTTCTCAGCGCGACGGCGGCGTCCTTCACCGCGGTCACGATCTTGTCGTAGCCGGTGCACCGGCACAGGTTGCCGGCCAGCCAGTAGCGGATCTCGGTGTCGGTCGGATCCGGATTTCGCTCGAGCAGGGCCTTGCCGGCCACGATGAAGCCTGGCGTGCAGATTCCGCACTGCAGCGCGGCGTGCTCCAGGAACTTTTGCTGCAGCGGGTGGAGCGTCTGCCCCTTGGCCACGCCTTCGATGGTGTCGACGCGGCGCCCGCTCACCTCGCAGCCCAGCACCAGACATGAGCACACCAGCCGGTCGTCCAGCATGACGCTGCAGGCGCCGCAGTCGCCGGAGGCACAGCCTTCTTTGCTGCCGGTCAGATGGAGCGTGTCCCGGAGGACGTCGAGGAGGGTCTCCTCCGTCTCGCAGAGAAACTCGACCGCGTCGCCGTTCACCGTCGCCTCGATGTGGTGCTTGGCCATCAGCTTGTCCTCGCTCGGTCCAGCGCGATGAGGGCCGCCCGGCGTGCCAGCACGCCAGCGACCTGGATGCGGAATTCCACGGTACCCCGCCTGTCGTCGATCGGCGCGCAGACAGCCCGGGCGGCCGCCTCGAGCCGGTCCTGCGCCTCTCGCTCGAGACGGGTGCCGACGATGGCCGTCGCGGCCTCGCGCACCAGCAGCACGCGCGGCGCCACTGCTCCGAGCGACACGCGGGCGGCGGTGATCGTGCCGCCGCTGTCGATGGTGAGGCTCACGCCCACGCCGACGACCGCGATGTCCATCTCGGTGCGCGGGATGAAGCGTAGATAGGCGTCGCTCGAGCGCGCCGGACGAGGCGGCAGGAGGAAGGAGACGATGAACTCGCCGCGCGTCAGCGCCAGCTTGCGCGGCCCGAGCATCACATCCTCCGCCGGAATGTCACGGCGTCCCTGCGGCCCGGCCACGGTGGCGACGGCTCCGGCGGCGATGAGCGCCGGCACGCTGTCGGCGGCCGGTGAGCCGTTGCACAGATTACCGCCCATCGTGGCCCGGCCCTGTATTTGGGTCGAGCCGATCAGATTGGCCGCCTCGATCACGCCCGGCCAGATCTTCTTGAGCTGGGGATGCTCCTTGAGCTCGGCCCCGGTCACAGCGGCGCCGATGCGCCAGCCGCCCTTTTCTTCAGTAATCCGCCGGGTTTCGGTGATTCGCTTGATATCGACGATCAACGCCGGATCGACGATGTCGCTCCGCATCTGCACCAGGAGGTCGGTCCCCCCGGCCAGGACGCGGGCATCGGCCGTCCCTGCCAACAGCGCTGCCGCGCTTTCCGCCGTTTCGGGTGCCTCGTATCGCATCAGCCGTTCGTCCTCTTTCCTGTCGTGAAGTCGCTTCTGTGGCAGTTGAGTATATATCGCTGCTTTCGGGAGCATATCAAGCGGTACCTGGGGATTGTCGATCCCGGGGCCCACCGTTCGACCTACTGATGACGAAATCGTGAAAATCCAGGAGGGACTGATGGGCAAAATCACGCAAAGAATCACCCCGTTCCTCTGGTTCGACGACCGAGCCGAGGAGGCCGCCAGCTTCTACGTGTCGATATTCCCGAATTCCCGCATCAAGGGCGTCTACCGCTACACCGACGAGGTTTCCAAGGCCGCCGGCAGGCCGAAGGGGTCGGTCATGACCGTGGCCTTCGAGCTCGACGGGCAGGACTTCACCGCGCTCAACGGCGGGCCGCTCTTCAAGTTCACCGAGGCGATGTCGCTGGTCGTGAACTGCGAGACGCAGGAGGAAGTCGACCACTTCTGGACGAAGCTATCGGCCGGTGGCCAGGAAGTCCAGTGCGGCTGGCTCAGGGACAAGTTCGGCGTCTCGTGGCAGGTGGTCCCCACAGCGTTGATTGAGCTGATCGGCGACAAGGACCCGGCGAAGTCGCAGCGGGTGATGGCGGCGATGCTCAAGATGAAGAAGATCGACATCGAGCCGCTGCGGAGGGCGTACG
>JBKPCO010000242.1:0-8219 GCA_046727415.1 Candidatus Methylomirabilota bacterium
GGCGTCTCCGACTTCAGCTATCCCGGCTTCGTACCCGCGTTCATCCGGCCGCTCTTCTGCGAGGGGATGGGCCCGTTCCGGTGGGTGGCGCTCTCGGGCGATCCCGAGGACATCTACGCGACCGATCGGGCGCTCATGGAGGCGATGCCCGAGAACGAGTCGCTGGTGCGTTGGCTCCGGCTGGCGCGTGAGCGCGTCAGCTTTCAGGGGCTGCCGGCGCGCATCTGCTGGCTCGGCTACGGCGACCGCGCGAAGGCCGGAAAGATCTTCAACGATCTCGTGGCCCGCGGGACAGTGAAGGCGCCTATCGTCATCGGCCGCGACCACCTCGACTCCGGCTCGGTCGCCTCGCCGAATCGCGAGACCGAATCGATGCGCGACGGCTCGGACGCCATCGCCGACTGGCCGGTCCTCAACGCGCTCCTCAACACGGCCTCGGGCGCCACGTGGGTGTCGGTGCACCACGGCGGCGGCGTCGGCATCGGCTACTCGATCCACGCCGGCATGGTCGTCGTCGCCGACGGCACGGCGGATGCGGCGCGGCGCCTCGAGCGGGTGTTGACGACCGACCCGGGCACCGGGATCATGCGGCACGCTGACGCTGGTTACCCCGAGGCCGTCGCGGCGGCGCGGCGCCACGGGCTCGATCTGCCGGGAATCACGGCGTGAGGCTCGTCGCGGACCTGGTCCTGACCGAGGCGGGATGGGCCTCAGGCCGCGCGGTGACTCTCGACGGCGGCCGGATCGGCGCGATCGAGCCGATTCACCGGGAAGCCCCCGGCGACATCAGGCTCGCCCGCCGGGCGCTGGTGCCCGGGACGATCAACGCGCACTGCCACACCTTCCAGTCGCTCCTGCGGGGTCTCGGCGACGACCTCGACTTCGCCGGCTGGCGCGATCGCGTGCTCTACCCGTTCTCGGAGCGGCTCGACCGTCAGGGGATCGCACTCGGGGCCGCCTTCGCCTTCGCCGAGATGCTGCGGAGCGGCGTCACGACCTGCGTGGACTTCTTCTACCTTCAAGATCAGGACAACGCGAACGCCGAGGCGGTGATCGAGGCCGCACGAACGATCGGGATCCGCCTCGTCCTGGCGCGCGGCATGTACGACTGGGAGGGTGCGCCCAAGCGCTACCGGGAGACGGTCCCGGACGCGGCGCGCCGCACGCGCGAGCTGATCGCGGCGCACCGCAACGACGAGACGACGCTGGTGCAGCCGGCGCCGCATAGCCCGCACGGCGCGTCCCCGGCGATGATCAGGGCGGGGTGGGAGATCGCGGAGTCGGAGGCCACGCGGTTTCACATCCACGTGGCCGAGGGGCGCTACGAGGGCGATCGCACGCTGCGCGAGCACGGCGCCACGCCGATGCGCTATCTCGATCGCCTCGGCGTACTGGGCCCGCGGATGATCGGCGTGCACTGCGTGTGGCTCGACGACGCGGAGATCGAGCTGATGGGCGGCCGGCGCGCCGCGCTCGCGTACTGCCCGAGCTCGAATATGTTCCTCGGCGACGGGATCACGCGCGTTCCCGAGCTGATGCGGGCCGGTGTGCGGGTGGGGCTCGGCACCGACGGCGGTTGCACGAATAACCGACTGTCGATCTTCGAGGAGATGCGCATGACGTCGCTGCTCCAGCGGGTCCGGCTCCTCGACGGCGCGGCGGTCGACGCAGCGACGGTCTTCGACCTCGGCACCCGGTCAGGCGCCGCGATTCTCGGGCTCGACGCGGGCGTCATCGCGCCGGGCCGGCTCGCCGATCTGGTCGCGGTGAATCTCGACGACGCCTCGCTCCACCCGCCGAGCGATCACCTGAAGTCGGTGGTCTACGCGATGTCGCCACGGGCGGTGACGGACGTGTGGGTCCACGGACGCCGCGTCGTCGACGGGGGCCGCCTCGCGACGGTCGACGAGGGGCAGCTCCTGGCGAGAGTCCGCGAGCTGACGCGGCAATGGTCGATCTAGACGGCGGGCCGCTCGCTCTGGAAGCCGTCGAGGCGGTCGCCCGGCACGGCGAGCCGGTGGCCCTCAATCCGGCCGCGAGACGGGCCCTCGACGCGGGCCGTGCTTTTGTCGATCGGCTGGCGGCGGGCTCGGAGCCCATCTACGGCATCACCACCGGGGTCGGCAAGCTCAAGGACGTCGTCATTCCGCCGGGCCAGCGCGCCGAGCTCCAGCGAAACCTCGTCCTGAGCCACGCCGGGGGCGTCGGCCCGGCTCTCGCGGAGCCCGACGTGCGCGCGATCATGCTCTTGCTCGCCGCATCGCTCGCTCGCGGCGCCTCCGGGGTGCGACCGGTCGTCGTGGAGACGATCGTGGCCTGCCTCAATCGCCGGGTTCATCCCGTCGTCCCCGAGCTGGGATCGGTCGGGGCCTCCGGCGACCTGGCACCGCTCGCCCACGTCGGGCTCTGCCTGCTCGGCGAAGGGTATACCGGAGCCGGCGACCGCCGCGTTCCCGCCGCCGAGGCGCTGGCCCGCGCGGGGGTGCCCACGCTCGTCCTCGAGACGAAAGAAGGGCTGGCGCTGCTCAACGGCACGCACCTGATGGCCGGCCACGGCGCGCTCACGGTGCTCGACGCGGCGCGCCTGACGCGGCTGGCCGACATCGCCGGCGCCATGTCGCTCGAGGCGCTGATGGGATCGAACGCTGCGTTCGATCCGCGCATCCACGCGCTCCGACCCCATCCCGGCCAGGTCGCGGCGGCCGCAAATCTCGTGAAGCTCACCGCGGAGAGCGCGATCATCGCGTCGCACCGCGACTGCACGCGCGTCCAGGACGCCTACAGTCTGCGCTGCATGCCGCAGGTGCACGGCTCCTCGCGCGAGGCCGTGACCTTTGCACGCTCGGTGATCGAGCGCGAGCTCGCGTCGGTCTCTGACAATCCGCTCGTGTTCCCGGCAGACGGCGCCGTGCTGAGCGGCGGGAACTTCCACGGCGAGGTGCTCGGCCTGGCGCTCGACACGCTCACCCTGGGGCTCGTGCAGCTCGCCGGCATCAGCGAGCGGCGGATCGACCGGCTCGTGAACCCGCTGACGAACGAGGCGCTGCCGCCGTTCCTCTCGCCGCAGGGCGGCCTCCACTCCGGCTACATGATCGCCCAGTACGTGGCGGCGGCGCTGGTCGCCGAGCTCCGGACGCTGGCCATGCCGGCGAGCGCCGAGTCGGTGCCGACGTCGGGTCTGCAGGAGGACTACAACTCGATGGCCGCGGGCTCGGCCCTGAAGGCGCGGCGCGCCGCGGGGCTGGCGCGGCAAGTGCTCGCTATCGAGGTCCTGCTGGCGGCGCAGGCACTCGATCTCCGGGCGCCGCTGGCGCCGGGGCGGGGGAGCGCCGCGGCACGCGACGCGGTGCGGCGCCGCATCCCGCGGCTCGAGGCGGATCGCTATCTCAAGGCCGACCTGGATGCCGCGCTGGAGCTCTGCGAGGCGGACACGGTCCTCGCCGCCGTCGAGACGGTCATCGGCCCGCTGGCGTGAGCCCGGAGTTGCTAGCGCGTCAGGCTAGCGCTTCAGGGCGACGACGGTTCCCTCGCGGGCCTCACCGGCGCCGTCGCCCGAGCGCGCGTTCCGCATCTTGCAGTGGCCGTCGAAGAGCACGCCCTCCTCCACGACCACCACCGGCGACTCGATGTCGCCCTGCACCTTCGCGGCGCCGCGCAGCTCGACCCGCTCGGACGCGAACACGTTGCCGACGACTTCGCCGTTGATCAGGACGATTCCCGCCCGGACGGTGGCGTTGACGACTCCCTTGTCACCGATGATGAGGCTGTCGGTGGAGGTGATCTCGCCGCGGAACTTGCCGTTGATCATGACGGTGCCGGTGAACGAGTACTTTCCCTCGATCTCCGATCCCTCGTCGATGAAGGCCGTGAGATCGCTTCCCTTGGTCGGGCGCGGGCTCTTTTTGAAGAGCATGTCGATATGGGGCGGGCCTTTCTACCTCGGGCCGCTCAGGTACGCGGCGCGGGTGTCGTCGGCCAGGTAGAGCGGGCGCTGGCCGTTGGACGCCTCGTTCATCTTCGTGACGTTGCCGTTGAAGAATCCGCCCTTCGAGATGACGAGCGAATCGGTCGTGATGTTGCCGGTGACCCGACCCGTCTCGGTGATCTCGACGTTGCCGGTCGCGATCATGTTGCCCGAGTAGTGGCCCATGATGGTGGCGTCCACCGTCTGGACGTTGGCGCTGACGCTGCCCTTCTCGCCGATGACGAGCTTGCCGCCGACCGTCATCTCGCCGCCGATCTCGCACTCGACTTGGATCGAGTCCGCGATGTCGAACTTGCCCTCCATGCGGGCCCGGTCGCCGACGACCGTGAGCAGCTGGACCGGTGCCGGCTTGCCGTTGCTGTTCTCGACCGTCTTCGAGCTGCTGAACATCGAGCACTCCTTGCGCCGTGAGACCGCTCGGGTGAGCGTGTGGGTGCACCTGGCTCTATCAGGCGTAGCACCCCCAATCCGCGGGAGTCAACCTTTGTCGGGGGCCACTCCCGGTGGTGCGACGACCCCGGGCAGCCTCGCCCCCTAGTGCCGGACGCGAGGGGCCTAGAAGGAGCGGATGAGGCGCTCGACCCGCTCGTCGTGAGACTGGAACGGGTCCTTGCAGAGGATGGTCTCGCGCTCCGGGTCGTTGAGCTTCAGGTAGACCCAGTCGACCCGGTAGTCCTTGCCCTTCAGGTTCGCCTGGCGGATGAACTCGCCGCGCAGGCGCGCCCGGGTGGTCTGCGGGGGCACGTGCTTGGCCTGCTCGATGGTGTCGTCGTCGGTGATCCGGTCCACGTGGTCGTTGTTGGTCAGGCGGTAGTAGACGCCCTTGTCGGGGCGGATGTCGTGGTACTGGAGGTCGAGCAGCGACACCTTGGGGTCCCGCCAGGAGAGGCGGTGGCGGTTCATGAAGTTGTCGATGAGCTGCCGCTTGATGACCCAGTCGAGCTCGCGGCTGAGCTGCATCGGATCCGACTCGAGCTTGGTGAGGACGTCGGTCCAGCGGGCGAGGATGTCCTTGGTGGTGCTGTCGGCGTTGATCGAGTTCACGTAGCGCGTCGCGTATTCGAGATACTCGAGCTGCATCTGGAGCGCCGTGATCGAGCGGCCGTCCTTCAGCTTGATTGCCTCACGCAGCGTCGGATCGTGGGAAATATCGCGGATGGCCTGCACCGGCGACTGCAACGAATAATCGCGATCGAAGAAGCCGTCTTCGATCATGTCCAGAACGAGCGCGGTCGTGCCGATTTTCAAATACGTCGCGACTTCAGACATATTTGAATCGCCGACGATGACGTGCAGACGCCGATATCTTTCGGCATCCGCGTGCGGCTCGTCGCGTGTGTTGATGATCGACCGCGACGAGGTCGTGGCACCGGAGATTTCCTGGCAGATGTGCTGCGCGCGCTGGGACAAGCAGTAGTGGAAGCCGCGCGGTGTCTGCAGCACCTTGCCCGCGCCCGCGAAGATCTGCCGGGTGACGAAGAATGGGATGAGCGCTTCGGCCAGCCGCTGGAACGACACGTCGCGCGAGACCAGGTAGTTCTCGTGGCAGCCGTAGGAATTGCCGGCCGAGTCGGTGTTGTTCTTGAAGAGCAGGATGTTGCCGGAGATCCCGTCCTCACGCAGCCGCTTCTCGGCCTGGTGCAGGAGGTCCTCGACGATGCGCTCGCCCGCCTTGTCGTGGACGACCAACTCGGCGACGTCATCGCACTCGGGCGTCGCATACTCCGGGTGGAACCCGGTGTCGAGATAGAGCCGCGCCCCGTTTTCGAGGAAGACGTTCGCGTTGCGAGCGCCGGGGATGACCTTCTCGAAGAGGTAGCGCGCAACGTTGTCGGGCGACAGGCGGCGCTGGCCGTTCAGGGTGCAGGTGAGACCGTACTCGTTCTCGAGGCCGAAGATCCGGCGCTTCATGGGGCTATCCTGCCCAAGACTAACACGGCTTACTTCGCCGCGCCCAAGAGTTGACCGAGTGCCTCGATGGGGATGCGCCGGAACTTCCGCCGCGCCTTGGTCCGGTCCAGGACCGCGACCTCGAGGTCGCGCTCACTGAGCGTCTTGTTCTGGGTGACGGTGAGCGCGCGGACGCCGAGCTGCAGCGCGTCGCCCAGGCTCATGGCTTCCTTGTAGTGGTCCTTGAGGAAGCGGCGGATCTCGTCGGCCTGGCCGCCCATCGCCGCGTAGTTCCGCTCGTCCTCGATCGTGCCGTCGTAGAGGATGTGGTACATCTCGCTCTTCGTGCCGTTGGCGTCGCCCACCTCGGCCACCAGCACCTCGACCTCGAACGGCTTGATGTCCTGCGTGAAGATGTTGCCGAGCGCCTGCGAGTAGGCGTTGGCCAGCGCCTTGGCGGTCACGTCGCCGCGGCTGTAGGAGTAGCCCTTGACGTCGGCGTGGCGGATGCCCGCGATCCTGAGATTCTCGAACTCGTTGTACTTGCCGACGCCGGCGAACGCGATCCGGTCGTAGATCTCCGAGATCTTGTGCAGGAGCGTCGAGGGGTTCTCGGCGACCAGCAGGATGCCGTCGCCGTACTCGAGGGTGACGAGGGACCGGCCGCGCGAGATGCCCTTGCGGGCATACTCCGCCTTGTCCTTCATCATCTGCTCGGGGCTCACGTAGTAGGGCAGCGGCATCGATCAGGCTCCGGTTCCGGTCCGGGCGCGCTCGTTCAGGATCGCCTCGCAGACGCGCTTCACCTCGTCGTCGGGAACCTCCCCGAAGCCGGACCGGGTGATGGTCTTCACGGACGGAAAGATGCCGCGCACCAGGTCGGGACCGCCCGTCCCGACGTCCTCGTCGGCGGCGTCGATGAGCGCCTCGAGCGTGACGCGCAGCGCGTCGTCGCGGCCCATCTCGCGCTTCCAGAGCTTCTTCAGCGAGTCGCGCGCGTCCTTCGAGCCCGAGCCCTGCGCATCGTAGTTGGTTTCCTCGTAGCGGCCGCCGGTGATGTCGTATTTGAATAGGCGGCCGACGCCGGCCTTCTCGTCGAAGCCAGCGAAGATCGGGACCACCACCAGCCCTTGCATCGCCGCTGGCAAATTCATGCGGATCATCTGGCTCAGGCGGTTGGCCTTGCCCTCGAGCGAGAGGTTCTCGCCCTCCACCTTCTCGTAGTGCTCGAGCTCGGTCTGGAAGAGCTTGGCCATCTCCATGGCGGGGCCGGCGGCGCCGGCGATCCCGACGCCCGAGAGCTCGTCGGACTTGAAGATCTTCTCGATCCGGCGGCTCGCCACCTGATAGCCAGCCGTCGCCTGGCGGTCTCCCGCCATGATGACGCCGTCACGGTAGCGCACGGACAGGACGGTCGTCCCGTGCACGGGCTCGAAGACCTGGGCGGCCGGCGGGGGGCCGAGGCCCGGCACCAGGTGCGGCGACTCGCGGCGGAGCAATTCGACAAAGCTCGAGTTCGAGTAGTCGTTGAATAGCGAGCGCCACCGTCCCTCGTCCATCGTCACATCCCGGAGGCGCGCGAGATGTTGCGCAGAAGATCGGCGGCGGTCGGCGACTCGGTCAGGAGCTGGCGCACGTGCGCCTCGGTGCCGCGCAGGGGCTCCAGCATGAAGATCTTCTTGAGCGGGCCTTCCTTGAGGTCGAAGATGACGGAGTCCCAGCTCGCCGAGACGATCTCCTCCGCGTAGCGCTGCAGGCACATGCCGCGGAAGTACGCGCGCGTGTCCTTGGGCGGGTCGTAGATCGCCTTCGAGATCTCGTCGTCGGTCACCATGCGATCGACCGCCTCCGACTCCTCGAGCTTGTAGTAGAGACCCCGGCCCGGCCGGATGTCGTGGTACTGGAGATCGATCATCTGGACCCGCGAATCGCTCCATTCCAGATTGTGCTTGGTCATGTAGTTTTCGATGAGCCGGCGCTTGATCACCCAGTCGAGCTCGCGGCTCAGCTGCATCGGATCCTCGGCCAGCCGGTCGAGCGTCGTCTCCCACCGCGCGAGCACGTCGCGCACCCACGGCTCGGCCTCGTGGTCGCGGTAGTACTTGTGGGCCATCGCCAGGAACTCGCGCTGCAGGTCGACGGCGGTGATGGAGCGCCCGTCCTTGAGGCGGAACGTCTCCCGGCAGCCCAGGTCGCGCGAGACCACCCGGAACGCACCCACCGGGCCGTCCACCGAGAGGTCGCGCTCGATGAAATCGTCCTCGACCATGCTCAGCACGATCGCCATGGTGCCGACCTTGAGATAGGTCGAGATTTCGCTCATGTTGGCGTCGCCGACGATCAC